>NZ_QQAT01000019.1:0-124499 GCF_003350365.1 Rhodococcus sp. AG1013
CGAGCGGATGTGGGCCTTAGACAAGCCACACCCCACTCGGAGGTTCTCTTCACATCAAGCCGACACGCCCGCTACCAACGTCCTGACCGGGTACAGCTAGCGGGAGCCGACCCGGAACAAACCAGAGGTCCGCCCCGGCCAGGGAGATCGGGAGTTCGTATGCGTGCATACTCCTTCCATGACAGTCGATTTCGACCTTTCCTGGTCGCAGTTCCTCTGGATGGAATTCATCTTCGTGGGTGTGCCCACCATCTTCGGTGCGGGCATCATCCGGTCCGCTTGGCGGTCGGAGCGGGCCGGCCTGGCGTACTCCTCGGGCAGAGGGGATCTGGTCGGAATGCAGACCGGCGGTGGCAGGTTGGGGCTATGGGCGACCGGCCTGATGGCGTTTGTGCTGGGGTTCCTGTCGTGTGCGGGCTGGTTGACTTGGTCCGCCGACTACCGAGGAGAGTTCCGTGGCCCCGGACTGCCCGCACCGAACCAGTTCCCCACCTGGCAAGTGGTTGCCTGCGGAGTGACTGTGGTGCTGTTGTGTCTGGCCTCGGCTCAGCTCTCCCGCTGGGCGGTGGCCGGCGGGCTGGCCGCCGCGGCGGGCACGGCGGCCGGGTTCACGACCGCGTTCAGTGCGGTCGCCAGTACTGATGTCACCGGCCAGTCAGGAGTTGGCGTCGTGCTCTCGGAACTCGGATGGGGCATCGCTCTGGGCGTGCTGATGCTCGTCCGGGGAGCCTGGCTGACCGGCCGGCACAGCAGGCAGGCCGGTAGCCCCCAGCCCTAGCGGCTGCCCGGGCTCGACGAGACGTCACGAGCCCCACCCCGATCGCCTCGCCATACCCGTTCGATCCGGAGTCGATCCCGGCGACCGTGGTTCAACGATCGTCATACAGGGCACCATTCGGGCCTGCGATCGGTGGCGGTTGAAGCACATACGATCCACGGAATCCGGTCTGAGCACACCGAAGGTAGGTGCGCGATACCCTGCGTGGGTGGCCGACAACGCTAGCCTTCGCATCATGCGCCTGCGAGCTCTGATCGAGCACCCACGCACTGGAGACAGTGAACGGGCAGCAGCAGAACGAATGCTCGAGCGAGTTCTGAACAAGTCACGCACCCAGTGCGGCTACGGTGACCGTACATACGGTGCGCGCCACGATCGGGTGGGTCGGCATGCCAGTCTGTCGCGAATCGCAGACATGATCCGCGAAGACATTGCGCTTGCGCGAGTGACGTTCCCGGCGGCGGCTGCACCAGAACAGGTCGCTGTCAATGATCCAATCGGCGATGCCCCTCGGGGGATCAGCTTCACTGTGGAGACGCCGCATGATGCCAATATCGACATCACGATTCGTGGCGTCCCCAGGGATTGGGGATGGGACGGCGAAGGTGGTGTCGAGACCGTCAGCGCTGCGCTACGAGCCCTCGCCGGCGAGCTTGCGGAAATCATGAACGGCTACAACCGCAACGGGTCAGACATAGAGAAGCGGTTCTTCGGCCGTGTTCGAGTGGACGGTCAGACGCTGGAGTGGTGACCACGTGTCTGATCGGTTGGCGCGCAACTGCGCCCGCGCGTTGCCGACCCGTCCGCGGTGATCACTTCCGCCGGCCGGCCAGGTGCGTTCGGGTCCTCGGGGAAGTCGGACGAGCAGGATTCCGGTGAGTCAGTCGATCGGCTGTCAGTTTCAGAAGTGGACTGCGCTGTCACCTGGCGTTTTACCGTCGTGTGCTGTCGGCTTCTGACATTTGCGTGCCGGAAGTGTCGTGCACTGTTCGGCGATGGTCCGGCATGTGGGTGTTGATGTAGCCGTAGAGGGTGGCGCGGCTGAAGCCGAGGGCTTTGGCGATGTGACCCGAGTCGAGCGGCTGACCTGTTGGGGTGTTGCCGATGCCGATGTGGGCCGGGCGCAGGCTTTTTCTGGACGGATGTCCGTTATGTTCTTTCCCAGGTGGCTGTCGGACGGTGGCTGCCGCGTGCCCGGCACGGGGTGCGGACCACTCTGGAAGGGAACATCCTCTTATGGCCATCGTTGATCGGCTACGCCCACGTGGGCGACTGTCTCGTAGCGCGGCGGCACTTGCCGTCGGCGGGTTCGCTGTTGCCGCCGTCCTGACCACCGCGGTTGCCGGCCCGGCCGGCGCGGACACCGTCACCGACTCCATCGAGGTCGGCGCGAATCCGGTCGGGGTGGCGATCAGCGGCACCCGCGCCTACGTCACCAACCAGAGCGACGGCACGGTGTCGGTGATCGACACCGCCGCGACCCCGCCCGCGGTCATCGACATCATCGAGGTCGGCGCGAATCCGGTCGGGGTGGCGATCAGCGGCACCCGCGCCTACATCACCAACCAGAGCGACGGCACGGTGTCGGTGATCGACACCGCCGCGACCCCGCCCGCGGTCATCGACATCATCGAGGTCGGCGCGTCGCCGTCCGGGGTCGCGATCAGCGGCACCCGCGCCTACGTCACCAACTGGGGTCCCGGCACCGTGTCGGTGATCGACACCGCCGCGACCCCGCCCGCGGTCGCCGACATCATCGAGGTCGGCGCGTCGCCGTCCGGGGTCGCGGTCAACGGCACCCGCGCCTACGTCACCAACTGGGGCGACGGCACCGTGTCGGTGATCGACACCGCCGCGATCCCGCCCGCCGTCATCGGCGCACCCATCAGGGTCGGCGCCAATCCGTACGGAGTGGCGGTCAACGGCAACCGCGCCTACGTCGCCAACCAGGGCAGTGGCACGGTGTCGGTGATCGACACCGCGGCGAGCCGGCCCGCCGTCATCGGCGCACCCATCAGGGTCGGCGCCAATCCGTACGGGGTGGCGGTCAACGGCAACCGCGCCTACGTCACCGACCGCACCAGTGGGACGGTGTCGGTGATCGACACCGCCGCGACCCCGCCCGCGGTCATCGACACCATCGATGTCCGCACGAATCCGTCCGGGGTGGCGGTCGGCGGCAACCGCGTCTACGTCACCAACCAGGGCAGTGGCACGGTGTCCGTCATCGCGATCGACGAGTCCCCCACCCTCGCCGGAACCCCGGCCGCGGGAATCATCGGCCAGCCCTACAGCCACACCTTCACCGTCACCGGGCAGCCCGCCCCCACCGTGAGCGTCCTCGCCGGCACTCTGCCCGACGGACTGACACTGTCGCAGGACGGGGTGCTCTCCGGAACCCCCACCACCAGTGGACGATTCGAATTGACTCTCACCGCCACCAACGGCATCGGCGATGCTGCCGTGTTGCCGATCGTTCTCGACATCACCGACACCACCCCGCCCGCGGCCGGTTCGTTCGGTTCGTTCGGCAGTGTCGGTTCCTCGAGCTGGACATTCTGATCCGCCAGCACCATCACCGCTCACGTCCTGTGGCCGCCCACCCGACCGGGGTAGGCGGCCACAGGCCTTCACGCCGACAGCACAGTGGGACGGCTCCCTGTCGTTGGCACTGCACGGGACGGTATTCGACCGGCGTCGCGCGACCGACATCAGCGCTAGTGGGAGAACCGCTCGTAGCTTCCGTGCATCAGCGTTCGAAGATGCTGCCGCCCCGCTGATCCAGGTAGCTGGGCTCGTCGGTGTCGTCGCGGCACGACGACGGCCGTGGGGCGGCTTCGGGTCCCTGCGACCTGATCCATCTGTTCAAGCCGGCCACCTGTGGATCATCGGTGACCTCGGCGAGCGCCTGTCGCATCCGTGGTTGCAGGTCGGCGACCGCGCCCGCGAAGGTGCTGCGGATCAGCTCGGCGAGGCGATCGGCGCCGAGGTGCATCGTCTCGGGGGCGAGTTCGATTGCGGTGAGCCGATTTCCGGCATCGACCTCGATGGTCACCCCGTCCCGGCCGGCCCGGCCGCGGAGCCGCTCCACCACGTCCTGTGCGCGGCGCACCTTCGCGCCGAACTCCTCGAATCCACTGTCGATCATCGCGTCACGGATTGGTGATGTCGGCGGGCATCGATCCCCCGTCGCGGGTCCCGCCGGGAAAACACGGCGACGAGGCGGCGATCGTCAGAATGCCCTGACCGTTGTCGGTGACCGTGAACCCGTAACCGTCCGGGGTCCGGGCCCGGACACGCCGTTCGGGTCCGTCGCCGGCGTTCGCGAGGGGATTCCACCCCTGCTGCTGCCACGCCGCACGGAAGACGTCCAGATAGCGTCCGGTCTCGGACTCCGGAACCCCGATCACCCAGTAGGTGACGCTGAACGTCAGATCGGCATCGGGCCCGGACGCTGCCTCGTCACACGGAACGCTGCCGCCGCCGGTGAACTTCGCGTGCGCGGCGAAGGGGTTCTGCAGCGAGAACGAGATCTGTCGGGGCAGGGCCGCGAGGGTCCCGGAAAGATGGTCCTCGATCGCAGCTCGGGCCTCGCGCTCGGTCAGTGGTGGACTCATGGTGACCCTCTCCTGGGTGGTTGGCTGCGCGACAACGGCATCCCCGGGGTCGCTGGAGCAGGCCGCGAGGGTCGTCACGACAGCTGCCGCCACGACGGCAGCGCCGATCCTGGTCCGCAGTGTCACGCGACCTCGTCTCCCTTCCCGGCGACGATCTGCCCCATCTTGCTCAACGCGGGGTTTGTCGCGGTCCCAGTAGGTGCTGTGCAGGTCCAGATCGATCCCGAGCGCCCACCACGGGCCCTTCGAATCCTCGTCGGCGGTGAAGACACGAGCACCGAAATCGTTGTCGATCGGTTGCGTGAAATGCACCTGGTCGGGCGTGAACCGGATGTGATCGTGGGCATTGGTCGTCGCGAAGACGTGGTCACCGGTCGGGCTCGGATCGACGCCGGTGAGCGACAGCTCGGTCGCCTCGAAGACCCCGATCCCCGGGCTCGCGACGAGCAGGAGCTGATCGGCGTCCAGGGTGTGACCGTCGCTGGCGGCGTGCCCGATCACCGTCGTGCCGTAGCTGTGAGCGGGTGAGCTGCTCACGGAAGGCGTGCTCGGCGGCTTCGTAACCGGTCGCGTCGACGTCGGCGGCTTCGGCCATGGAGTGGATGCTCTCGCCGAGACCGTTGTAGGCATCGAGAACTGCGGCCTGGGCGTCGCGTGCGACGGCCTCGATCCGGAAGCCCGGCATCTCGGTAGTTGCGGGCACACTGATGGCGCCGATGTCGGCGGAGATGTCGCGCAGGGACTTCGCCAGTCCCCGCAGCGCATCGACGTCGACCTGTAAAGGCACGCTCATAATCCCCCCGGTTACGAATCAAGCGACACACTAACATTGACGAATCCGGCTCCGAGGGCCGCGAGAGCGCGCCTCGACTAGATCTTCGGCCCCTCCGATCTGAGGTCGTCGACCTTGCGCATCGCCTCGCGCAGCTCGGCGAGCCACTCCTCGCTGTGCTGGCCCGCGAGTTTCACGGTCCAGGCGAGCGCGTCGGAGCGGGAGCGCGCGACCCCCGCGTCGACGAGAGTGTCGAGGACCCTGCGTTCGGGCTGTCGCAGTCGTGTCATCACCGGAACGGCCAGGTGCGTGAACAGGATTCGTTGATCACCGATCGTGACACCCCACGCAACCTTTCGTCCGTAGCGGGCCTCCGCCTCGTCGGCGATCTGCATGCGTTCGGGTCGGGTGGATTCGCGGAACCGGGCGACCCGGCCCTCCGCCGTGGCCGCCGGATTCTCCGCACCCTCGGTTTCCTCGGGTGGTGGCAGTTCGCCGGTCACGACGATCTCCTCCCGGTCCACCTCGACGGTGGCGGGTCCGACGAACCAGTCGTCCGGGAGCCGTCCGGCAAACCAGTCGACGGCGTCCGAGGCGTCCGGGGCGTCGGCCTGCTGCCAGCCGCCGGGCCTTCCGAATCTGCGGCCACCGGGTCCGTATCCGCCGTGGCCGTGTGCTCTTCTCATGATCGTCCTCCTCGGGTCGATCCACTTGCTGCACTGATTACATGATTACTCCGTTCACGGCCGTGCGCCACCGTCCACGAGGTCGGTTTCTGGGGCATCATCAGGGCATGTCCGTATTGCCCTTGCGATTGCCGTTGCGCCCCCGAACGTCACTGACCGCGCTGGCGGCGGTGTCCGCCCTCGTGCTGGCGGGATGCGGTGGCGGCGATGCGCCGTCGCCGGAGCAGCAGTTCGCCGACGCGCTCGCGGGCGGCAACGTCCAGGCGGCCGCGGACCTCACGAGCGATCCCGCCGCCGCGTCCGCCGCGATCACCGCGATGTTCGACGGACTGGGCGCACAGGTGCACTCCTTCACCGTCTCGACGGGCGGGGACGCGTTCACGCTCGAGGCCGACTGGGATTTCGGTGACGGACGGGACTGGACCTACTCCACCAACGGAACGCTCGTGAATCTGGATGGGCAACAGAAACTCTCGTGGACTCCTGAGCTGCTCGTCCCGGAGTTGGGTGCCGATTCGACCGTCCGCTTCACCCCGACCACGGGCAGGCCACCGGAGGTGCGCGCCGCCGACGGCCGGCCGATCATGGCCGAGCAGATGGTCACCCTGGTGAATCTACAGCCGTCGGCGGACCCGGCAGCGGTGGCGCCGTTGCTCACCCCGATCGTGCCGACGATCACCGCGGAGTCGCTGCGCGGCGAGCTCGCGAAGGCCGACGGCAAGCCGACCACCGCGATCACGTTGCGGGAATCCGACATTGCACCCATCCGAGACCGGCTGTCCGCGATCCCGGGCGTGGACCTGGCGCAGCAGACGCGTCTGCTCACCGTCGACCGGGCGCTGGCGTCGCCGGTGTTCGGTGACCTCGCGAACGTGTGGCAGGCGGGCCAGGACGCCTCCGCCGGGTGGGCGGTCCAGATGGTCGGCCCGGACGGGACGGCGCGTCGGCTCGCGGGCCGGGACGCGGCACCGGCACCGATGATCGACACGACGCTGGACCTGCGGCTGCAGACCGCGGCCGAGGACGCGCTCGCGGGCGTGGCGCAACCGGCCGCGATCGTGGCGCTGCAGCCGTCCACCGGGGCGGTGCTCGCGGTCGCGCAGAACGCCGCGGCCGACGCGCAGGGGGCGATCGCGCTGACCGGGCTGTACCCGCCCGGGTCGACGTTCAAGACCGTGACGACGTCGGCCGCGGTGCAGGCCGGGAAGGTCACGCCCGATACCGTGCTGCCCTGTCCGGGGACCGAGAACGTCGAGGGCCGCCAGATCCCCAACGACGACAACTTCGACCTGGGGTCGGTGCCGCTGCATTCGGCGTTCGCACACTCGTGCAACACGACGATGGCGCGGTTGGCCGTCTCGCTGCCACCGGATGCGCTGCAGCAGGCCGCGCTTCAGTTCGGTCTGGGCGTGGACTACACGACACCCGGGCTCACCACCGTCACCGGAACCGTGCCGTCCGCCGACACCCCGGCCGAGCGTGTCGAGTCGGCGATCGGCCAGGGCGAGGTGACGGCGTCACCGTTCGGGATGGCGCTGGTCGCCGCGTCCATCGCCCACGGTTCCACGCCGGCGCCGATGATCATTGCCGGGCAGCCCGGCGCCGCCGACCGTAGCGTGGCGCCGGTGCCGGCCACCGTCGGCGAGGACCTCCGGGCGATGATGCGCGAGACGGTCACGGACGGGACCGCGAGGGTTCTGGCCGATCTTCCGAACCTCGAGGGCAAGACGGGCACGGCAGAGTACGGTGTTGGCACAGGCTCACACGGATGGTTCGTGGGCATCGACAACGACCTGGCTTTCGCGGTTTTCGTTGCGGGAGCGGATAGTTCGGGCCCCGCGCTGGACGCTGCCGGACGTTTCCTGCGGTAGCTCCACCGGGGTCGGGTAGGTCTCGAGTCGGGCTCGCATGGTCACGGGGAGATATAGGCACTGGGCGACAGTGGCGCAATCGTGACTTCTTCGTAGGCGATCCGTGCTTGTTACGCATGTGACAAAAGGGAGGATTGTGGCCATGGGTTTCCGAGCCTCGCCCCGCCTACGGCGTAGCTGTGCGATCGCCCTGCCGCTCGGCCTCGTGGCCGTCCTGGCCGTCGCGCTCGTGTCCTGTGTGGGACAGAAGTCCGACGCGAGCGCGCAGTCGGTGGTGAACGGATTCGTACAGGCCCTGAACGATCGGGACGCCTCGGCCGCAGCGTCGTTGACGTCCTACCCGAACGCGGCCGAGGAATCCATCCAGCAGATGTTCGACGGACTCGACGCGAAGGAATCCACGTGGACCCTCGCGCAGTTCATGGAACTCAACGGCGATTCCGGATTCTTCACCGTCGACACCGCGTGGAACTTCGGCGAGGGCAAGGACTGGAGCTATTACGTCGACGGCGGCGTCCGGAAGCTCTCGGTGGGCTGGCGGGTCTCGTGGGATCCGACCCTGCTCGCGCCGGCGCTCGGACACGGGCGCACGGTCCGGTACGACCGTACCGATGCCGCGCCACCCCGCGTGCTCGACGGCGCGGGTAACCCCTTGATGGCGGAGCAGACGATCAACGCGATCACGCTCGATCCGTCCTCGATGCCAGACCCGGTCGCGACGACCGATCGGTTGGCGAAGGCGCTGGAGCCGGTCGCCCCGCTCGTGACCGCGGACCTGATGCGCAAGGATCTTGCGGAGAAGCCGGGGGAGAGGGTGGTCGCGGTGTTGTTGCGCGACCAGGACTTCCAATACCTCGAACGCGATCTCCAGGGCATCCCGGGCGTCGTCGTCGACAAGCAGCCCAAGCTCATCACCACCGACCGCCGGATCGTGACACCGCTGCTCGACCCGCTGCGGACGGTGTGGCAGGCGAACCGCGACGCCACCGCCGGTTGGGCGGTCAACGTCGTCGAGCCGGACGGGGCGATGCAGCAGCAGGTGGGCTACCAGGGCCCTCCCGGGCCGGACATCAAGGCCACCATCGACTCGCAGCTGCAGTTGGCGGCGGAGAATGCCGTCGTCAGCGTCGGGACCCCCTCCGCGATCGTCGCGATCCGGCCGTCGACCGGTGCGGTCGTCGTTGCCGCGCAGAACAATCAGGCGATCGAGCAGGGACCCATCGCGTTCTCGAGCCTCTACCCGGCGGGCAACTCGGTGGATCTGGTCCGCAAGGCCGCGGCGCTGCAGGCGGGTGTCGACCCGAAGGACGTGAGTGAGGACGACCTCGAGCGCGCCGGACGGCAGCTCGGCATCGGCCTGAACTACGAGATGCCCGGTCTCGACCCGGAGACGGCGGTGCTCACCGCGTCACAGTCGGGCGTCGACCAGGTGATGAAGTCGAAGAACGGTTCGGAGCCACAGGTGAGCCCCTTCGGTCTCGCGATGGTGGCGGCGTCCGTTGCCCGCGGCAGTGCCCCGATGCCGATGATCGTCGAGGGCCAGCAGGCCACCGCGAAGAACGTCGAGGACGCGCTTCCCGCGAACGTCAACGACCAGTTGCGGAACGCGATGCGCGACAACGTCCAGACCGGGCCGGCGTCCTTCCTCAAGCAGTACCCCGATCTGATCGGGATCGCGTCCGGCAACGACAGCGACCGGTGGTTCTTCGGTTCGCGCGGCGACCTCGCCTTCGCGGTGTTCGTCGCCGACGCCGACGGCGGCGATCGGGCACTGAAGATGACGGACCTGCTCATGAAGGAAATCGCCAAGCCCATCCAGAAGTGAGTGAAGTGAGTGAAGTGAGCCGATAGGGATGGCTGCTCTGCTCTCTATACTCGCCCCATGCCATCCACACGCCGTTCCGAGACGCCGCCGCTCGCGGACAGACTCGGATACGGGTTCGTGAAGTCGGCACTGAAGGTGCGGCAGGTCTACGGCGCGAAGCTGTCCGAGGTGGGTCTGCTTCCCAACCAGCACGCGATTCTCAGCATCCTGAACGAACTGGGCCCGTGCCACCAGAAGGAACTTGCTTCACGGGTGGTGCTCGACCCGGGAGACATCGTCGCTTACCTGGACGGGCTGCAGAAGTCACAGGACATTGTCCGGGAGCGCGATCCTGAGGATCGTCGCCGCCAGATCGTCTCCATCACCGACCAGGGGCGTGCGACATTGGTTGACGCAGACCGGGCCCTGGACGAGGTCGAGGAGGCGGTGTTCGGCGGACTGTCCCCGAGCCACCGCGCTGTTCTCGGCGAGGCCGTCGACTGGATCTCGAACCTGGAGGAGCCTTCCGGCTGCCGCGACTGAGCCGTCCCGGCTCACGGAATCGCGGCGTTCGCGTCGGCTGGCGCCGGGGCCGGCCGGACGATTCCTGGGACGCGGGAACGGCTCGACGCGGGCCGCCGGTGTCCCCAGTAACTCGGTTGGTCGTATGTGCGGGCAATCCAACTCAGGTCGTCGACGACCAGGCCCCCGTGGCCGTATTCGATCTGCAGGCCCGACGGTGAACTGATGTAGATCGACGTCATGAGGTCGTTCGTGTGCCGGCCGAGTGTCTGCATCACCTCCGTTCCCGTCTCGTCGAGCAGGTCGATCGCGGTGCCGAGATCGTCGATGTTCTCGACCTCGAGCATGAGGTGGTTGAACCCGACATACCCCGGTAGCTCCGCGAGCGCGAGCGAATGATGGCGGCCGTTGACGTGGTAGAAGCGCACCGTGTACCGATCGGTGGCGATGCGGTCCGACAGGCGGAAGCCGAGGACATCGACGTAGAACCGGTTGGCCTCGTCGAGATCCGGTACCTGGAACACGACGTGTCCGAGGCCCTGATCGCCGGTGACGAAGCCGCCGCGCATGGTGCGTCCCGGAGTGAACGACAGGGGGGTCGCGAGCTTGCCCCAGGACAGTTCGTGCCGGATCCCCCACGGATCCTCGAACCACGACAGCTCGGCGACTTGTCGCTCGGCGAGCAAAGTGGCGTCACCGGTGTGCACGTCGACGCCGTGTGTCTCGAGCTTCTCGACGAAGTTTTGCAGATCGGTTTCGTTCGCCATTCCCCAACCGGCGTAGAGGAATTCGTCCTGCTCTCCGGGATGGACCGCGATCCGGTAGCTGACGTCGTCCACCGCGAGCCGGACCGCGCCGTCGGGTCCGTCGTCGGTCAGCATCGCGCCGAGTTGTCGTGTGCCGTAGGCGCGCCAGTCCTCCGATCGCGGTGACGCGATTCCGACGTACGACAGTTCCTGGATCATCGGCCGATCTCCTTCGGGGACGGTGGAAGTGGATTGGTCGCCGAAGTTACACGGGTAATCCAATCATTGGCAAGCCCAATTAATATTTGGGATGTCGGCGCCGGGCGGAGTCGCACACGGCAGGGCGTCGTGAATACGGTGGGGGCATGACATCGGACGTGGCACCGGGATCGTGGCGGCTCTACGGGGACGCGGCGCTGCCCGGCCCGCTCGCGGCGGCGCTGGAACTGTTCGCCGAGCGCGGCTACGAGGGTTCGTCGATTCGGGAGATCGCCGCGCGGGCCGGGCTGTCGGTGCCGGGGCTGTACCACCACTACCCGTCGAAGCAGTCGATGCTGGTGGCGCTGACTGAGGTGATCATGACGGACCTGCTCGACCGCAGCCGGCGGGCGCTCGCCGAGGCGGGGCCGTTGCCGCGCGAGCAGTTCGACGCCGTCGTCGAATCGCTGTTGCGCTTCCACATGTTCCGGCGCGAGCAGGCGTTCGTCGCCTCCACCGAGATGCGCAGCATGGAGCCGGAAGGCCGCGCCGAGTACGTCGCGATGCGTGACGAACAGCAGCGGATGCTCGACGCCGTCATCCTGGCCGGGGTGCAGGCCGGCGACTTCGACACCCCCTACCCGGGCGACGCGAGCCGCGCCGTCGCCACGCTCTGTGTCGCGGTCGCCAGCTGGTACCGGCCCGACGGACCGCTCAGCCCCGACGAGGTGGTCGAGCGCTACAGCGCGATCGCCCGGGGCGCGGTCGGCGCCGATTGCTCGTCGGCGCCGGTCGCCGAGTAGGAGATGGTGTACGGGTCAGTCGCCGGAGCCTCTGCGCCAGTGTGAGAATCGTTCCTTGATGTCGGCCGCGACCTCGCCGACGCCGTGCCCGACGGCACCGACGGCGTCGCCGAGCCCGCTGCCGACGTCACGCAGGACGCGGATCAGCGGGTCGTCGGACTGATCGAAGTTCTGCTTGTAGGTCTTGGCGGCATTGCGGAACTCGTCGCCGATCCGGGCATCGTCGTCCGTCGATCGGTGCGGGTACTCGCCGCGCAGAACCTGCGCGTACTCGCCGTCGTCCACCCACCGCTTCAGCTCGGCCGCCCGGAGCACCGAGAACGGGTGGGACAGCAGTTCGATGTTCAGCAGCTTGAGGACGCCGTCGCGCAGGTCGCCGCTCGCGTCGTACTCGACGGCCTGCGCGAGGAAGGCGTCGGGGTCGATCTCGCTGACCCGCGAACCGCCGGCCAGCTTCATCTGGACCCGCAACGCGGTGTGCACGTCCTGACTGCAGAGCAGGCCCGCCCGATCGCCCGACAGTTCCGACTTGCGCTGCCACTCCATCAGCCCCGCGATGATCGCTCGCAGGGCCCAACCGCCGACCGGGACCCAGCCGATGGTGCCGGCCAGCCGCATCAGGTGCAGCAGGATGGTGCGGTACACCGCGTGCCCGGACAGCGCGTGACCCAGCTCGTGGCCGATGACGAAGCGCTGTTCCTCGTAGTTCATGACATCGAGCAGCCCGGTGGTCACCACGATGAACGGCTTGTCCATGCCGATCGTGAACGAATTGACCGCCGGGGACTGCAGGACGAACAGCTCGGGCGTCTCCTCGGCCCCCAGTATCTCGACGCAGTCACGTAGTAGGTCGTGAAGATCCGGGAACTGCCGTTCGTCGACGCGGATCGAGGTGGCGAGGTACATCAGGCGGTGCTGCCGTTCCTGCAGCAACCCCGACAACGTGCGCACGATGGTGTCGAAACCCTTCAGGGTGCGCAGTGTGACAAGAGCTGCACGGTCCGCGGGGTGCTCCCACGCGCGCGAGCTGATGCCGGGGAACTCGATTCGCGTGCGATCCGGGCTGGTGGTCACATCGTCCTCCTCGTCGATGGTCGTCCACCACAGTAGCGACTGGTCGGTTTGTCGGGTTCGATTCGGTACGACGGTGGGTCGGGGCTTGACGGGGAGTTGTCGCTGTGCGACCGTAATCCAGACCGACCGAGCGATCGCTCGGTCGTAAGGTAGTAGCCGGTAGTCGGAGGTGTGGCGTGGCTGTTGATCTGTCGTACTCGCCCGAGGTGGATGCGCTCATCGAGCGCACCAGCGAGTTCGTGCGGGACGTGGTCCTGCCGATCGAGGATGCCCATAGTGGCGATATCACCGCGGCCGGAGGCGACGCGTTGCGCGTCGAACTCCAGGCCGAGGCGAAGGGGCGGGGGCTGCTGGCCCCGCACGCGCCCGTCGAATACGGCGGTCTCGGTCTCGACATGAGCGATCGCGCGCCGGTGTTCGAGGCCGGCGGGTACTCGCTGTTCGGGCCGACGGCCCTGAACATCGGGGCGCCCGACGAGGGCAACGTGCACCTGCTCGCACACGTCGCGGACGCGGCGCAGAAGGAGCAGTTCCTGGGGCCGCTCGCTCGCGGCGAGGTGCGCTCGGCATTCGCGATGACCGAACCCGCGCCGGGCGCGGGCTCCGACCCCGCGGCGCTGACGACGCGCGCCGAGAAGGCGCCGGGCGGATGGAAGATCAACGGCCACAAGTGGTTCATCACCGGTGCGGACGGTGCCGGCTTCTTCATCATCATGGCACGCACGTCCGGAGCGCCCGGTGACCGCGGCGGCGCGACGATGTTCCTCGCGCCCGCGTCCGCGCCGGGAATCCGGGTGGGTCGGCACATCGACACGCTCGACCGCGCGATGATCGGCGGCCACTGCGAGGTGTTCTTCGAGGATCTGTTCGTGCCGGACGAGGCCGTCCTGGGTGCCGTCGACGAGGGCTTCGCCTACGCACAGGTCCGGCTCGGCCCCGCCCGCATGACGCACGTGATGCGGTGGCTCGGCGCGGCGCGCCGCGGGCACGACGTCGCGGTCGCGTACGTCGCGAAGCGTGAGGGCTTCGGGTCCCGGCTCGGCGATCTCGGCATGATCCAGAAGATGGTCGCCGACAACGAGATCGACATCGCCGCCACGCGCGCCCTGCTGGTCAGCGCATGCTGGGAACTCGACCGCGGGGAGACCGCGTCGGACTCGACCTCGATCGCGAAGGCCTTCGGATCCGAGGCGATCTTCCGGATCGTCGACCGCTCGATCCAGATGTGCGGCGGCATGGGCGTGTCCGGCGATCTGCCGCTGGCCCGTCTGTCCCGCGAGGTGCGTCCGTTCCGTGTCTACGACGGTCCGTCCGAGGTGCACCGCTGGGCACTGGCCAAGCGCGCCGTGGGCAAGGCGAAGCGTGCCGCCCGCGAGGAAGGCCGGTCGTGACCGCGGCGCGGCTGGATGGGCTGGACCTGGTTGCACTGCAACGGTTCTTCGCCGAGTCCGAGGTGTCCACCACCGGTGATCTTCGTGCCGAACTGATCTCCGGGGGCAAGTCGAACCTCACCTACCGGGTGTTCGACGACGCGTCGCAGTGGGTGCTGCGGCGGCCCCCGACCGCGGGCCTGACGCCGTCGGCGCACGACGTCGCGCGGGAGTACCGTGTGTGCGCCGCACTGCAGGACTCGCCGGTGCCGGTGGCGCCCACCGTGGTGCTGTGCGAGGACGAGTCGGTGATGGGCGCCCCGTTCGCGGTCACCGGATTCGTCGACAGCCGGGTGATCCGGACCGTCGACGATCTCGCGACCCTGAGCGACGTCGAGATCGCCTCGTGCACCGACGAACTGGTGCGAGTGCTCGCGGCGCTGCACGATGTGGACTACCGGGCGGTGGGTCTCGAGAAGTTCGGTCGGCCCGACGGGTATCTGACCCGGCAGGTCGCGCTGTGGGCGCGGCAGTGGGAGCGGGTCAAGACCCGCGAACTGCCGGACCTGGAACGGCTGCACGGACTGCTCGCGGACGCCATCCCGGCCACGTCGCAGTCCGCGATCGTGCACGGCGACTACCGGATCGACAACACCCTCGTCGCCACCGACGATCCCGGACGAGTTGTGGCGGTGGTGGACTGGGAGATGTCGACACTCGGCGACCCGCTCTCCGATCTGGCCCAGATGTGCGTCTACCGGCATCCCGCGCTCGACGTCATCCTCGGCGAACCCGCCGCGTGGACGAGCACCAGGCTGCCGTCCACCGACGACCTCGCGCAGAAGTACGCCACCACCACCGGCAGGGCCATCGACCACTGGTCGTTCTACCTGGGGCTCGCGAACTTCAAACTGGCGGTGATCGCCGAGGGCATCACGCATCGCCACCGTGAGGGCGCCACCACGGGAGAGGGATTCGCGCAGGCGCACGAGGCCGTACCGCCGCTGGTCGCGGCCGGTCTCGCTGCCCTGGGAGAGGGAACACGATGACCAACAGTGCACTGATCACCGGAGCGTCCCGCGGCATCGGGTTGGGCATCGCGCAGCGTCTCGCGGGCCAGGGCTACGCCCTCACCGTCACCGCCCGGGACCAGTCGCGCCTCGACGCGGTCGCCGCGGACCTGCGGGCGGCGGGGGCACCCGACGTCGTGGCCGTCGCCGCGGACATGGCCGATCCCGAGGCGGCCGCGTCGATCGCGGGGGCACACGAGGACCGGTTCGGGTCGATGCGCGCGCTCGTCCTCAACGCCGGCGTGGGCACCGCTGGGGCCGTCGCGGAGTTTCCGATGCGGCGGTTCGACAAGACCGTCGCCGTGAACTTCGCGGCTCCCTTCGCGTTGCTGCAACGGTCGGTGCCGCTGCTGCGCAAGGGCGCTGCCGACAATCCCGGCCGAGGCGCGAAAGTGGTTGCCATCTCGTCCATCACGGGCGTGTACGCGGAAGCGAACCTCGCGGTGTACGGGGCGACCAAGGCCGCGCTGATCTCGCTCGTCGAGACCCTCAACCTGGAGGAGTCCGGCAACGGGATCGCCGGGACCGCGATCGCCCCGGCCTACGTCGACACCGACATGTCGGAGTGGACCAAGGACCGCATCCCGGCCGAGACGATGCTGACGGTGAACGACGTCGTCGAACTGGCCGACGTCGTGCTGCGCCTGTCGGACCGGGCGGTGCTGTCGAAGCTGGTGCTGAGCCGGGCGGGCACATCGGGGTACGAGGCCTGACGGGAGTGGGTATCGTCGCCGGTAGGTGACCCCGCGCCCGATGGCGTCGACCATCGGATCTTCCGAGTGCGCGGGGAGCGATGATGACAACCGACGCGCGTCGGACCCTGTGGATGCTCGTCGACCTCGAACCCGGCTACGACGCACTGCGTGTCGGCGACGTGATCGAGGGCTCGGCCGTCTGGTTCGACGCCGGCACCGAGATCCAGGACAGCCCCCTTCCCGGCGAAATTCTCTCCACCGATGTCGCAGGCGTCGTCGGAGACGACGACGGTCCGCATTGCGTCCTCGACCTGGGGGCACTGGGATCGGTGTTGGCGAAGGCCCGGGACGGGGCGGGGTCCGCGGTCCTGCTGTCCGGGACCCCGATGTTCGACCGTTACGCCTGGGCGACGTCCCGGCTCCGATCGAAGGTTCGCGGCCGGATCGTCCGCACCGGTGTTCTGGTCCGGCCCTACCGGACCCCCAGCCGACCCGGATGGTACGACGGCGCCAGTCTGCGATCCGGGTCGCTGCGGTTCCGGTCCGTGCCGCCGTGGGACCGGGTCCAGACCTTCGACGCCGGGCGGGGTGAGAGCGTCGACTGGTATTGCGTGGAGATCGAACCCGTCGACGGCACCGTGTTGTGACGACGGCGGTCAGTGCACGCCGCGCATCAGCTTCCGGATCCACGGCGACAGGATCGCCAGCAGGACACCGATGCCGATGGACGCCAGTCCGACCGTGGCGAAGTACGGCACCTCGTTGCTCTCGTCGTAGTAGCCCGAGAGGGTGCCGGCGAGGCTCGAGCCCAGGGCCACCGACAGGAAGAACAGCGCCACCATCTGCGTGTGGAACACCGCGGGGGCCAGCTTGGTGGACAGCGACAGTCCGACGGGGGACAGCAGCAGTTCGGCGAAGGTGAACAGCAGCAGGATGCCGGCGAGGCCCAACAGCGGTGCGCTGTTGGCGCCTCCGCCGGACATCGGGATGAAGCACAGGAACGCGACGCCCATGATGCCGGTGCCGAGCGCGAACTTGATCGGCGACGACGGCTGGCGGGAACCGAGTTTGGTCCACGCCGCCGCGAACACCCCGGCGAAGATGATGATGAACACGGGGTTGATCGACTGCACCCAGGTGGGCGGGAACTCCCAACCGAACAGGTTGCGGTCCAGTCTCTTGTCGGCGTAGATCGCCACGGTCGTGAACTGCTGCTGGAACAGCGACCAGAACGCGGCGCTCGCAATGAACATCGGGATGAATGCGAACACCCGGCTGCGCTCGGTCCCGGTGATCCGACTGCTCGTGAGGATCACCGCGAAGTACGCGACGGCCGCGACGATGGTCAGCGCGACGACGATCTCCGAGAGGTTGCCGGTCGTGATCACGCCCGTCAGGGACAGGGCCGCGACGACGACTAGAACCACGATGGTGAGCACCATCACCCGGGGGCGGTCGGCTACAGGCAGGGGATTGGGCGCGCTGTCGCCGATCCCGCGTAGACGCTTGCGCCCCAACGTGTACTGGATCAGGCCGAGCGCCATACCCACCGCGGCGAGGGCGAAGCCGACGTGGAATCCCCAGTTCGTCTGCGCCCACCCGGTCAGCAGCGGACCGATCAGGCCACCCAGGTTGATGCCCATGTAGAAGATCGAGAAGCCCGCATCCCTACGCTCGTCGTCCGGGGCGTACAGATCGCCGACGAGGGAGGTCGCGTTCGCCTTGAGGCCGCCGCTGCCGAACGCGATCAACACGAGTCCGACGCCGACCCCGGCGAGCCCGGGAAGTACGGCCAGGCTGATGTGGCCCAACATGATCAGACACGCGCTGTAGAAGAGCGTCCGCTCGGATCCCAGTATTCGGTCCGCGATCCACGCCCCGACGATCGTGGACAGGTAGACCGTGCCGCCGTAGGCGCCGACGATGCTCGTGGCGGCGGCCTTGTCGAGGCCCAAGCCGCCCTGGTCCGCCTCGTAGTACAGGTAGTACAGCAGGATGCCCTGCATGCCGTAGAAGGAGAAGCGTTCCCACATCTCCACGCCGAACAGGTTGGCCAACGCGAACGGCTGTCCGAAGAACCCCCGATCGGAATCGGTTCTTCCGGAATGCGGTTCGACCTTCGAAGTCATCGGAGCCCCCGATTCATCCTGCGTCACGCGGCCTCAGAGTCCGCTGAGGGTGCGCCGCCGCCTGACTGTTTGGTAGATCGCCCGCCAGCCGATGAGGAACAGGCCAAGGAACGACGCGGCGACGAGGATGAACGAGAAGGCGGTGCCCTGATCGCTGACCACTCGCAACAGCATGCCGAGCACCAGCGTCGAGACCCACACGATGACGCCGGTCGGGAAAGCCAGCACGGCGTCGAACTTGTCGCGGTAGAGCAGGAACGTGATCAGCCATCCGACAGCCAGGCCGACCAGGAACGGCCACGCCGTGGTGAGCAACCCACTGAGAACGGCCTCCTCGTGACTGCTGCGGCCCGCCGCGGCGAACGCGAGGACCAGCACAATGTCGACTACGGCGGCGGGGACGTACTTCTTCACGACGACCAGCCTATGCCGACGCCGGATCCGTCACGACGGACCCGGCGGAAAGCGCGCCCCGGTTGCCCTCGCCGAGCAGGGCAACCGGGGCGGATCAGGCGTCGTGACCGCGGACGGCGCGGCCACGGTCGGCGTCAGTCGCGGACGAGCGGCATGATCGCGCGGACCCGCGCGTCACGCAGGTACAGCCCGCCCCACACGAAGATTCCGACGTACACCGGGGACAGGATCGTCGAGAGCAGCGACTGTTCGGTGAGGATGTTGCACGCGACCGCCCCGCCGAGATAACCGGTGAGCAGCACGGCGCCGAGAATCGACGTGACCGGCACCAGGTACAGCGCCAGGCACACGAGCATCACCACACCCATGATGTAGGGCGCGTAGTCGGGGAAGCCGTACTCCGCCATCGAGTCGCGGACCGGTTGGATGTTCGCCAGATGGATGCCGGCGTCGAACAGCAGGAACGCCACGACCAGGCCGGTGACGACGAGTCCGATGAGGCGGGCCCGCGACGACACGGCGGCGGTGCTGGGGACGGTGCGGGTGTGGGGGACTGCAGCGGTCATGGCGAGCTCCGTTCCTCGGGCCGCCCCGCGCCCGATGCGCGGAGCCTTTTGCCGTACAGACCGGGCGCCCGCTCGAAACTCATCGCGGATGCGGTGAATTCGGCTCCGGGCCGCTCACCGCTTCGATAACCTCCCCGCAACTGCGTCCGATTCGCCTGTTCAGGAGGTTCAGTGACGTTCGAGATGTCTCGCCGCCGGTTCATGAGAGTGGGTGCGGGTGCCGTCGGCGCCGCCGCGGCGGGATCGCTCCTGCCGCCGTCGTTGCAGGCGGCCCTCGCCTCGCCGGTCCCGCCGGGCGGCCTGGAGTCGATCGAACACGTCGTACTCTTGATGCAGGAGAATCGCGCCTTCGACCACTACTTCGGCACCCTCCGGGGTGTGCGCGGCTTCGGTGATCCCAACGCGCTGACGCTGCGCACCGGGCGGACCGTGTACGAGCAGCCCGACCGGGACTCCGTGGTGGTGCCGTACCGGATCGGGGACGCGGCGGGCGCGCAGCGAATGGACACCCAGAACGTGGACGCGCTCGACCACGAGTGGGCAGGCGGGCAGGCGGCCGTCGAGGGCGGCTGGCACGACGGCTGGATCCCCGCCAAGACCGCCGCCACGATGGCGCACTACGACCGGCTCGACATCCCGTTCCAGTTCGAACTCGCCGAGTCCTTCACGGTGTGCGACGCCTACCACTGCTCGGTACCCACCTCGACCGCACCCAACCGCAACTACTGGATCAGCGGCTACACCGGATTCGAGGCCGACGGTTCCCGCGCGGTCACCAACGACTCGTACATGCCGTGGCACGGCGGCTACACGTGGACGACGGTGCCCGAACGGCTCGAGACGGCCGGCGTGAGCTGGCGGACCTACCAGGAGTGGGACAACTTCACCGACAACAACCTCGAGTACTTCGTCCGGTTCGAACAGATCGTGCACGCGCTGCTCGGGCATCCCGTCCTGGTGCCCTACCAGTTCCCGACGCTCGCGGCGCTCTACGTCGCGCTGCCACTGCTGCCGGTGGACGTGCAGAACCAGTTGCTCCGGTGCCTCGACGAGGGCGTGGCACGACTCGACGGACCGGACCGTCGCCTGTACGACCGCGCACTGCGCCGCGAGCGGCCCGGCACGCTCGCGGACGTGTTCCGCGCCGACGTCGAGGCCGCCGCGTTGCCGCAGGTGTCGTACCTGGTGCCGTCGGCGGTGGACTGCGAGCACCCGATGGTGTCGTCCCCGGCGTCCAGCGCGAGCCTGGTCTACAAGGTGCTCGACGCGATCGCCTCCGACCCCGACACCTGGTCGAAGACGGCGGTCCTGCTCAACTTCGACGAGAACGACGGCTACTACGACCACGTGCCGCCGCCGTTGCCGCCGCGGGACGTCACCGACGAGTACGTGGGCGACAAGCCACTGGGCCTCGGGCCGCGCGTGCCGATGACGGTGATCTCGCCGTGGACCGTCGGCGGCTACGTGTGCTCGCAGGTATTCGACCACACATCGGTCACCCAGTTCCTGGAGCGGCGGTTCGGGTTCACGCAGCCGGAGATCAGTGGGTGGCGGCGCACCGTCGCCGGCGACCTGACGTCGGCGTTCGACTTCGACAACCCGCGTGCCCGGCCGTCGCTCACGCCACCGCCGCCCGCTCCGCCGCTCACCCCGCGGTGGAAGCCCGCCCCGCCCGAGCAGCAGCGGATGCCGGTGCAGGAGAGCGGGACCCGGCCCGCTCGCGCATTGCCATATCAGCCGGACGCCGACGTCGCTCTCGATCCGGAGGTGCGGTCGCTGACCGTCCGGATGCGCAACACCGGAGCCGAGAGCGTCCACCTCGCGCTGTACCCGTACGCGGGTGAGTTCGAGCTGCCCCGGCACTTCGACGTGCTCGGCGACCACAGCGACACCGTCACGGTCAGCGGCGAGCGCTACGACCTGACGATGATCGGCCCCAACGGTTTCCGTCGCGAGTTCGGCGGATCGGTCGACGGGCCCGCAGCGCGGTTGGACATGCGGACCACCGTCGACGCCGGCACCCGAACGCTGACGGTGACCGCGGTGAACCACGGCGACACGGACCTCACGGTGCGGCTCCCCGCGGGCGCCGGCCGACTGGCGCCGGGGGAGCCGGGGTCGTGGAGCGTGCCGTCACGGCACGGCTGGTACGACGCGTCTTTCACCGTCGACGAGGATCCGTCGTTCCGGCGCCGCTGGATGGGACACCTCGAGAACGGTGCCGACAGTGTCAGTCAGGACCCCGTCGAGGTAGCCGCGACCGGCGACCTCACGCTGCTGCCGCAGCCGCCGGCACCCGTGACCGGGTCGAGCACGTTGCCGATCCCGTTCCCGGGGTCCTGAGGCAGGAGCGCACCCGCCACGGCAGCTTGGTCACGCCGTGTAATGCCCTACATTCCTTCGGCTTTCATCGGCTTTCATCGGCTTTCGGGCGGTGTAGCGCGCCAGGGCGCCGAGTTCCCGATGTCGGCGGCGTAGGTGTGGCGGCCGCGTAGGGGGCGTCCTCGCCGCTGGCGGCGGTCTGGCCTGCCTGGTGGGTACGCGGTGGGATCGTGCATGTGGGACATCCTCGCCTCGTAAGCGGCGTGCATTAAACGTGATCCGGCCGCCTGCAGGCTGAAGAAGAACTCCTCCCGATCGATAAGCGCGGCTTATCGATACACGAAAGAAAGTACCTGGACTTCTCCGCACGCCCAGTGCGACTGTTGTCTACATCACGTCAGAACCTATATGAGTCTCGAAACACGGGAGTTTCAAGAATGAAGGCAGCCCGCTACCACGGAGTTGGCGATATCCGTTTCGAAGATATCCCTGAGCCTATTGCAGGCCCTGGTCAGGTGAAAGTTCGGGTGCATTTCAATGGCCTGTGCGGCAGTGATCTGCACGAGTATTATCACGCGCCGATGATGGCGCCGATAACGCCGCATCCTCTCACTGGAGTGAGCGTCCCGGTGGTTCTCGGTCACGAGTTCTCCGGAGAGATCGTGGAGGTCGGGGCAGACGTCGACGAGCTCTCGGTCGGCGACGCCGTGGCGGTAGAACCCACCGTCAACTGTCGACGATGCGCGGCCTGTCTGGCCGGCTCGTACAACCTCTGCAGCAATATCGCCGCAGTCGGCTACAGCTGGGCCGGCGGGGGTGGACTCGGACAGTATGCAGTCGTCGACGCCGACCACGTCTATCGGCTTCCTGACGGGATGAGCACCCGCGAGGGAGCGTTGATCGAACCCCTCGCCGTGGCCCTGCACGCCGTGCGCCGTGGCGATGTCGCTCCGGGCAGCAGTGTCGCGGTCCATGGGGCCGGTCCCATCGGAATCGGAGTATTCCTGGCGCTGAGGGCCACAGGTATCGAGGACATCACCGTGATCGAGCCGTCGGCGGCGCGGCGCGCGGCGATCGAAGCTGTCGGAGCGACGAGGGTCATCGACCCAAGTGAAACGGATGTCGTCGCGGAACTGCGTGCGAACACCGATGGAGCCGGCGTCGCGCGATCGTTCGAGACGGCCGGCGTACCGGCCACTTTCCTGAATGCGGTCCGCTCGACAGCTGCGCACGGCCGAGTTGTGGTCGTCGCGGTGCACCAGCGGCCGGTCGAGTTCAACCCCACCGAGATCCTGTTCAACGAGTGCGAGATCGTCGGCTCCATCGCATACTGCCGCGACTATCCGGAGGCCATCGAGTTCATGGCTCGGGGGGCGTATCCGCTGGACAGTTGGGTGCAGACGATCGCATTCGAGGACCTCATCACCGATGGGTTCGGCCCACTCCGGGACCAAACAGCCATCAAGGTCCTGGTCGACATGGCCGCAGTCGGCTGACGGACCCGAAGCCCCCACGCACGTAATAGAAAAGGGAAACCCATGACCACTGGCTCGAACCTCGGACCGACATTCTGGATGACCAACCCCGGCGTCACGCCGAAGGGCGCAAGAAAGGAATTCGTCGACCCCGACGACATTCCGTGGACCGACTGGCTGATGCCCGGAACGCGATTCAAGCTTCTGTACTGCAATCTCGTGACCGGCGCGTTCACCCTCATCCTGAAAGTGGATCCCGGCACCGTTGCCACTCCGCATTGGCATATGGGAAATGTGCAGGCATATCTACTGGAAGGCGGATTCTATTACGAGGAGGACGATCCCGGCATGGCCGGCATGTACACCTGCGAGGTTGCCGGCGCCGTGCACACGCCGATCGCCCCGGACGGCTGTGTCATGCTCGCCATGGTCGAGGGCCCGATCGCCGGCTACCTGCCTGATGGCGGACTCGCGGTCGTCGCGGACGCCCGATTGCACTACTACATGGCGCGTGACAACGGCGCCGTCGAGAAGCTCCAGCTGGTCGACTACGCCACTGATCCGTCCCAGGAGATGCACGCGAAGGCGATCGGGTAGCCGCCGAATCGGCTAGCCTGACACCTGATTCTCCAACCGATGTCGTGCGAGGTGAAGCATGTATGTCTCGCCGCAGGCGCTTCGGTGTTTCCTAGCCGTGGCGGACGAGCTGCACTTCGGACGTGCCGCCACACTGCTACACATGACGGGACCGGCGCTCAGTCAGCAGGTGTCCCGGTTGGAGAAGGACCTGCGTTTCCTGCTCTTCGAACGCAACTCTCGACACGTCGAGCTGACCGAAGCCGGACGCGCGCTGATCCCGCAGGCACGCGCAGTCGTGGCCGCCAACGAGACCCTTCTGCGGTGGCGTGAATCGGTCCGTCTGGGCCGTCGCAGCATCGATATCGGGTTCATGGCAACCGGTGCCGGTCTGCTCACGACTGCCGTGCTGGATCGGCTCCGCTCCGCTGATCCGGATCTGCACGTGAAGTTGCACCACCTCGAGTGGAGCGAACAACTGGCTCCACTGCTGGCCGGCGACATCGATGCAGTGTTTGTCCGGGAACCGTTTCCTGCTGAGGGAGTCCGGCGCCGGCGAATTCTGTCCGAGCGACGGGTGGCCGTGCTTGCCCACGACCACCCGTTGGCCGCCCGGGAATCGATCCGGTTCGCCGAGATTGCCACAGAGCCGTTCATCAGCAGCAGCGGCGGGCCGCCGGAATGGACCGACTTCTGGATGGTGAACCCGCGGCCGGACGGCACCCGAGCCGAACCGAGTCTTGCAGTATCGACAGTAGAAGAACTACTCGAAGCGGTCGCCGCCGGCGCGGGTGTCACCACCACGCCTGAGTCGCTGCCTACGTACTACCGTCATCCGCTGGTCAGCTTCGTGCCCATCGACGACATCAGCCCGAGCGTGGTTACCCTGTGCACTTTGGAAGGCAACCGAAGGCCGGAGCTGACAACGCTCCAGGATGCGATCGGCCAGGCCTGTCACCAAGCAGCCGTGAAGCCGCCAATGAAGTGAAGCTTGGGCTCCAGCAAAGTCGTGACGGGGCGCTGCCCTCTGGATCAGCGGGTGCCGAGGACTGCGCTCAGCCCGAGCGCAACCGCAACGAAACGTTCGACGGCGCGGGGTGTATCCGAGGCGAGGAAAACGAGTTCGACGGTCGACAGTTCGGCGTCCACGATGGGTCGCGAGGTGGTGTCCGCTCGCCGGAACAGACTGGCCACGCCTGCACCTGTGATCGCAACCGCATCGGTGGTCGCGACGACCTGGACCATCTCCTCGATGCTGCTCACCATCGGGCCGTAGGTGGGACGCGTGCCGTCCGGCCGTGGATCGATCGACCACCAGTTGCGCCAGTCTCGGGTCCCTTCTCGGGTGTCCACCTGAACGACGTCGGCGAGGTCGACGATTCGTAGCTTCCGTCGGCGGGCCAGCGGGTGGTCGTGTGCCATCAGCAGGACACGAGGCTCCTCGAACAGAACGACCCGGCGTAGCCGAGGGTGCGACTCGAGAGGCGGGCGGGCGACGACCATATCGACCCGACCGGAGGTCAATGCCGAGAGTTCGTCTCCCCACACCAGTTGCGTCAGTTCCAGTTCCACTTGGGGTTCTCGTCGATGGAATTCGTCGATGATCGGACGGGTCAGCTCCCCGGCGCCACCGGCAAGGAACCCGAGGCGCACCCTCCCCGATGAGCTGCGCTTGTGGCGACGGGCCGCGCCCACCGCAGATTCGGCGGCGGCCAGCAGTATTCGGCTCTCGTCGAGGAAGTCGAGTCCGGCTTCGGTGAGGCGAGCCCCGCGGTGATCTCGCTCGAGCAGCGAGACGCCCAACGCCTCTTCGAGCTTACGCACCTGTTGGCTCAGCGACGGTGTCGCAATATGCAGTTGCTCAGCTGCTTTCGTGAAAGTCCCGGCATCGGCGACTGCCACGAAGTAACGCACGAGCCGTAGATTCAGATCCATCGTGCACGACCTTAGGTATTCGTCTAACGATCGGGCGAGAATACGTCATGGACGTGACGGCCGCCACATCGGAGCATTGGGGTGTCCCCGAATACAGGAGGAAATACGATGTCTGTCAACGTCACTCACCGAGCCGACGCCCATGTGGTCGACCCGATCCGCCCGCAACTGACCGGACCCGAGATCGACCCGCAGTCCAACGCCCCGGTCGCAGAGGTCTTCGCTCGCGCGAGCTCTCCGGTGACGGGACCGACCCTCAGTCTCGCGTCCCGGGTCAACAACTGTGACGATATCCCGTGGACCCCGTTCCCGATGCCGGGAACGTCCTTCAAGCTCTTGAACATCAACGAGACCACCGGTGCGGCCTCGATTCTGCTGTACGTGGCGGAGAATGCGCAGGCGCCGCTGCACATGCATTGCGGCGCCGCGGAGGCGTACAACATCTTCGGCCGCTGGGCGTATGAGGGTGAGGCCGAATCCATCGGCCCCAACCACTACATCTACGAACCGGCCGGCATCGTGCACCTGCCCAGGCAGGAGGTCGAGTCCCTGATGTTCGGCATCTTCCACGGCCCGATCGTCGGGTACAACGAGGACGGCACCGTTGCCGGAGTCATCACGCACGAACTGCTCTACGACCTCGCCGCAGCGAACAACGCGATCGCGCACCTGCCCGCTCGGACGGGCCGCTAGATGGCGGGCGCGGTCCTCGTCACGGGCGCCGGTGGCGGCCTCGGTCGCGGCGTGGCCGAACGGATGTCCGCAGAAGGTCGGGGGCTGGCACTGATCGACATCGACAAGGAGCGGTTGGCGGAAACCGCTGCCGCAGTGGGGTCCTGCGGAGTGGCGGTGACCACTCACGTCGTCGACATCTGCGACGTGGGCGCGTTGCAGGCGGCCGTCGTGGAGGCCTTCGCCGCTCACGATGACCTCGACGGACTGGTCAACGTGGCCGGGCTCGGCGGATTCTGGCAGTACGACGCACTCGATGTGGAGACCTGGGACAAGACCTACGCGGTCAACGTCCGCGGGGTCTTCTTCGCTCTCCAGGCCTTCGCTGCGGAGCTGGCCACGCGTGGGCGTGAAGGGGCCGTGGTCAACTTCTCGTCGATCGCGGCCCGAAATGGGCACGAGCTGCTGACCGCATACGGTTCGTCGAAGGCGGCCGTGCTGGCGTTGACCCAATCATCGGCTCGCGCGCTCGCCCCTTCCGTTCGCGTCAATGCTGTTCTGCCCGGCCTGATCTGGACGGACATGTGGCGACAGTCCGCCGGCTGGCTCGCCGAGCACGAACCGGCCCTGGCCGGGGTGGCGCCCGAGCAGATCTTCGGCGCGATGGTGGACCAGCTCATCCCGATGAAGCGCCCGCAGACCATCGAGGATGTCGCCGGTGCCGTCGCGTACCTGCTCTCGGCCGACGCGGTCAACGTCACCGGGCAGTCTCTGCACGTGGACGGCGGCGCGGTGCTCCCGTAGCACTCCGCCACGACTCGACCACTTCCCTTCGCACGATGTGCACGGAGGGGAGTGGTCGTTGTCGTGCCCGGTGAACCTCCCGATTTCACGGTCGGGCCACGGGGATTACCGAACCTTCGGTAGGCTGGTGCCGAGCCGCACGTTCTGCGGCGGGTGTCCACGTCCTGGAAGGAACGCGCGAGATGGCAGCGGCAGGTCCGGTCCGAAGAGCGGGATCGCCTGGGCGACCAGGATACGATCTCGACTCGTTGCTTGCCGTTTCGGTGAAGGTGTTCAACGACAAGGGGTACGACGGCACCAGCATGGAGGCGCTCGCTCAGCGGCTCGGCATCACGAAGTCGTCGATCTATCACCATGTGTCCGGCAAGTCGGAGCTCCTGGAGCTCGCGCTGGCCCGGGCTCTCAATGCGCTCTTCGCGGTCACGACCGAGGATCAGGTGACCAGCGGGCGGTCCATCGATCGACTCGAGTACCTCGTTCGGCGAAGTGTCGAGGTGCTCGTGACCGAGCTTCCCTACGTGACATTGCTTCTCAGGGTTCGCGGGAACACTCTCGTCGAGAGACGTGCGCTCGCACGCCGGCGTGAATTCGATGTCTTCGTCAGTGATCTGGTGGTGGCCGCCGCCGAAGAAGGCGACCTCAGGCCGGGTATCGACCCGGCGCTCACGAGCCGGCTGGTTTTCGGAATGGTGAACTCGTTGATCGAGTGGTACCGGCCGCGCGGGGGCGAATCGGTCTCCGAGCTCGCCGATGCGGTGGTGGCGCTCACCTTCGACGGGATGAGGGCCTGACCCTCACTTTCGCGGACAGGCGTACCGAAAAGACGTGGGGCGCCTCGGATTCGATCCGAGGCGCCCCACGTCTTCTCAGGATGGTCGATTGTCGATCAGGCGACGAGCTTTGCCGATCGATCGGTCCAGGCTCCCCGGGGCCAGGACTTCCACGGCGACGGTGACACCGATGCGGTTCTTCACCAACTGCCGCAGCCGGGCGGCCTGCTGATCGGCCTCGTGAGTCGAGCTGTTCGGCCGGGACTCGACGCGGACGGTGAGCTCGTCCATGCGGCCGGGGCGGTCGAGAACGCACTGGAACTGGGGTGCCAGTCCGGTCACCGCGAGAATGAGCTCCTCGATCTGGGTCGGAAAGAGATTGACCCCGCGCAGGATGATCATGTCGTCGGTTCGCCCGGTCACCTTCTGCATGCGGCGCATCGTGCGCGCAGTTCCCGGTAGCAGTCGTGTGAGATCCCGGGTGCGGTAGCGAATGATCGGCATCGCCTCCTTGGTGAGGGAGGTGAAGACGAGTTCGCCCTCCTCGCCATCGGGCAGCACCTCGCCGGTGACCGGGTCGATCACCTCCGGGTAGAAGTGGTCCTCCCAGATGTGAAGGCCGTCCTTGGTTTCCACGCACTCCATCGCGACACCAGGACCCATGACCTCGGAGAGGCCGTAGATGTCGACGGCATCCATGTCCAACTGCTGCTCGAGTTCGCCGCGCATCTCCTCGGTCCACGGTTCTGCTCCGAACACGCCCGTGCGCAGGGATGTTCGGGCCGGATCGATTCCCTTGGCGAGCATCGCATCGACGATCGTGAGCATGTACGACGGGGTGACCATGATCGCATCCGGACGGAAGTCCTCGATCAGCTGGATCTGACGCTCGGTCATGCCCCCCGATATCGGAATGACCGTGCAGCCCAGCCTTTCCGCTCCGTAGTGGGCGCCGAGTCCACCGGTGAACAGTCCGTAGCCGTACGCGACGTGGACCTTGTCGGAGGGCTTCACGCCACCGGCGCGAAGGCTCCGCGCGATCAGGTCGGCCCAGTTGTCGAGGTCCGTCGCGGTGTACCCGACCACGGTGGGACGTCCCGTCGTGCCCGACGACGCATGAATTCGCGACACTTGGTCCTGTGGCACCGCGAACATTCCGAACGGGTAGTTGTCTCGCAGATCTGCCTTCGCGGTGAACGGGAACTTCGCGAGATCGCCGAGATCCTTCAGATCGCCGGGGTGAACCCCGGCGTCGTCGAACGCCTTCCGGTAGTGCGTGACGTTCTCGTAGGCGTGGCGCAGCGTCCACTGCAGGCGTTCGAGCTGTAGGGACGAGATGCGGTCGCGCGTAGCGAATTCGATGTCCTGTGACGGGGTGACGGTGCTGGTCATAGTGGTCTCCGGGTGCCGCGGTCGGGTGCGACTGGGGTCGATGTGGTGAGGGGCGGGGCCGGGCGGTCAGGCGTCGAAGTCGACGGTCACGTCGTCGCTGTCCGGATAGCTCTGGCAGGTGAGGACGAAGCCGGCATCGACCTCGTAGTCCTCGAGCGCGTAGTTGCGCCGCATGTCGACGTCTCCGTGGGTGACCTTCGCGCGGCAGGTTCCGCATACTCCGCCCTTGCAGGCGAACGGCAGATCCGATCGGTACTTCTCTGCTGCGTCGAGGATCGTCTCGTCCCGGGGCAACGTCGCGGTGGTCGAGCGTCCGTCGAGGACGAGGGTGACCTCGCTGCTGGGGCCGGTGACCCCTTCGTCACGGTGGCGTGTCGGGGGAGGGGGCACGGCGTCGACGTAGAACAGTTCGTGGTGGACACGCTTCGGGTCGACGCCCAGCTCGCCGAGTACGACTTCGGCATCGGTGACCATGCCGTACGGCCCGCACAACCAGAAATGATCGACACCGGCGATCGGCACCACGGCGCCGAAGATCGCGCGGAGCCGGTCGGCGTCGAGACGGCCGGTGAAGAGTTCCACCTCACGGGGCTCCCGAGACAGGACGTGGACGACGTGGAAGCGCGCACCGTATCGATCCTTGAGGTCGGCGATCTCCTCGGCGAACATCACCGAGCGCGTGCGCCGATTCCCGTAGAGGAGAACCACTTCGGTTTCGGGATTGGCGAGCATGGTCGCGGCGATCGAGAGCATCGGGGTGATCCCGGAGCCCGCCGCGATCAGGACGTGCCGGCCACCGACGGTGGGATCGGCGACGAACGATCCGGACGGGGGCTGGACATCGATCTTGTCGCCCCGGCGTACCTGGTGGACCAACCAGTTCGAGAAGAGCCCGTCGGCGACTTCGCGGACCCCGATTCGGGGGCTGGAACCGATTGGGGCGCAGATGGAGTACGAGCGGCGGTGCTCGACGCCGTCCACCGTGCGGCGGAGCGTGAGGGATTGGCCGGCACCGAACGCGAACTCCCTGGAGAGGTCGGCAGGAATCTCGAACGTGACCGCAGCGGCGTCGTCGCACAGCGCCTCCACTTCTGCGACCGTGAGGGTGTGGAAGGTCCTGTTGCGCGTCGAGACAGCGGGTTTCGTGGTGTCCACAGTGTCCATGTTCAGATCTCTTTCACATGATCGAAGGGCTCCAGGCAATCGAGGCACCGGTAGAGGGCCTTGCACAGTGTCGCCCCGAATTCGGAGTCGAGGCGGGTCTCGGCGCCACCGCACCGCGGGCATTCGATCGTCCGAGGCGCGGCGGTGAGCGTCAACGGCACCGGGCCCGCGCCGCGGCGTGGTGCCGGACCGGGCACGGAGTAGCCGTTCTCGTGCAGTTTCCGACGCCCCTCGTCGCTGATCCAGTCGGTGCTCCACGGAGGCGAGAGCGTGGTCCTCACCTCGACCGACGGGAAGCCAGCGAGCTGTAGACGGTGCTGGATGTCGTCGCGCATCGTCGCCATGGCGGGGCAACCCGAATAGGTGGGGGTGACGGTCACGACCACGGCACCGTCTGCGTCTACCTCGACATCGCGCAGGACCCCGAGATCCGCGAGGGTCAGCATCGGCATCTCGGGGTCGAGAACCGACTCCGCGATGCGCCGCGCATCGCGGACGTGCGGCTCGGCGTGGGTGGAAGCGGACATGTCACCACACGCCTTCCGGATGTGCCCGGGCGACCACCTGCATCTCGGCCAGGAGTAATCCGAGCGCTTCGCTGTGCAGGCCCTGACGGCCCGCGCGTCCTCCTACCGTGCCGGCGACGCGGCCGGTCGGCGCGGACAGCTCGGCAGCGTGCAACACCTGATCGAGAACCGTGTCGAACTCCTCCCGTAGTTCGCCGGGATCGACCGCCACACCCACCGCAGCGAGCGCGCGCTCCTCGCTGGTGGGGACGAAGAGCTCGTCGACGAACGGCCAGACACGGCTGAGGGCAGACTCCATCCGCGCCTTCGATTCGGCTGTGCCGCAACCGAGTGTGACGGCCCAGCGGGCGGCGTAGTCGCGGTGGTAGGTGAGTTCCTTGACGCCTTTGACGGCCACGGCGGCAAGGACCGGATCACGTGACTTCCGTAGCCGGTCGAGGAGTGCGAGTCGCCACGTCGAGAACACCAGCAGACGCGTCACGGTCTGCGCGAAGTCGCCGTTGTCGATCTCGGCGAGTCGGACGTTGCGAAACTGGTTCTCGTCGCGGAAGAAGGCGAGCGCATCCTCGCCCGGAAGCTGTGCCGTGTCGGAGATCCGCGGCACGACGGCCGCATCGGCCGCGGCCGCCCGCGCCAGGAGAAGGCGCGCCTGGCCGAGCAGATCGAGCGCGACGTTGGCGAGAGCGACCTCCTCCTCGAGTTCCGGTGCGCGCGTGATCCACTCGGTCAGGCGCTGCGAACTGATCAGCGCATCGTCGCCGAGCATCAGACAATAGGTGGCGAGCGCCGAGAGATCGACGTCGTCGGGGACCGTGGTGTCGACGCCGGCCAGTGGGTCGTCGAAGCTGGTGCCGAAGGCCCACTGGCCGTGGCTGTCCTCGTCGACGAGGCCGTCGAAGGCATGGTCGTGGTCGGTCATCGTGCATCCTCGAAGATTGTGGACGGCCGCGCGAGCGAGCCGGCCGGATCACATGTGGGGAACGTTGTCGGGGATTTCGTAGAAGGTGGGGTGGCGGTAGACCTTGTCGCCGCTCGGTGCGAAGTACGGATCCTTCTCGGACGGACTGGATGCCGCGATCGAGTTCGCCTGCACCACCCAGATACTCACGCCCTCGTTGCGCCTGGTGTACACGTCGCGGGCGTGCCTGAGCGCCATCTCGTCGTCGGCGGCGTGCAGCGAACCGACGTGGACGTGATTGAGTCCGCGTTTGCCGCGGAGGAATACCTCGTACAACGGCCAGTCGGCGCTGGTGACTCGGTCGGCTGCATTCATCGTGTGTTCTCCTTGGTGATCGCCCGGCGGGCGAAGGCGGTCGCGGCCTCGCGTACCCAGGCGCCGTTTTCGTGAGCGGCCCGGCGATTGGCGATGCGCTCGACGTTGGACGCACCGTTCCCGCCGATCACCTGCATGAATTCGCTCCAGTCGGGTTCGCCGAAGTCGTACGCGCCGCGCTCGGCGTTCCATTTCAGGTCGGGGTCCGGGAATGTCACGCCCAGTGCTTCGGCCTGCGGTATGGACATGTCGACGAACCGCTGACGCAGTTCGTCGTTCGTGTGTCGCTTGATGCGCCACTTCATCGACTGCTCCGAGTTCGGTGACCGGTCGTCGGGCGGCCCGAACATCATCAGGGCCGGCCACCACCAGCGGTCGACCGATTCCTGCACCATCTCGCGCTGGGCGTCGGTGCCGCGCATCATCGTCATGAGCAGTTCGAAGCCCTGCCGCTGGTGGAACGATTCCTCCTTGCACACGCGGATCATCGCCCGCGCGTACGGACCGAAAGAACTGCGACACAACGGAACCTGATTACAGATCGCGGCACCGTCGACGAGCCAACCGATCACGCCGACATCGGCGAAGGTCAGGGTCGGATAGTTGAAGATCGACGAGTACTTCTGTCGCCCGTCGAGCAGCTTCTCGGTGAGGTCGCCGCGGTCGGCGCCGAGGGTTTCCGCCGCGGAGTACAGATACAGGCCGTGGCCGGCCTCGTCCTGCACCTTCGCGGTCAGGATCGCCTTGCGGCGCAACGACGGCGCCCGGGTCAGCCATGCGCCCTCGGGCTGCATGCCGATGATCTCGGAGTGCGCGTGCTGCGCGATCTGCCGGATCAGCGTCTTGCGGTAGCCCTCGGGCATCCAGTCCCGCGGCTCGACTCGCAGGTCGGCCGAGATGGTCTCCTCGAAGTGGCTCTGGAGCTCATTTTCTGCGATAGACGAGGTCATATGTCCTGCTTCTAATACCGAATGATCGGTTGGTGTGAGTATGCATGGAAGTGACGCGTGGCACAAGCGTGCGCGGCGCGGTCAGCGGCCTTCGAAGGACGGTGCGCGTTTGGCGAGGAACGCGTCGACCGCGGCGCGATGATCCGCCGATCGTCCCAGATCCTCTTGTGCCGCACGCTCACGCTCGAGCGCCTCGACGAGACCCGTGGACGACGCCGATACGAGGCGCTTCACGTGCATGTGGGCCGCGGTCGGTCCTGACGCGAGTTCGCCCGCCAGCACCCGGGCGGCATCGACGAGGTCGCCGTCGGGCACGACGCGGTGGACCAGACCCCAGTCGAGGGCCTGGGCGGCCGAGAACCGGTCGCCGAGCATCAACAGGCCCGTCGCACGGCTCGGACCGAGCATCTCGACCAGTGTGTGGCTCAATCCGGAATCGCTCGCCAGCCCGATCCCGGTGAAGGCGGTGGCGAACCTGGCGCTCTCCCCGGCGATCCGGATGTCTCCTGCCAGTGCGATGCCCAGGCCTGCCCCCACGCACGCGCCGTTGATCGCGACGACGACCGGTACGCGCACCGCGGCGAGCGCAGTGAGCAACGGGTTGTAGTGTGCGCCGACGGTGTCCATCGCGCGTGCGGGATCCGCCGCGAGGCCGGCGGCATGCTCGGCGAGATCCTGGCCGACGCAGAAGTTCCTGCCCTCGGCCTCGAGGAGGAGCGCGCGCACCGTTCGGTCTCCGGCTACCGTCTCGACCGCCGCCGACAGCTGTTCCTTCGCTGCGCGATCGAGCGCGTTGGACGCGCCGGGTCGGCGCAGGGTGATCGTTGCCAGGCCCGCAGTCGTGGACAGCCCGATCCTGTCGATACCGCTCATGGAATGCATCTCCTGTCAGTGGGATTCGGGCCCGAGTGTCGCCTCAGGACCAGTTGAAGAAGCCTCGGCCCGCCTTGCGGCCGAGTTCGCCTCGCGCCACCTTCTCGCGAAGGAGGGCGGGAGGCCTGAAGCGTTCACCGAGCGTCTCCGTCAGGTGCTCGGCGATGGCGAGTCGAACGTCGAGGCCCACGAGATCGGTGGAACGTAGCGGACCCATGGGGTGCCTGTATCCCAACTCCATTGCACGATCGATGGACTCGGCATCGGCGACACCTTCCTCGAGCATCCGGATCGCCTCGAGCCCGAGACAGACCCCGAGCCGGCTCGTCGCGAAGCCCGGCGAGTCGTTGACCAGCACCTGGGACTTGCCGAGCTGGGAGACCCACGTGCACACCCGCGCCACGACGGCGGTGTCGGTCGACGGAGTCCGGATGATCTCGACGAGCGTGGACGCCGGTACCGGATTGAAGAAGTGCATGCCGACCAGTCGGCGGGGATCATCCAGCACCGCACCGAGTGCGGCGATCGAGATCGAACTGGTGTTGGTCGCGATCACCGTCGCCGGATCGACCGTCTTCTCCACGAGGGAGAGCACACCCAGCTTGAGCTGCACGGATTCCGGGACAGCCTCGACCACGAGATCGAGTCCGGTGGGCAGCTCGTCCGGTGCGTCGACGAGCGACACACGCCCGAGCACCGTTGCCGGATCGGATTCGCCGAGCCTTCCGCGTTCGTGGGCGCGGTCCAGTCCGTCCGAGACCCGGGTCAGTGCCGCCTGTCGGTCGCCGCTCTCGGCGATGGTGACCGTGGAACCGAGCGTCGCGAACACCTGCGCGATGCCGGCGCCCATTCGTCCGCCACCGACGACACCGACGTGGCCGGGGATTGTGTTCGTCATTTCTTCTTCTCCAGAAAGGCCGTCATGCGGTCGTGTTTGTCCCGACTCTCGAACAACACCGCCTGGGCGATGTCGTCGGCGAAGGAGTGGGTCCCGGGTGCATCGGCGATCAGCTTGGTGAGCCTGAGCGCCAGCGGTGCGGAGCGGTTGATGCGATCGACGATGTCGTGTGCGGCAGCGACGTGTTCGCCGGGGGCCACGACGCTGATCACGAGCCCGCAGCGCAGCGCCGCCGCTGCGTCGAGGTTGCGGCCGGCGAGGAGCACCTGCTTGGCGATCGATTTGCCGACCAGTTCCTGCAGGCGATAGCTGGCGCCGGCGGCGGCCATGATGCCGAGACCCGGCTCGGGGTTGCCGAACACCGCGGTTTCCGTCGCGACACGGATGTCGCAGGCGTACGACAGTTCCGCTCCGCCGCCGAGCGCGAATCCGCTCACTGCTGCAACGGTGGGCATCGGCAGCCTGGCGATGCGGTCGAAGAGAGTGCGATTGATACCCGCGAGCGCCTCGTCGCGTCCCCGGTCCCGCAGTTCCGCGATATCGGCACCGCCCGCGAAGTGATCGCCGGATCCGCTGATCAACAACGGCTTGGGTGCGTCCTCGAGGAGCGCGCACACCCGGTGCAGTTCCGAGATCATCTCGGCGTTGATCGCGTTGCGTTGCTGCGGGCGATGGAGGGTGACCACCATCCGGTCGGCACGATCGTCGATCGTCAGGGTATTCACGGCGCCTCACTCGACAGGGGGGCCCGGGCGAGGGCACGGCCCGCGCGCTCGTGTGGGATGCGGGCTCCGCACATCGGGATTACTTGCACCACTTTCGTCTCCTTCGCAGTGTGCTCGTCTCAATTAATAACCGAACCTTCGGTCGGGACGCAAGGGTTCGTACGAATCCGGTCGGACGCGTGACCGGTGCTGAATATTGCATTGAACCTTGACAATCGGACGCCGTACTGGCGATTCTGATTACCGACCGAACGTACGGTGGAAAGAGGTTTTCGTGAGCAGGTTAGTGCAAAGTTACGTTGCCGGGAGCTGGTACACGGCTCCCGATGCTGGAACGCCGCTCCTGAGCGCGGTGGACGGTTCCGAGGTGGCACGCATCTCGTCGACCGGGCTCGACATCGCCGGGATGGTGGCGCATGCTCGTGCGGTCGGCGGGCCCGCCCTGGCCGAACTGACCTTCCACGAGCGCGCCGCAGCGCTGAAGGCGTTGGCCCTGACGCTCATGGCCGGCAAGGAAGAGTTCTACGAGCTGTCCACTGCCACCGGCGCGACGCGACGCGACTCCGGTGTCGACATCGACGGTGGCTTCGGAACCCTGCTGAGCTACGCGAGCAAGGCGCGGCGCGAACTACCGAACGACACCGTCCACCTCGACGGGCCCCATGAGCAACTCGGCAAGGCGGGGACCTTCCTCGGCCAGCACGTCTACACCTCGCGTCGCGGTGTCGCCGTCCAGATCAACGCGTTCAACTTCCCGGTGTGGGGCTTCCTCGAGAAGCTCGCGCCGGCATTCATCGCCGGAGTCCCGTCGATCGTGAAGCCGGCCAGCCAGACGGCCTATCTCACCGAACTGGTGTTCCGCCGCATCATCGAGTCCGGACTGCTGCCGGAAGGGTCGGTCCAGCTGCTGTCGGGTAGCGCGCGTGATCTGCTCGACCACCTCGGTGGGCAGGACTCGGTCGCGTTCACCGGATCCGCGGACACCGCGGCGATGCTGCGGGTCCATCCGAGAGTCGTCGCCGAGGGTGTGCACTTCAACGCCGAAGCGGATTCGCTCAACGCCTCCATTCTCGGTGCGGACGTCGAACCCGGCAGCGAGGAGTTCGAGCTCTACGTCAAACAGCTCGTCACGGAGATGACCGTCAAGGCCGGCCAGAAGTGCACTGCGATCCGCCGTGCCCTCGTTCCCTCGGGCCTCGTCGACGACGTGGTCGAGGCCGTGCGGGGCCGCCTGTCGCGGGTCGTGGTCGGGGCCCCCGATGCCGAGGGTGTCACGATGGGCGCCCTGGCGAGCATCGAGCAGCGCGATGAGGTGCTGAAAGCGCTTCGTGGACTGACGAAGTCGGCACGGATCGTGGTGGGGGATCCGGAGAACTTCGAGGTCGTGGGGGCGGACAGGCTGACCGGCGCCTTCCTGCCTCCGATCCTGCTGCGCTGCGATGACAAGGCCGCCGACGAGCCACACGACATCGAGGCGTTCGGGCCGGTGAGCACGGTGATCGGATACGACGGTACCGCCGAGCTGATCGAATTCGCGGCCCGCGGCAAGGGCAGCCTCGTGGCCTCCGTCGTCACCCGCGACGCCGGGCTCGCCCGCGACATCGTGCTGGGGCTCGCGCCCTTCCACGGCCGCGTCCTGGTTCTCAACCGGGACGATGCGCGGGAATCGACCGGACACGGCTCGCCGCTTCCCGTGCTCGTCCACGGTGGTCCGGGCCGCGCTGGTGGCGGTGAGGAGCTCGGTGGCATCCGTGGAGTCCTGCATCACATGCAGCGCACCGCGGTCCAGGCGACCCCCGACATCCTGACTGCCGTCGGCAATCGTTGGGTTCCCGGGTCGCGGCGAACCGACGACGGTGTCCATCCGTTCCGGAAGAACCTGGCGGAGTTGCGGATCGGTGACACGGTCGTCGGAGGACCGCGGCAGGTCGCACTGGCGGACATCGACCACTTCGCGGAGTTCACCGGCGACACCTTCTATGCGCACACCGATCCTGATGCCGCGGCAGCGAACCCCCTCTTCGGCGGCATCGTCGCACACGGCTACCTCGTGGTCTCGCTCGCGGCCGGGCTGTTCGTCGAGCCGAACCCGGGACCGGTCCTCGCGAACTTCGGCGTCGACAATCTGCGTTTTCTGACCCCGGTGAAGGCGGGCGACAGCCTCACCGTGACGTTGACCGCGAAGCTGATCACACCGCGCAGCAGCGCCGACTACGGCGAGGTGCGGTGGGATGCCGTGGTCGCGAATCAGGACGGCGATGCTGTCGCGACCTACGACGTCCTCACCCTCGTTGCCAAGGGAGCGTCCAGCGGTGGAGGGCGCTGACATGGGCTGCAGGGTGGTGGTCTGTTACGGCCACCCCGAGGATTCAGGTGCTTTCGACGCCCACTACCGCACCACGCACATTCCGTTGGCGCGCAAGATCCCCGGCCTGTCCGGCTACACGTGGGGAAAGTGCAGCGCACTCGACGGCGCCGCCCCTGCCTACTATGCGATTGCGTCGCTGTGCTTCCCCGATGCCGAGACGATGCACGCCGGACTGGCGTCGAAGGAGATGCGGGACGCCGCCAGGGATGTCCGCAACTTCGCCACCGGAGGGGTGACGATGTACACGCTGGAAGAGGAATCGGTGCACGGCGGGGAGGGAGAAGTATGACAGTCGAATTCCCCTCGGCGCAAGAGATGTTCGAGGCCGATGTGGCGTCCCGGGCGTTGGGGATCGAGGTGCGCGAACTGTTCCCGGGCCGTGCGGTCGCGTCGATGACGGTCCGCGAGACCATGGTGAACGGGCACGGAATCACGCACGGCGGATTCGTGTTCACCCTTGCGGACACGGCATTTGCGCTCGCGTGCAACGGGTACGACGAGCCGGCGGTCGCCGCTCGGGCGGACATCCGGTTCCTGGCCCCCACGCGACTGGGCGACGAGCTGATTGCCGAGGCGGTCGAGCGGGAACGCTACGGCCGCAACGGTATCTACGATGTCACCGTCCGGGTTCGAGGCAAGTCCGTCGCTGAGTTCCGTGGCGACAGTCGGTTCGTCGCGCGCTCTCGGTGAGCCGGCTTCCGGCCCCGGATTCCGGGACAGGAGCGCGCCCGCCGCGGCAGACACGCCGTGTCGGGTGCGCAGCCTGTGGGGCCGGACCAGGCCTGGAGTCCGACGCTGATGGCCGAAGTCCTTGCGGTTGATGGTGGTGAAGGCCTCGATTGATGTGGCCGTCACGCTGCTCGTTTGCGGTTCGTCACCCTGCCGGGCGGGAATCCGCGTATTCGTGCGGGGGGCCGCACGAACGCCCTCGCCCGGAGACCGATCGGTCTCGATTCTTCCTAGTGTCCGGTGGGGCCGACTCGGGCCTCTGGCCGGCAACCGGGTTTGTCGGACAGATACTTTCGGTGAGGAGAGTTGATGGGTGTATCGATGGCGCGTCGGGGGGCAGGCCTGGTTCTGGCCGCCGCGGCGATTGCCGGTGCGGGAGCGATGACGGCGGCGCCGGCGGGCGCTGCGCCGATGGCAGCCCAGCCGGGTCAGTTGACCGTCAACGGTGGTGGCGATGACGGGATGACCGGGTGGATCCAGGCCCAACCTGTCAATTGGGTCAGGTACGGGTCCACCTCGAATTATCCGGCACCCAATCTTGTCAACAGTGCCGGGCAAGTCACGGGTACGTTCCCTGGCGGTATCAGTCTCTTCGCGGGTTCAGGCGGCTACAACAGCGGCCATCGTATGTGGCAGATGGTGGACACGACCCCCTCTGCGGCATCGATCGACGCGGGCGCCGCGACGGCAAACGTGTCCGCACTGCTCGGTGGGTACCTGACCGACAACGACAAGGTCGAGATCAACTACAAATTCCTCGATGTCGACGGCACGGAGATCAGCAGCATCACGCTGCCGCCGGTAACGCCCGCAGAGCGAGGCAACGCAACCGGATTCGTGCGCCGGCAACAGTCCGCCCCAGTTCCCGCGGGCACGCGCCAAATCGGCGTCGAAGCAAACTTCTCGCCCGGAACGGACCTGAACGATACCGACGCTGTCGTGGACAACATCTTGCTGTTTCTGGATGCGCCGCTGGGGAATCTGCAGGTGACGACGTCGTCGGATGCGTCGGGTGCGGTGTCGGACGGCCAGGTGGTGAACTACACGACCACGTTCACGAACACCGGTGGTCAGCCGGTGGCCGTGGACCAGGCGCTGGTGTTGTCGGGTCTGCTCGACGATGCGGATCTGGTGTCGGGGCCGACGAGCAGCGATGCGGCGCTGACGGTGTCGCCGAACGGTGGCAACTACGGTGTCGCGGGCACGGTGGCGCCGGGGCAGTCGGTGACGGTGACCTATGCGGTGGCGGTCAAGCCGTTCGCGTCGCAGGGTGACCACAATCTCGTTGCGGCGGTGACGGATCCGGCTGCTGCTCCGGCGCAGGCTCCGGCCAGCTGCACGGGTATCGCCGTGTGTGCGGAGGTGCCCACGGCCGACAGCGCGGCCGTGCCGATGGTGAACCCGGCTGTCGCGGGTGGCGCGGCTGCGGTCGTACTCGCCGGTGGCGGCGTGTTCTGGGCGGTCCGTCGTCGGGCGACCGCGTCCTGACGGGCTGACATGACAGCGCACCCGTCACGGCTTGCACTTCTGCCGTGACGGGTGTGCAGTCTGTGGGGCCTGGATCAGGCCTGGAGGCCGGCCTCGATCTCGAGGTTGATGGCGATCTTGTCGCCGACGACGGCGCCGCCACCCTCGAGCGGCATCTCGATGCTGATGCCGAAGTCCTTGCGGTTGATGGTGGTGGAGGCCTCGAAACCGGCAACCGGGCCGTTGCCCATGCCCGGGTTGACGCCCAGGAACTCGAGCGCCAGCTCGACCGGCTTGGTCACACCGTGCAGCGTGAACTCGCCCTCGACCACGAAGTTCGAGCCCGCGGGGCGAACGCCCGTGGAGACGAACGTGGCCGTCGGGAACTGCTCGACGTCGAAGAAATCGGCCGACTTGATGTGGCCGTCACGCTGCTCGCTGTTGGTGTCGATGGACGCGACCTGGATCTCGGCCTGCACGGACGGCAGACCGTCCTCGCCGACCGTGATCGAACCGCTGAAGTCGTTGAACGTGCCACGGACCTTGCTGACCACCAGGTGGCGGACCATGAAGCCGACGGTCGAGTGGGACTGGTCGATGGCCCAGGTGCCGGCGGACAGGTTGGGCAGGGTGATGGCAGTGGTCATGTGTGCTCCCGATGCAAGTAGTTGAAACTTCAAAGACTGTAGTTACAACGGTGGCACCGGTCCGGGCATTCCGCAACCGGAGGTGACCTCGCTCACGCTGCGCGATTTGCGCACTTATCGGTGTTCGCGGCAGGGCGCGGGTACCGCTACGTGCGCGAATCGGGGGAGGGGGTGCGGGCGGACGCGGCGAGAACGGCCTGCAGTGTGGACGCCGTCACCGACTGGTCGAAGCCGACACCCCAGTGCGCGGTCCCGTCACCGTTGCCGCACTGGGCGTAGGTGACCGCGCGGCTGTCGCTGCCCGAGCCCACCGACTGCTGCCCGAGCGAGAGCACCTCCACGGTGTGGCCGTGCTCGGCCAGGATCCGGGTGAGCGCCTCGACCGGCCCGGTGCCCGAGGCCTCGCCGGCCACGGTCGAGTCGTCGAACTCGGCCCGCACCCGCAGGTGATCGCCGCCCTCGCGATGCTCGATCGACCACTGGCCCAGTCGGCCGTCGAAGCCGTACTCGGCGTGCAGCAACTCCCACAACTGCTCGGCGGTGATCTCCGCGCCGCTGTCGTCGGTGGCCCGCTGGACGCGTTTCGCGAAGTCGATCTGCAGTGGCCGCGGCAGGTCGATGCCGTACCCGGTCTGCAGCAGATACGCGATCCCGCCCTTGCCCGACTGGCTGTTCACGCGGATCACCGCCTCGTAGTCGCGACCCACGTCGCGCGGGTCGATCGGCAGATACGGCACGTCCCACGGCGCCGTGCTCGGATCGATTCCCGCCGCCTCGGCCGACGCGTAGTGGTGCGCGAATCCCTTCTTGATCGCGTCCTGGTGGGTGCCCGAGAACGCGGTGTACACCAGATCGCCGCCGTACGGGTGCCTCTCGTGCACGTCGATTCGGTTGCAGTGCTCCACGGTTCGCTTGACGGCATCGATGTCCGAGAAGTCGATCATCGGGTCGACGCCCTGCGCGTGCAGGTTGAGGGCAAGCGTCACCAGGTCGACGTTGCCGGTGCGCTCGCCATTGCCGAACAGGCAACCCTCCACGCGCTGTGCGCCGGCCAGTACCGCCAGTTCGGCGCACGCCACCCCGGTGCCGCGGTCGTTGTGTGGGTGTACCGACAGGATCACCGAGTCACGCCGCGTCAGGTTCCGGTGCATGTACTCGATCTGGTCGGCGTACACGTTGGGCGTCGAGATCTCCACCGTCGCAGGGAGGTTGTGGATCACCGGGCGGTCGGGGGAGGCGTCCCACAGTTCGGTCAGGCTGTCGCACACCTCCAGTACGTAATCGGGTTCGGTCAGGTTGAACACCTCGGGCGAGAACTCGAACCGCACCCCGGGCTGCCGCTCGCCGCAGCGGGCCACGTCCTGCGCGGCGTCGAAGATCAAGCGGTGCAGCGCCTCCCGGTCGTGGCCCAGGACCACGTCGCGCCACGTCGGCGCCGTCGCGGTGTACATGTGCAGCACCACGTTCGGCAGTCCGCGCACCGACTCGAAGGTGCGCTCGATGAGATCCGTTCGCGCCGCGGTGAACACGACGATCGTGACGTCGTCGGGCACCAGGGACTGCTCGGCCAGGTCGCGGACGAAGTCGAAGTCCGTCTGGCTGGCCGACGGGTAGCCGACCTCGATCTCCTTGTAGCCCATGGCGACCATCAGGTCGAAGAAGCGCCGCTTGCGGGCCGGGTCCATCGGTTCGGCGAGGGCCTGGTTGCCGTCGCGCAGATCGACCGGCACCCACAGCGGTGCGACGGTGGTGCGGGCGGTGGGCCAGTGGCGTTCGGTCAGCGGCACCGGAACCCGTTCGGAGTACGGGCGGTAGCGGTGGCTGGGCATGGACGACGGGCGCTGGCGATTCCAGTTCATGGCGTGACTCCTGTGCGGGTCGGAAGGGTCGACCGGCACGACGGAACCCCGCGGCGGGGTGCCGGTCCGGTCAGACCCCGCCGCGGCAGCCGAGGAGCAGTCCGCGATAAGCCATGCAGGCTAAGCTAGAGCAAAACAACTTGTCTGACAACCTGAGGAGTTTGGGTGACCGCCCCACTGACCCGCAGCCTGCTGGCCGATCAGGCCGCCGAACAGTTACGACGCCGGCTGCAGGCGGGGGAGTGGGCGATCGGTTCGAAACTTCCCGGCGAGACCACCCTTGCCGGCGAACTCGGCATCGGACGGTCCACGATCCGCGAGGCGCTGCGGATGCTCGCCGGGCAGGGGATGCTGCGGCCGAAGCAGGGATCCGGTGTGTTCGTCGAACGGCTCGAACCCGAGGCCGACGGCTGGGAGGCGGTGGTGCGGACCGAGGCGATCGCCGCCGTCGTCGAGGTGCGCACCGCGATCGAGGTGGAGGCCGCCCGGCTCGCGGCCTCCCGCGCCACCGCCGCCGACATCGCCGCGATGCGCCGGGCCCTCGACCTGCGCGCGGCCGCCGCCGACGCACCCGACCGGGAGTTCGTCGACGCCGACATCGAGGTCCACCGCGCGGTCGTCCTGGCCGCGCACAACCCGGTGCTGACGGAGCTGTTCGAGACGTTCACGCCGAGACTGGCGGAGGCGCTCGTCGACATGATCGCGCTGCTCGGGCTGCGCGATCGGCACGCCGAACCGAACGCCGACGAGCATCTCGCGCTCGTCGAGGCCATCGCCGCCGGCGACGTCGAGCAGGCCGTCCGGGTCAGCCGCGCGCACCTCGAGGCGATGGCAGCCGACCTCGGTTGACGGCCGAGGTCACTCGGTTACTTCTGTGGGTGGCCGTGGCATCTCGATGTGCGGATCGCGAATCGACGACGTCGGATCCGACACGTCCCGCCGCTCCGGCAACGCCGTCGGGTCGCGCTGTTCGAGTTCGACGTCGAACCCCGGATCCTCGTGCTGCCGATCGCGGAAGAGGAACAGGAAGACGATCCAGCCGACGATCGCGACGAGGATGAAGCTCACGCCGCGGTAGACGAACGCGGCCGCCACCGCCTGCGACGCGCTGATGCTCGCCGCGGTGGTGAGGGCGGCGATCAGCGTCGCGTCCACGTAGACCAGGCCGCCCGGCGCGCCCGGAATCGTCGCGACCGCCTTGCCCGCCGCGAAGGCGATCAGCAGTCCCGCGAGCAACGGATCAGCGCCGATCGCGAAGCATGCCGCACCCAGACACACCACGTCCGCGACCCGGTGGACCGCCGACCAGCCCAGTGTCAGCGCCGCGTCACGTTTGCCCAGCTGGACCGAGTCGAGCTGCTCGATCGTGGTGCGGACCGCGTCCATGCCGGTGTCGGCGGGCTTGCCGCGTAGCCGGTTCACCCGGATCAGCACCCATCGCGCGGCGGCCCCGATCGAATCGGGATGCGCCGAGACGTACCGGCCCGCGTACAGCAGCGCGATCAGCCCGGCCACCGAGAACAACAGCGTGAACGGGCTCACCGACCCGCCGACCAGCAGCGCACCCGACACACCGATCAGTGCGAGACCCGCGGCCGCGATCACGCCGGAGATCGCGAGCTGCCACGACGCGACCAGCGGACTGGCACCCCAGCGTCGGGTCTCCTTGTACGTGAACGCCGTCGAGAAGACCTGCCCCGCGGGCAGGGTCAACGCCATCGCCGTCGACCCGTAGATCACCGCGACGGACTTGCGCTGGCTCACCGCCACACCGCCGGCGCGCAGCAGTTGCTTCTGGACGCGGCCGTAGCCACTCAGCGACACCGCCTGCGCGACGACACACAGCGCCAACCAGCCCCAATGGATCTCCGACAGGGCCTGCCACGACTCGTGCAGCCGCGGCCACAGATAGATGCCCTCGCCGATCAGCAGCGCCAGCAGCAGGACACCGGCCACCCACTTGAGCCACCAGAAGCGACCGCGCGGCCGACTCGTGTCGCCGCCTCGGGGGTCGGGCTCCGGCTGTGCCACGAGCCCAGCGTAACCAAGCCTGCTCACATCACTCCGGATACAGCACCGGCCACGCCAGATGCGTGTTGCGGCGACGGCCCCGCAACTGCACCTGATCACCCAGCTCCCAGTGCGCCTGCTCCTCGTCGTCGGCGAAGTACAGGGCGCTGGTCGAGGCCAGGACCCGGCTCGGACGCAGCTTCGCCAGCTCGGTGAGACGCGCCGCCTCGTTCACCGGGTCGCCGATCACCGTGTACTCGAACCGCTCGGCCGCGCCGATGTTGCCGGCGACCGCGAGGCCCGCCGACACGCCGATGCCGATGTCGAGGCCGGTGATCTCGTTGAGCGCGAACCGCAGCTCGCGCGCCGCCGCCAGCGCGGCGGTCGGCGCGTCCGGACGGTCCAGCGGGGCGCCGAAGATCGCGAGCGCCGCGTCGCCCATGAACTTGTTGACGAACCCGTGATGCCGGTCCACGACGTCCACGATCACGCGGAAGAACTCGTTGAGCAGCTCGACGACCTCGCCCGGCGGACGTTCGGCCGCCGCACCGGTGGAACCGACCATGTCGACGAACAGGACCGCGACGAAACGGGTCTCGCCGCCCAGCTCGGTACCGAACTGCAGCGCTCGCCGGGCGACGTCCTCGCCGACGTGCTGACCGAACAGCTCACGCAGCAGCTTCCGCTCGTCGCCCTCGCGCATCATCCGGTTGAAGCCGACCTGCAGGCGACCGATCTCGGAGCCGTCGAACACCTCCACCCGCACGTCCGTCTCGCCGCGCTGCACCCGTTCGATCGCGCGGCGCAGCTGCCGGATCGGATCGGAGATCTGACTGGCGGTGAGCATCGACAATGCGAACGCCTGGCCGATCGTCATGATCGACAGCAGCAGGATCGCCCACGCCAGTGCTCCCGGCGAGAACTCGAGATCGGTGGTCAGCTGGGTGACACACAGCAGGATGATGCCGATGACCGGCATCAGTGTGCCCAGCCCCCACGTCATCGCCAGCCGGGTGCCGACGCCGGGCGCCATCGTCCGGTCGAACTGGCCCTCGCTGAGCGCCTGCGCCGCGACGGGACGCAGGATCCGCTCGCCGAGCATGTACGTGAAGCCGAACGTCGTTGTCGCGGCCATGCAGACCGTGACGACGACGGCCACCGCGAGTTCCGGCATCTCCTCGACGGTCAGCAGTACGAAGATCACGCCGCCGAGGAACCACAACGCCAGATGCACGATCGCCTGACGCAGCGGCGCGTGCAGCGCGGCCATCTGCTCACCGCGCGTCGGCGGCCCGCCCCGCAGCTGCCAGCGGATCACCGACCGCAGCATCATCGCCGCGGCCGTCAGACTCACGACGCCGGCGAAGACGAGGTACGTGCTGAATACGGCGAAGTTCCGGACGTGGTCGTTGATGATGTCGGCCGACTCCGGAATCGGGATGCCGTACCGGACGAACGCGAACACCAACACCGCGCCGATCAGGTTCGCCCCGAGCATCGAGAGCATGTAGAGAGGCCAACGACTGCGAATCGTCAGCGCCACTGCTCGGTACGAAGCCCACACGACCTCATAATTTAGCGGGACATCCTTCGCGGCCCGGCAGCGCACACGGTTGCCGCGCCAGACGGTCGTTTCGCCGCCACCGACGGTCGTCCTCCCGATACGCTCGCGCGGTGAGCGACAAGGATCCGGAAGAGGCCGCCCCACCGGCGGAATCGGACGCGTCCGCGGTGCCGACGACGGCGCCGGCCCGGCCGGTGTCGGACGCCGTCCACCCGCTCGTCCGAATCGGCGCAGCGTGGACGTGGCGCCTGCTGGTGCTGTTCGCCGGACTGCTCGCCCTCGGGTTCGTCGTCTCGAAGCTCGAGGCGGTCGTCATCCCGGTCGCGATCGCGCTGCTCGCGTCGGCGCTGTTGATGCCCGCCGTGGACTGGATGCACCGCCGCGGTGTGCCCCGCTCCGGCGCCGTGATCATCGCGGTCGTCGGCACGATGGGCGTCGTCGGCGCGATCCTGGCGTTCGTCGTGGAACAGTTCGTCGAGGGACTGCCCGTCCTGAGCGACCAGTTCACCGCCAGCGTCACCACGGTGCAGGACTGGCTCACCGAGGGGCCGCTGCACTTCAGCGAGGACCAGATCCGGCACGCCGGCGACAACGTCGTCAAGGCCATCCAATCCAATCAGGAGGCGCTGACCAGCGGTGCGCTCACCACCGCGACCGTCGTCGGGGAGATCTTCGCCGGCGCGTTCCTCACCCTGTTCACGCTCATCTTCTTCCTGTACGGCGGCGACCAGGTGTGGGAGTTCGTCACCCGGCTGATCCCGAGGAGCCAGCGCGGACGCGTCCGACTGGCCGGGCGGCAGGGATTCAATTCCCTGGTCGGCTACACCCGGGCGACGGTGGCCGTGGCCGCGGCCGACGCGATCGGCATCGGCGCAGGGCTCGCGATCCTCGGGGTGCCGCTCGCACTGCCCCTCGCCTCGCTCGTCTTCATCGGCGCGTTCATCCCGATCGTCGGCGCCTTCGTCACCGGCTTCCTCGCCGTCCTGGTCGCCCTGGTGACCAAGGGCCTGCTCACCGCCCTGATCGTGCTCGGCATCATCATCGGCATCATGCAGCTCGAAGGGCACGTGCTGCAGCCGCTGCTGCTCGGCCGCGCGGTGCGCCTGCATCCTCTCGCCGTGGTCCTCGCGATCACCACCGGCATCGTGCTCGCGGGCATCGTCGGCGGCCTGCTGGCCGTTCCGATCGTCGCGTTCCTGAACACGGCAGTTCGCTCGCTGTGCGCCGAGGACCAGGAGGAGGCCGAGGAGGCCTACGAGTCCCTCGCCAGCACCGACCCGTCGGTGCCGATGTTCCCCGCGACACCGGACGAACCCGATGACGGCGACCTCGGGCGACCCGCCGCACCACGCGACTGAGAACTATCCTTGCCGGAATGGAGGCAAGAGATCTGCGGGTATCGGACGCGGAACGCGAACACGTCGGTGAGTTGCTGCAACGCGCGGTGGGTCAGGGAATGCTGTCGCTCGGCGAGTTCACCGAACGGATGGACACCGCGCTGGCCGCGAAGACCCGCGGTGAGCTGAACGCGGTGCTCGTCGATCTGCCCGGAATGCAGATCGACCCGGCCTACTTCGCCGGCCAGCACCCGACGTCGGCGCCGGTCCCCGCGGCACCGGTTCCTCCGCCCGCGACGGTCCCGGTCGCGGGCCCGCCGACCGGGTACGCCACCGGCCACCCGGCGCAGCAGCCCCTGGTCATCCGCAGTCGGATGTCGACGATCACCCGCAAGGGCCGCTGGAACGTCCCGCCGACCCTGTTCCTCGACTCCCGGATGGGCACCTCGACCCTCGACTTCACCGAGGCCGTCATGCAGACACAGGTGGTGCATCTGACCGTCGACGACTACTGCGGGTCGGTGACGCTGGTCGTTCCGACCGAGGCGACCGTCGACCTCAACGGGGTCGACGCCGTCGCGGGCTCGGTGTCGAACAAGGTCCGGACCGGCCCGCCCTACGGGCCGCTGCACCTCGTGGTGCGGGGTCGGATCCGGTTCGGGTCGATCACCGCGCGCCATCCGTACGGCACGGCGCTGCGCAAGATGCTCGGCAGCTGACGGTCAGTCGTCGTCGCGGTGGCGGGCGAGCAGCTCGCTGACGCTCACCGCGACACCGTCACCGCGACGATGGCGCCCGGTGTCGGTGTCGGACAGATCGTCGTTTGCGCCGTGCCGAGCCGCGGGCTCTGGTGCCGGGACCGGCTCGGGTGCCGGCGCCGGCCGGGGCTCCGGGGCGGGTGCGGGTTCGGCGGCGGCAGGCTTCACGACCGGCATGACACCGGTGTTCGGTGCCCGCAGCGCGGCCAGCCACGCGACCTCTCCGTCGTCGTCCGAGGTGGACGGCCGCGGACGTCTCTCGGGCTTCGGGGCAGGGGCGGTCGCGACCGGTTCCGGGGTCGGCGGCGCGGTCGGTTGCTGCGGCTGCTCGGACGGTTCGGGTCGCGTAGCGCCGCGACGCGGCGTGGCCGCACGGGCCCGCGGGGTCGTCGGGATCCGGGGGATCGGCTGCGTCAGGGGGTCGGAGTCACGAGTCGCGCCGGCCGGAGCCACAGCGAGGACCTGCTCGGGGTTGGGCGCAGCGGCCGGTGCATCCGTCGCCGTCAGCTCGGGAACGTCACCCGGGAGCTCGCTGTCGAGGATCGGTTCGCCGAGCCCGACCTTCTCCTGGATGCGCTTCATCCAGGCAGGCGCCCACCAGCAGTCGTCGCCGAGCAGCTTCATCACCGCCGGCACCAGGAACATGCGGATCAGGGTCGCGTCGATGACGAGCGCCGAGATCATGCCGTATGCGATGTACTTCATCATCACCAGCTCGGAGAATCCGAACGCGCCGGTGACGACGATCAGGATCAGTGCGGCCGCGGTGATGATCCGGCCGGTGTGCGCGGTGCCGATCCGGATGGCCTCGGTGGTGCTGGCGCCCTGCGATCTGGCCTCGACCATGCGGGAGAGCAGGAACACCTCGTAGTCGATGGACAGGCCGTAGATGATCGCGACGATCAGCACCAGGACCGGGGACGTGATCGGTCCGGGCGTGAAGTTCAGCAGACCCGAGCCGTGGCCGTCGATGAAGATCCAGGTGAGGATGCCGAGCGTCGCGCCGAGGCCGAGCGCGCTCATCAGCACGGCCTTGATGGGCAGCACCAGCGAGCCGAATGCCAGGAACATCAGCAGCGTCGTGAGGGTCAGGACCGTGACGATCATGAGCGGCAGGTTGTCGAGCAGCGCACTGATGCTGTCCTGCTCGATCGCCGGGGTGCCGCCGACGAGGACGTCCACGCCGTCCGGGATGTCCATCGCGCGCAGATAGTCGATGGTGGGGGCGGAGTCGTTGCGGTCGACCAGACCGGCCTTGAGGACCTGGACGCCGTCCTTCGCGGGGCCGGTGATCGAGAACTTCTCGACCAGGCCGGGCGCCCCGCTCGCGGTCTTGAGGATCTGGCCCACCTGGGTGCCGTCGGCGCCCTCGATGACCAGTTTCACCGGTTCGGTGCGGTTACCGGGGAACAGTTCGTCGAACTGTTCCTGCGCCATCCGCGTCGGGTTGTTCGTCGGGAGGTAGTCCTCGTTGATGCCACCGAACTTGATGCCCGTCAGCGGGATGATCATGAGCAGCAACCCGACCACGATGGGGATCGTGACCTTGATCGGGTTGCGCATCACCCAGCGAGTGAGGCGGCCCCAGATGCTGGACTCGATCTCCTCGGTCGACTTGATCTGGCCGAACCGCTTGAGGCCGAACTTGTCGATCCGCCGGCCCAGGATGCTCAGGATCGCGGGCAGCACCGTGACCGAGGTGAACGCCGCCAACAGCACCGTCGCGATCGCGCCGTACGCGACGGACTTGAGGAAGCCCTGCGGGAACAGGATCAGACCGCCGAGGCTGACCGCGATCATCGTCGCGGAGAACAGCACGGTGCGGCCCGCGGTCATCACAGTGCGGCGCACCGCGTCCTTGGTGTTGCGCCCGTCGCCGAGTTCCTCGCGGAAACGGCTGACGATGAACAGGCCGTAGTCGATCGCCAGACCCAACCCGATCAGTGAGACCACCGACGCGACGAACACGTTGATCTCGGCGAAGTGCGTGAACACCCGCACGATGCCGTTGGCGCTGAGGATCGTCAGACCACCGACTATCAGTGGCAGGGCAGCGGCGATGACGCCACCGAACACGAAGAACAGCAGCACCCCGACCGCCGGGATTGCGATGAGCTCCATGCGTTTGAGGTCGTTGGCCATCGTGTCGTTGATGGCGCTCGCGACCGGCTGCATGCCGGCAAGCTGGACCTCGACCCCGTCGATGTCGAAGGCGTCCCGCACCTCACGAAAGTTGTTGGTGATCGCGGTGTCGTTGTCGCCCTTCAGCGCGACACTGACGATCGCATGGGAGCGGTCCTCGGTGGCCAGAGCCGGCAGCCGCGGCGTGTTCGGCAACGTGAAGTAGCTGCCGTTGAACTTCGCGACCTCGTCGGGATGCTCCTGCACCAGTCGCTGCAGGCTGTCGGTGACCTTCGCAGTGAACTCCGGGTCGTCGACCGTCTTTCCCTCGGGGGCGGTGTACATCGCCACGACGTCACCGTTGGTGTCCCGGCCGAAGGTCCCGTCGGCGAGCTTGGCCGCCGCCACGGACTCCGAGCCGGGGTCGTCCCAGCCGCTCTGACTGAGGTGGTCACCGAGACCGGAACCGTAGGCGCCCAGCGCCAACAGTCCGGCCACCATCACTGCGATGACGGTGAAACGGGCTCGGTAGACCAGATCTCCCCAGCGAGCAAACACGTATGGACTCCTCAGCGCCCGACAAGCAGGGCGGAAAGCGGGCGGAACGGCTGCAACCAGGCGCCCTCGTCGGGCAGGGATTCCAGGCTGACCCGTGGCAGAGGCTCACGGAAGACACCCGGAATGTCCTCGAGATCGACGAAGTCCAGGATGTCGGACGAGACCGCCCAGCTGGCGTGCTCACGGAACCCGAGAACCTGCACCGGCACGCCGGTTGCTGCGATGTCCTCCAACGGCTCACGGAAGGCCTGTCCGTCGGCGGAAGCGACCATGACACCGGCCAGACCCTCACCACGGCGGAGCTCGATGTGGTGGAGCATGTCGGCATCGACGTCGCTGTCCTCCTCCACCTTCGGCTTGGCGAACACCGCGAAGCCCACATTACGCAAGGCCTCCACCCAGGGGCGGACAACATCCGCGCTACCAGGGGCGATGTTCGTGAAGACCGTCGCCTCGGGCTCGAGTACGGCAGTTTCGGTGGCGGAAAGCTCGGCGGTGCGGGAGAGCAACCAACGGCCCAGCGCGTCGAACCGCGGCCGGTACGCGGCCGTCGGGCGACCGCCGAGGATCGCGCCCAGGCCCATGTCGAGATTCGGGGCGTCCCAGACGAGAAGCACCCGCTTGTGACGGATGTCGCGGCCGTCGCCCTCAGGGGAATTGGTAGCCGTGCCCGGCGTGCTGAGACTCATTACTTGATCTTCCCCCAGATGAGTTCTGTAATGGCGCTTCCGACCTTGTGCGCCTTGTCCTCGAACTTCGTGACCGGTCGCTCGTGCGTCATCGGCGACTCCCAATCGAGTTCGGTGAGGAGCGGCTCCGCGTTTCCGGCCTCGGCGATCGCCTCGGCGTACTCGGCGTGATCAGTCGCGACGTGCAGCACTCCGCCCGGCTTCAAGCGGCTCGCGATCAGCGCGAACGTGGGCGCCTGCAGCAGCCGACGCTTGTGGTGGCGGGCTTTGGGCCACGGATCCGGGAAGAAGACACGGACGCCGGTCAGCGACTCGGGCGCGACCATGTTCTCGAGCACCTCGACGGCGTCGCCGCGCAGCACCCGGACGTTCGGGATCTCCTCGCGCTCGACCGTCTGCAGCAACTGCGCCAGACCCGGCCGGTAAACCTCCACCGCGATGAGGTTCACGTGCGGCTCCGCCTTGGCCATCGCGGCCGTCGCGGTGCCGGTCCCGGAACCGATCTCGATGATCAGCGGTGCCTCGCGGCCGAACCAGGCGGTGGTGTCGAGCAGCTCGTCGCCCACCTCGGCGCCGATCGTCGGCCACATCCGATCCCACGCGCCCTGCTGCGGGTCCGTCAGCGAACCGCGCCGGGACCGGAAGCTCGTCACCCGCGGGTACAGGCGCGACCCCCGCGACTCACCGGTCGTTTCCTCCGCAGCGGAGTCGGCAGCAGAGTTGTCGATGTCGTCGTGCGGGATCTCGGGTGCATCCTGATGGGCGTCGTTCACCCGACCATTGTCACGTATGTCCACGATCACGGGCCGACTCGGTCTGCAGATAATATGGACACTTTGGTCTGGTTCGGTGGCGGGGATACCCCGAAATCCAGGCGTTCTCCCTGGTAGTCGGCGGTATTCTCGGCGGCGGAGGTCCCGGGCAGGGGAGTGGGTCGGGTGGGGGAGGTAACGGTGGGGAACGGAACTGTCGTGGAGCACAGGGCCGCGACGACAGCGGAACTGGCGCAGCTCGGCCGGTTCGCCGCGGGTGTCGGCGGCGCGCCACTGCGTGCCCTGGACGACTACCGGGAACCGATTCGGATCCAGGTCGTCGGCCGTGCCGGTGCCGGACGCACCACCACCGTCGGCCTGCTCGAGCGGTCCGGGTTCACGGACGTGGCCGAGTCGACGGCCGTCGACGCCCCCGGATCGGCCGACCCCGACTTCGACGGCGACGTCGTCGTCTACCTGCTCGCCGGTGCTCCGCGCACGCCCGACGTCGAGGCACTGAGGCGCGCGCCACGCGATGTCACGGTCGCGATCCTCGGCAAGGCCGACATGCTCGGGTCCTGGGCGGTGGCGGTGCGGACGGCGATCGAGTGCACCGCCGAGACCGGGGTACCGACCGTGCCGATGGTGGCGGGCCCGGACCCGGACACTTCCGTCGGAGTCGACGACGTGGTGTCCGCCGTCGCCGACTGCGTCCGCAGCGCGCAGGCCGCGCGGACCCGGACGCTGCTGCGCGCGCTCGCCGAGGCCGCGGCCCGCGGGCCGCACCGGGACGCCGTCGAGCAGTACCTGCGCAGCGACGAGGCCGTCCACGCGGCGGCGCGGGCCGCCCGGTCGCTGCCCGACGGCCCGGCGAATCGACGACGGGTCGAGTCGGTGCTCCGGCGGGCCCGCGTCCGCGAGGCCGTCCGGTGACCGAGGTCGGCGGGTTTCCACCCGACGCACAGCGGATCGTCGAGCGGTGGAACCCGGACGGACTGCGGGGATGGCGGGAGGATGCGCGGACCGGGGCGCGATCCGTGCACGTGGTCGCGGTGCGCGGGATCGACCCGAGACCGGTCCTCGACGTCCTTGCACCGTTCGAGCCGACGATCGACGCACCGGACGGCGCCGGCGTCGTGGTGATGGTGCTCGACGTGGCTTCGGTCCTGGGGCGGGACGAGCTCGCCGCGCTCGACGCGGCCGCGCACGACGTCGAACGCGTCGTCTTCGTGTCGACCGGCGCCGGCGAGCATCCGGACCGGGACTCGGTGCGGGAGCGGGACGAGGCGCTGCTGCGGGCGCACTCGATCAGATTCGCCGACGTCCGGGTCCTGTCCTCGCCGGATCTCCTGACCGTGGCGGTGCGCGAGGCGCTCGCCGAGGACCCGGACACCACGGCCCAGCGCAACGCGCGCCGCGGAGCCGTCTCGCTGGTGGAACGCACGTGTCGACAGATCACCGGCACCGCGCGGGCCCTGCGTGACGGCAGCGACGAGGCCGCCGCCGCGCTGCGTTCGCGCAGGACCCGGCTCGCGATGGAACGGGACGGGGGCCGGGCCGAGCGGCTCGGCCGGCTGCGCGCCGACGTCCAGCGCGCCCGCGTCGACCTGTTGCACGAGGCCGGCGGTCGGGTCCGGGCGGTGTCGGCGACGGCGCGGACCGAGATCGATCGTGCGGGACGCCGCGAACTGCAGGCCTTCCCGGAACGGATGGGCTACCTGGCCGCCGCGGCCACCGCCGAGCTCGACGCCGCGGTCGAGCGGCACCTCGGCGAGTTGGTCCGTCGGGCCGGGGTGTCCGATGTCCCGCCTGCGGACGCGGGTCGACCGGCGGCCGCGCCGTCGGGGCCGGAGCCGCGGCACCGCGGTGTCGAGGACGGGATGATGGTCGTCGTCGGCGCATCGGCCGGTGTGGGCCTGGGACGTCTCGCGGTGGCGCCGATCTCGATGGTGCCGGCGCTCGACATCGCGACCATCCCGATCGCTCTCATGCTCGGCGGCGCCGCGGCCTGGTGGCTGGCGCGGTCCCGCCGCCTGGTCGCGGACCGGGCACACCTGCGGCAGTGGGCGTCGGACACGACCGTGCAGCTGCGGGCCGAGCTGGAGCAGCGCGTGTTGGGGCGGATCCTCGAGACCGAGGCCGCGGTGGGTGCCCGCATCGTCGCGGACAGTCGCGCCGCCACCGTCACCGTCGACGAGGAGTTGGCCGCCCTCGATGTCGAGGCCCGGCGTCTCGCGACGGAACGCAGCGGCCGGCTCGCGTCCTGCGAGCGGGACCACGCCGTCCTCCTGCGGGTGCTCGAGGGGTTCTCGGGGCTCGCGGGGCACTGAGGAACGCCGACGAACGCGGTGGAACCGAGTGGAGCGGCGGCGCGTCCAACGTCGTAGCCACAGTTGTAGTGGCACGACCAGCGGGAGGCATCATGATCACGACCGACGATGTGACGGGAAACCTGCCGGACGTCGATCTCGACTCGTTCGGGGCCGACTCGGGTGCGGTGCACCTGACCGGGCCTGCGCACGACATCGACGGCGACGGCATCCTCGACACCCAGACCTTCGAGGTCGACGACGCGATGATCGTCGCGAGCGACCTGGACGGCGACGGCGACGCCGACAACCTGACCATCGTCGGCGGCCACGGCGACTACTCGTCCTGGGAATTCCATCGGGACGCCGACGGCGGGGAGCGGTGGGAACGCACCGACGAGGGGACCCTCGGCGCGTAGCGAACGCGCAGGTCCGCTGCCGCGGCAGGATCCCGTCGTCGTCTGAATCGTTCCTGTGACCGAACCGACGACACCCGGTTCCCCCAACCTGGACGCGCGGCGTTAACCTCTATAGCTAGGACACCCGGCACCCGTGTCCTTCGTTCGTTGTCCACGGTGACGTACGTGAGCAGCAGCGGAGTGGGCGGGCTGCACCCCGCCGAGAGGGGGAAATCGGTTCGGCTTACCTCTCAGCCCCGTCATGTGCGGGGCTGACGTGGTTGGATCGGTTCCCGGCCCCACCCCAGGAGAGTTTGATGACCTCAGCGACCATCCCCGGTCTGAACGGAACTGACGGCACACCCCCCACTGAGCACAGCGAGCTGCTCGCCTGGGTGCAAGAGGTTGCCGAGCTGACCCAGCCCGACCGGGTCGTCTTCGCGGACGGCTCCGACGAGGAGTGGGAGCGCCTGACCGATCAGCTCGTCGAGGCCGGGACGTTCACCCGTCTCAACGAGGAGAAGAAGCCGAACTCGTTCCTCGGCAACTCCGACCCGTCCGACGTTGCGCGCGTCGAGTCCCGCACGTACATCTGCTCGAAGGAGCAGATCGACGCCGGCCCGACCAACAACTGGATGGACCCGACCGAGATGCGGGCCCTCATGACGGACCTGTACCGCGGCAGCATGCGCGGTCGCACCATGTACGTGGTGCCGTTCTGCATGGGTCCCCTCGGCGCCGACGACCCGAAGCTGGGCGTCGAGATCACCGACTCCGAGTACGTCGTCGTCTCGATGCGCATCATGACCCGCATGGGCAAGGCCGCGCTCGAGAAGATGGGCACCGACCGCCCGTTCGTGAAGGCGCTGCACTCGGTGGGCGCTCCGCTGGTGGGCGACGTCGCTGATGTTCCCTGGCCGTGCAACGACACCAAGTACATCACCCACTTCCCCGAGGACCGCGAGATCTGGAGCTACGGCTCCGGCTACGGCGGCAACGCTCTGCTGGGCAAGAAGTGCTACTCGCTGCGTATCGCCTCCGCGATGGCGCACGACGAGGGCTGGCTGGCCGAGCACATGCTGATCCTCAAGTTGATCTCGCCCGAGGACAAGGCCTACTACGTCGCCGCGGCATTCCCGTCGGCGTGTGGCAAGACCAACCTCGCGATGATCCAGCCGACGATCCCGGGCTGGCGTGCCGAGACCCTCGGTGACGACATCGCGTGGATGCGTTTCGGTGAGGACGGCCGTCTGTACGCCGTCAACCCGGAGTTCGGTTTCTTCGGCGTCGCGCCGGGCACCAACCATGGCTCCAACCCCAACGCCATGAAGACGGTCGAGGCGGGCAACACGCTGTACACCAACGTCGGCCTGACCGACGACGGTGACGTGTGGTGGGAGGGTCTGGAAGAGACACCTCAGCATCTCCTTGATTGGAAGGGCAACGACTGGACCCCCGAGTCCGGCACCAACGCTGCCCACCCGAACTCGCGTTACTGCACCCCGATGTCGCAGTGCCCGATCCTGGCCCCCGAGTGGGACGACCCGCAGGGTGTCCCGATCTCGGCGATCCTGTTCGGTGGACGTCGCAAGACCACGGTTCCGCTGGTCAGCGAGTCGTTCGACTGGCAGCACGGCACCTTCCTCGGTGCGACGCTGTCGTCCGAGCAGACCGCTGCCGCCGAGGGCAAGGTCGGCGCCGTGCGCCGCGACCCGATGGCGATGCTGCCGTTCCTCGGCTACAACGCCGGTGACTACCTGAACCACTGGATCAACCTCGGCAAGAACGCCGACTCGGAGAAGCTCCCCAAGATCTTCTACGTGAACTGGTTCCGTCGTGGCGACGACGGCCGCTTCCTGTGGCCCGGTTTCGGCGAGAACTCCCGCGTGCTGAAGTGGATCATCGACCGCATCGAGCACAAGGCCGACGCCGTCAGCACCCCGATCGGTTTCGTCCCGACCGCCGCCGACCTCACGCTCGACGGCCTGGACGTCGAGGCCGCGGATGTCGACGAGGCCCTGGCCGTGAACGTCGAGGAGTGGAAGGCCGAGATCCCGCTCATCGAGGAGTGGCTCGAGTTCCTCGGCGAGAAGGTGCCCTCGGGCGTCCGCGACGAGTTCGAGGCCCTGAAGCAGCGCCTGAGCTGATCCCCGTTTCGTAGCCGAATGTCACATTGGTTCAGTCCAACTGAACCGATGTGACATTCGGCGTTTCAGCGGTTGTCGGGTGTGGGCTCCACGTCGGCGCCCCGAGATGTCGTCGTGTGTATACGTTCGTACATGAGCGGACCCGATGGGATGCCCGTCGCGACGGGATGGTGCAATAACTCCAACCAGACAACGACCCGGCTGCCCGAGTGGCCGCGAGGAGGATTCGGCATGGGGATCTACGACAACGTCACCGAGCTGGTCGGGCGCACCCCGCTGGTGCGGCTGAACCGCCTCACCGAGGGTCTCGGCGCCCAGGTGGTTGCGAAGCTCGAGTTCTACAACCCCGCCAACAGCGTCAAGGACCGGATCGGTGTCGCGATCATCGACGCCGCCGAGCAGTCCGGTGAGCTGAAGCCCGGCGGCACCATCGTCGAGGGCACGTCTGGCAACACCGGCATCGCGCTCGCGATGGTCGGCGCGGCCCGCGGCTACAAGGTCATCCTGACGATGCCGGAGACGATGTCGACCGAGCGTCGCGTCATGCTGCGCGCGTTCGGCGCCGAGATCGTGCTCACCCCCGGCGCCGAGGGCATGGCCGGTGCAGTGAAGAAGGCCGAGGAACTGGTCGCGCAGAACGACAACGCCGTCCTGGCTCGCCAGTTCGCGAACGCGGCCAACCCGGCGATCCACGAGCGCACCACCGGCGAGGAGATCTGGGCCGACACCGCCGGCGAGGTCGACATCTTCGTCGCGGGCATCGGCACCGGTGGCACCCTGACCGGCGTCGGCCGCACCCTCCGGGCACACAAGCCGGACGTGCAGATCGTCGGCGTCGAGCCGGCCGACTCGCCGATCCTCAACGGCGGCCAGCCCGGACCGCACAAGATCCAGGGCATCGGCGCCAACTTCGTGCCCGAGGTCCTCGATCGCGAGATCTACGACGAGATCATCGACGTCGAGTTCGACGACGCCATCCGCGTCGCGCGCAGCCTCGGCACCGACGAGGGCATCCTCGGCGGCATCTCGGCGGGCGCGAACGTGTGGGCGGCCCTCGAGTTGGCGAAGCGTCCCGAGAACGCCGGAAAGATGATCGTCGTGGTGGTGCCCGACTTCGGCGAACGGTACATCTCCACCCCGCTGTTCGAGCACATCCGGGGCTGAGCACTGTGAGTGTCCTGCGCACCATCCGGGAGGATCTCCGGGCCGCACGAGGCCAGGATCCGGCCGCGCGCAGCGACGTCGAGAACGCCGTCGTGTACTCGGGTCTGCACGCCATCTGGTCGCACCGGGTGGCGCACCGCATGTGGGCCAAGCCCGCGCTGCGCGGCCCGGCTCGCATGCTGGCCCAGTTCACGCGGTTCCTCACCGGCATCGAGATCCATCCCGGTGCCACGATCGGGCGGCGGTTCTTCATCGACCACGGCATGGGCGTCGTGATCGGCGAGACTACCGAGATCGGCGACGACGTGATGATCTACCACGGCGTCACGCTCGGCGGGCGGTCGCTCGCGAAGACCAAGCGGCACCCCACGATCGGCAACCGCGTCACCATCGGCGCCGGCGCGAAGGTGCTGGGGCCGGTGGTGATCGGCGACGACAGCGCGATCGGCGCCAACGCCGTCGTCACCCGTGACGTCCCCGCCGACGCCATCGCGACGGGTATCCCGGCGTCGGTGCGGCAGCGCAAGAGCCACGAGCAACTGGTCGATCCGACGTCGTACATCGATCCGGCCATGTACATCTGAGCCCGGCTCCCTAGCTGAAGGGTCCCTCCGTGCGCTGGCAGCGCGTGAAGGGACCCTTCAGCTCTTTTCGGGCATGGTCGACGAGGTGGCGGCGTAGGGTGTCAAATTCATCGACGGCCTCGTCGGGGACGGTCCCCGGCGCCGATCGGCCGTTCCGGGGGAGTGTGCTGGATGGGTGTCTATGCCGTCACGGGTTCGGCGTCGGGTATGGGGCGCGCGGTCGTGGACAAGCTGACAGCGGCGGGACACACCGTCATCGGTGTCGACCTCTCCGCAGCCGAGGTGGTCGCCGATCTGTCCACTGTCGCTGGGCGCAGTCACGCTGTGCGGGAAGTGTTGTCGCGGGCGGGAGGCAGGCTCGACGGTGCGGTGCTCGCCGCCGGAGTGGGCCCGGCGCCCGGTGCCGACCGGCTTCCCCTGATCGGCGCGGTGAACTATCTGGGTGTCGTGGAATTGCTCGACGGGTGGCGCCCAGCGCTGGCGGCATCCGGCAGGGCCAAAGTGGTTGTGTTCGGTAGTAATTCGACGACGGTGACACCCGCGGTGCCGCGGCGCACCATCAACGCCTTCCTGTCCGCTGATGTGGACAGGGCGGTGCGGTCGGTGCGCTGGTTCGGCAAGGGCGCGGCACCGATCCTCTACGCCGGATCGAAAATCGCTGTCACCCGATGGGCCCGTCGGCACGCGACGGCCGAGCAGTGGGCTGGTGCCGGGATCCGGCTCAACGTCCTCGCTCCGGGTGCGATCATGACGCCGCTGCTCGAGGAGCAACTTGCGACACCTTCGGAGGCGAAGACGGTCCGACGATTCCCGGTGCCGGTCGGCGGCTTCGGCGACGCCGGCCAACTCGGCGACTGGGTCGTGTTCATGCTGTCGGACGCGGCGGACTTCCTCTGCGGGAGTGTTGTTTTCGTCGACGGCGGATCGGACGCCTACTTCCGTGCCGACTCCTGGCCCCGGCCGGTCCCGGTGACCCGCATAGTGCCTTACCTGACGCGGTTCCTGAGGTATCCCGGCTCCCGATGACCAACTGAAGGCTCTTTCGGTTCAGGTGCGGCGCAAAGCTCGTCGGTGACTGCGGCGTGGCACGATAGGGGGCCGATCTCGCCCCGGCTCAGCTGCGGCGACGACCGGGGTGTCGCATCGGAAACGGAGGAAACACGTGAAGCTTCGCAGGATGAAGAAGGTTGCGGTGGGGCTGGCTGCATCGACGGCGATGGTCGCCGGTCTGGCGCTGACCGGGACGGGTACGGCCGCCGCGGCCGACCGCTACGACGGGCCGGAGCTGAAGGTCGAGCAGGGTGACTTCGGGGGCAAGAACCTCGAACTCACGCTGACCAACCCGAAGAAGGCGGAGGGCGCGTTCAACGAGTCCAGCTGCACCTCGGCGTTGCTCGACGGCCAGCAGGGTCTCGAGGCCTTCGTCGCGTACAACAACAAGGACTTCGGCAAGCTCGTCCAGATCATGGCGTCGCCCGGGCTGCGTCTCGGCCCCGCGGCGAGCAACAACCTCCTCAACCCCGGACCGAATGCGAATACCAAGACCTTGCAGGTCGACAACGGTGTCTACATTTACCTCGGCACCTGCGGCGGGTGGGGTTCGGTCCTGAACCCGACCAACGTCGGTGTCTCCATGGTGCCGGTGATCGTTCCGGACGGCATCGGCAGCCTGTCGCCGGCGCTGTCCTTCGGTAGCACGGCGCTCGAGGCCGGCATCGACATCGCGAGCCTGCTGCCGCTGATCGGCTCGATCGGCGGAGCTGCCGGCGCGGCTAGCTAGGGCTGGTCGTCCGACGAATCCTGAAGGTGCCCGTCATTCGCCGACAGCGGGTGACGGGCCTCTTCCGCTTGTGCGGGTAGGTGGCGGGGGCGGTGCCCGGAGGACACCGGTGCGGTTGGAGGCGTCGAACGGGACGATGATCGCGACGGCGTGGGGGACGTCGCTGATGGCCTTGGCGATGTGTTCCGCGGTGCGGTCGTGGAGCACTCGGCCGAGGATCGAGCCGTAGATGCGGCGTGGCAGGAGCACGCTGATCTCGGTGCGGGGCGCGGTGGCGCGGGCGATCATCTCGAGGACCCCGTGGTAGAGACGCCGGTCCGGACATTCGATGAGCTCGAGTGGCACCACGAGATCGCTGTGCTCCCACTGCCGTTTGAGGTTCGCGGCGCGGGCGCTGTCGAGGACGAAGTGCACGGCCCGCAGTTCGCTGGGCCGCAGGCTGCGTCCATATCGCAGCGCTTCGATGGTGGCGAGGTCGAGGGCGTCGACCAGCACGATGACGATGTGATGCGAGTACACGGCCTCGGTGTCGGTCTCGGCGTCGCCGAGTTCGCGCAGTTCGGCGGCCTCGTTGCGGTACTCGCGGTTGAGCCGGATCAGCAGCAGCACCATGATCGGGAACACGATCACGACCACCCACGCACCCTCGGTGAACTTCGCGATCGCGAAGATCGCGACCACGATCAGGGACGTGACGCCGGCGGCCAGGTTGATCGCCAGGCCGCGGCGCCAGCCCGGAGCGCGGGTCTTCTGGTGGTGCCGGGCCATGCCGAGACCGGCCATGGTGAATCCGGTGAACACCCCGATCGCGTAGAACGGGACGAGCGCGTTGACCTTGGCGTCGGTCGCGATCAGGAGGACGATCGCGACCGCGGTGAGCACGATGATCGCGTTGGAGAACACCAGGCGGTGGCCGCGGCGCCGCAACTGCCGCGGCAGGAAGGCGTCGTCGGCGACGAAGCTGGCGAGGAACGGGAAGCCGTTGAAGCTGGTGTTCGCACCGGTGAACAGGATCAGCGCGGTCGCGATCTGCACCACCACGAACAGGACGTCGCCGAGCATGCCCGAGCCGAAGACGATCCGTGCCTCCTGGCTGATCACCGACGGATATCCGGCTGCGTACGGCGTGGCGTGGGTGAGATAGGCGAGCAGCGAGACACCCGAGACGAGGAACGCCAGGATGCACGCCATGATCACCAGCGCGCGCCGGGCGTTGGGGCCCTCCGGTTTCTGGAAGGCGCTGACGCCGTTGCTGATCGCCTCCAATCCGGTCAGCGACGTGCCGCCGTTCGCGAACGCGCGCAGGATCACCAGGACCGTGGCCCCCATGACCAGGCCGTCGGCGTGGTGCACCTCGACGGCACCGTCCAGGGTGGTGGGGTCGATCCGGTCGAGGTTGCCGGTCAGGGCCTGGATTACCCCGACCACGATGACGATCCCGATCGACATCGCGAAGAAGTACATCGGGAACGCGAACGCACGCCCCGCCTCCTTGAGGCCGCGTAGGTTGCCGTACGCGAGCAGCAGCACCGCGCCGACGGTGATCTCGAGGCTGTACGGGCCCAGCGCCGGGACCGCCGACACCACCGCCACTGTGCCCGCGGCGGACTGCACCGCGACGGTCACGACGTAGTCGATGAGCAGCGCGACCGCCGCGATCTGGGCCGTCTTGGGGCCGAAATTGTCCCGCGCGACGACGTACGAGCCGCCGGCGCGGGTGTAGAGCATGACCACCTGCCGGTACGACAGCGTCAGCAGGATCAGGATGACGAGGATGACGCCGGTGATCGGCAGCAGGAGCGTGAACGCGGCCAGCGCTGCGTACGGCAGCAACTCGATGAGTACCTGCTCCGGGCCGTACGCGGACGACGAGATGCAGTCCGGCGACAACACACCCAGCGCGGTGGTCTTGGACAGCCGCTCCTGATGCAGTCGGGCGGTGGTCAGCGGCGGACCGAGGAGGCGACACTTGATCCGGTAACCGAGCCTCTCGGGCAAGACGGGCTCGAACGTTCCGCTCGCCCCGGCGTCCCGAGGGGCCGAACTGGCGGGCGGGTCCATGGGTTCTCCAGAGTGCTCCAGGTCCGTATCGGCCGACGCTCCTTCAGTTCTACTCGCCTGGGATCGCGGATGGGGCCGCAGACGATCACACCGACAGGCTCGGCTCCTCCGACGTCGAGAGTGTGAGCACGGCCTTCCGGACAGCGGCGGTCTCGGTCGTGATCCGGTTCTCGAGGTCGCGCAGGGTGTGCGCGACGCGGGACTCGGCGTAGTCGCCGATGAGGTCGACGCTGGCCACCAGGTACACCTGGTGCGGTCCGAGGAACTCCATCCGCAGGTACGTCACGCGCTCCACCTCGGAGTAGCTCAGCAGCTTCGCGACCGCCTGGCCGCGCAGTTCCGGGGTGCCAGGCTCGCCGACGAGGAACCGGCGGTTGCGGTCGAGCAGGACCAGCGCGATGACGCCGAGCAGCACGCCGACCGCGATGGACCCGATCGCGTCCGGGATCGGCGATCCGGTCAACTGGTGCGCGAGGACGCCCGCGAACGCGATGACCAGGCCGATCAGCGCGGCCGCGTCCTCCGCGAACACCGCCCGGACCGTCGGATCCGACGTCAGCAGCGCGTGCTCGAGGATGTCGCGGTGGGCGTCGTGCGCCTCGCCCCGCAACTGCTTGAACGCCTGCCGGAACGAGATGGCCTCGAGCACGAACGCGATCCCCAGCACCGCGTACGCGACGCCGAAGTCCGACGCCGGCGCCGGATTCACCAGTTCCTGGATGCCGTGGGTGATCGAGACTCCCGCGCCGACCGCGAACAGGCCGAGCGCGGCGAACAGCGACCAGATGTATGCCTCCCGGCCGAAGCCCAGGGGGTGTGCGCGGTCGGGGTCCTTGCGGGCGCGGCGGTCGGCGACCAGCAGCAGGATCTCGTTACCGGTGTCGGCCCACGAGTGCGTCGCCTCGGCGACCATCGACGCCGATCCGGTGAGCACCGCTGCCACCGACTTCGCCACTGCGATCAACGCATTCGCGACGAATGCAATGACGACGGTGAGGGTGCTCTCCCCGCCCGAGTCCGCATGCGAGGTCGGTGAGGTCGCCATCGCCTCAGGCTAGGCGCGAGCCACGGCCTGCGCTTATCGGTCGCCCTTGATTCCTAGTTGCCCGAGTTGATCGGCGGCCGCGATCAGAGCGGTCAGCGCGGATCCCCGGTCCACCGTTCCCGGGACGAAGACGACGCACAGGCTTCCCACACCGCCCTGCTCGAATTCGACCGGGACCGCGAGCATGCCCACCCCGGGCAGCACTTCTCCGACGGTCCTGGTGTAGCCGGTCTCCCGGGCGAGGCCCACTTCGGGCCGTTCATCCGGTGTCGGCGGGAGGGCCGCGAGGATGGCCAGTCCGGCCGCACCCTGATCCAACGGATGACGCATACCGTCGCGCAGGCTCACCGTGGCCGGGCGGTCTGATGCTGCCGACATCAGCACGAGGGCGTCGGTGTCGCGCCTGACCGCGAGATAGGCACTCGCTGGGACGGCGCGGGTGATCTGTCTCAGCGCCCTCTCCGCCAACGCGGTCAGGCCCCGATTCGACGCGGCACCGATGACGAGCGGGGTCAACCCGAGCTCGTACCGGCCGCTGTCGTCGCGCTGCAGATAGCCCCTGGCCTCGAGCGTCGTCAGCAGCCGGTACGCGATCGAGCGATGCAGCCCCAGCGAGGACGCCACATCACCCGCGGTACACGGCGCATTGTCTGCGACCCACTCCAGGACCGCGAGGCCGCGCTCGAGCGTCTGAGACGTGACACCCGACTTGTCGGTCTTTCCCACTCGGCCCCCTCCGGGCGATGTTGTGCGTCGCGTCACAGGGAGCGTACGATCGCACTCGATATTCGGGTTGGTGACTCGATATTAGAGCATGAGGTGATTGATGGGCATCGGCATCGTGGGTGGCGGTATCGCCGCGCTTCATCTGGCGTTGGCGCTGCAGAAGGAGCAGATCGATGCCGTCGTCTACACCGCTCGGGGCCACGGCGATCTGCCCGACGGGCCCCTGCTCAACACGGTTGTCCATCACAATCCGACCATCGCCAGGGACGAGTTCCTGGGAACGGATCGCTGGCCTGCCGATCGCTATGGCTACCGCCGGCACTTCCATCGCATCGGAGGAAGCGCCCCGGTCGAGTTCACGGGGGTCTTCAGGCGGCCCTCGTCGGCCGTCGACCACCGCCTGTACCTTCCGGCCCTGGCCGAGACTTTCCTTGATCGAGGAGGGCAGATCCGCACCGCCGCCGTCGGCGCACGAGATCTCTCCCGTCTCGCCTCGCAGCACGAACTGGTGGTTATCGCGTCGGGGAGGGGGCCACTGAGCGGGCTGTTCGATCGTCGAGCATCCCTGTCTCCAATTCATGCGCCGCAGCGCCGCATCTGCGCGGGCCTGTACACCGGCATCGATCGACGTATCGAGGACGGAGTCGGGATCAGCCTCGCGCCCGACGTCGGTGAGTTGCTCGAGATCCCGATAATCACCCGACACGGTCGCGTCACCGCGCTGTTGTTCGAGAACCTCCCAGGCGCCGAGGCCGCCGCGCTCTCGGATATCCGTCCGACAGAGGATGGCGGTTGTCGATTCGCCCGCGCGGTACTGGATCTGCTCCGCGACCAGCACCCGATGACGTTCGAGCGTGTCGACGAATCAGACTTCGGATTGACCGATCCCCGGGACCTCCTGCAGGGCGGGGTCATTCCGGCATTTCGCGAGGACTACTTCGAAATCGAAGACGGCGTCTTCGCCTTGGCGTTGGGTGATGCGCACGTCGTCGTCGATCCGATCATGGGGCTGGGGGCGAACATTGCCGCCTACAGCGCCGGCGTCGTCGCCGACTGCATCATCGACAGCGGCGGCATCTTCGACGAGCTGTTCTGTGACCAGGTGGCCCGTGCGCGTGCAGAGGTGCTGATCGGCGCTTCGCAGTGGACCAATCTTATGTTGCAGCAGCACCCGCGTGTCTCGGATGTGATGCGGGCTGCAGCTCGAAAGCCGATGTTGGCCAACGTCTTCACCGACAACTTCGACCATCCGGAGCGTCAGTGGAGGATCCTGGCAACGGACCGCCGCGCGGAACGCTTCATCGCCGCCGGGCCCGAGCCCGAGCCCGCACCGCCCGCCACCTGAAGGGACGAACCGCATTGTCCGGCTTATCCGCTTCCAATGCAGGATGCACCCTCGGAACCGACGGAGTGGCACCCGAACTGCGGGTCGATTGTTGGCGGGAGCTGGTTTCCCAGCTCTATGTTCCTCTCAGCGCCGACACGACGTCGCCCGACTTCGGCGGCAACGTGCGGATGAGCACGCTCGGCGCGACCGTGGTCTCGCGCGTCACTGCCGGACCGCACACCGTGCACCGCAGCAAGGCGATGATCGCCGCGAGCGAGCGGGGGTACTACAAGCTCGGCCTGCAGCTCGAGGGGGACGCCGTCCTCTCCCAGGGTGATCGGCAGGTGGTCCTGCGTCCCGGCGACTTCGCCCTGTACGACACTGACAAGCCCTACTCGATGGCCTTCACCACGTCGACCGATATGGCGGTCTTCATGTTCCCGCGCGAGCGCCTGAGGGTGTCGCGTGCGGCGATGGATGCGATCCTGGCCCGCGGAGTCCGACGTGACGACGACCTCGGAGCACTCGTCGGTCCGCTGCTGTCCCGGCTGATCCGCCAGACGTTCCGCGACGACAGCGCCCCCTCTGCGCTTCCGATGGCCGACGCGGTGGTGGATCTTCTGTCGGCGTTACTGAACGACCAGTTCGGTGAACGCGAATGCCGCGGAGCCGACGCGCTGCTGATGGAGGCCAAGTGCTTCATCGACCAGAACCTCTCGGATCCGGATCTCTGTACCGATGCCGTCGCGGCGGCAGTTCACGTGTCCACCCGCTACCTCCAGAAGATCTTCTCCGCAGACGGTCAGTCGGTCGCGAAGTGGATTCGAGAACGTCGACTCGAAGAGTGTCGACGCGACCTGATCTCGGACAGGGACGTTTTCTCGGTCAGTGCCGTCGGCGCCCGCTGGGGACTTCCTGACGGTGCGCACTTCAGCCGAGTCTTCAAGGGACACTTCGGTGTCAGCCCCAGCGAACTGTACCGGTCCTCCGGGCGATAGCCGACCCGGCGGTGGTCCGAATGCCGCTCTGACGGTGTGCGCGAATCGTCAAAGACTGTTCCCTGCAAGCCATGACGACTCCCCGCTCTCACTGCGATCGTATGAACAGTAGGAGTTCGAATTCTCCTGCAGGACACCAGCTCGCAGAGGAGCACTCACGTATGCCGAACATCGGAATCATCGGCGCGGGTATCGGAGGCCTCCAATTGGGACTCCAGCTGCGCCAGCACGACATCCCGGTAACGATCTACACCGACAAGACCGCCAAGCAGATTGCGTCCGGACGCCTGCTCAACAGTGTGGCGCACCACGGACCGACGCTCGAGCGTGAACGTATGCTCGGCGTTCACTACTGGCCCGTCGAGATGTACGGGTACTCGTGCCACCACCACTACATCGGCGGTGATCAGCCCCTGTCGTTCAGCGGCGACTTCACCAATTGGTCGAGTGCGATCGACTACCGGCTCTACATTCCCCGACTCACCGAGGAATTCGAGAACCGTGGCGGCAAGATCGAGGTCCGCATGCTGCAGGCCGAGGACGTCGAACCCATCGCCGACCGGCACGACCTGATCGTCGTCGCGGCGGGTCGTGGAGCATTCGCGTCGATGTTCCCGCGGAGGCTGGAATACAGCCCGTACGACACCCCGCAGCGACTACTCAGCGTTGGACTGTATCGAGGCATCGCGCAGTCGGAGCCGCGTGGTGTGACGATCAGCTCCTCGCCCGGCCATGGCGACCTGCTCGAGATCCCGATGTTCACCGAGGAGGGCTTCCTCACCGCGCTGCTGTTCGAGAACGTCCCCGGTGGCGACCTCGAAGTCCTGTCGAAGATGTCGTACGAGGACGATCCGACGACGTTCGACAAGACCGTCCTCGAAGCGCTCGCAAAGCATCACCCGACGACGTTCGAGCGCGTCGACCCGGCACAGTTCGGAGTGAACCGATCGATCGACCTGCTCCAGGGCGCGCTGGTGCCGACGGTCCGCGCCGACTACGCGCGACTCCCCGGCGGCAAGTTCGCGCTCGCGATCGGCGATGTCCACAGCGTCGTCGACCCGCTGCTGGGGCAAGGTGCCAACTCGGCGTCCCACTCCTCCTGGATCGCCGGCGAGGAGATCATCGAGGATCTCGGATTCGACGAGATTTTCTGCCGGCGCGTCGCATCGCGCCGGGCGGACGTCGTCCTCGGTGCCGCGCAGTGGACGAACATGATGCTGGCGCCGCCGGCCGACCATATCCAGCGGTTGTTCGCGGCGATGAGCGCCGACAAGGCCATCGCAGACGAATTCACGCACAACTTCGACCACCCCGATCGCCAGTGGCAGATCCTCGCCACCGCCGACCGCACGGACCGATTCCTGGCACGGCACGGAATCGCTTCCACGAGAACAGCGTAGAGAGGCCACGAAGCATGCATCGACTAATGGTTCTGTATCCGCAGCCGCAGGATCCGCACCACTTCCGCGCGTACTATGTCGACAACCATCTTCCCCTTGCCGCGGAACTACCGGGCCTGCGCGGCATGCGTTACAGCCTGGACGTCGCCGGAGTCGGGGATCCCAGCCCGTATTTCGCGGTGTGGGAGGGAGAGTTCGACTCACGCGAAGCGATGGAGCGGGCGCTCGGTTCGCCGGTGGGCCGTCGCGTAGCCGAGGACACGGGCAATTATGCCACCGGTGGGGCGCACCTGCTCCATTTCGCGGTCGAGGCGACCCGGTGACTCGGAGCACATCGTGAGATCCTCCGCGAACCTCGGACCGGGCACCACCCCGAACCCGCGTGCATTCCGAGACGCCATGGGGCGCTTCGCTACCGGAGTCACCGTCATCACCGCCAGGACGGAGGGCGGCGTCCACGGCATGACGGCCAACGGCTTCATGTCGGTGTCCCTGACGCCCGCGCTCGTCCTGGTCTCGCTCGGAGATTGCTCGATGGCAAGGCATCTCGAGGCGGGGGACCGTTACGGGGTGACACTGCTCGCCGCGAATCAGGAAGCGACGTCACGACATTTCGGTGGCCGCAATCAGTCGGGCCTCGAAATCGAGTTCGCCGAGTACGGAGCACATGTCTTCGTTCCTGGTGGGCTCGCCGAGATCGGCTGCCGCATCGTCGATCGGCACCGTGCGGGTGACCACACCCTCTTCATCGGGGAAGTGGAACACCTCGAGTACCGCGACGGTGCACCACTGCTGTTCTATACGGGCGGCTACCGGGGGCTGAACGTCGGCCTCAGCGACGACCTGTTCTTCTGCTGACATTGCTCGACGCAGCGGGGTGCTCATGCCGGGGCGGAGGCACCCCGCCCGCGCGCGACCGAGCTCCCGGAGCGAGCCGTTGATCGATTCCCATTGCTATCAAGGAGATTCATGACTACACGTGAACGGCTGCTGATCGGCGGCCGATGGGTCGACGCCGATTCCGGCCGCGAGTTCGAAACGCGCGATCCGGCAACCGGCGAGGTACTGGGCGTCGTCGCCGACGCAGGGACGAGCGATGTGGATTCGGCGGTGAGCGCGGCCCGCGAGGCGTTCGCCGATCCGGCCTGGCGGAACATGACTCCGGCCGAACGAGGGCGGCTGCTGTGGCGGATCGCGGATCTGATCGAGCGCGACGCCGACGCGCTCGCGGAGCTCGAGACTCGCGATCAGGGGCAGCCACTCGGTGTCGCGAAGACCGTCAGCCTGACCATGGCGGCCGACGTGTTCCGGTACTACGCGGGCTGGTGCACCAAGATCGAGGGCCACACGTCCGCGGTGTCGATTCCGGGCACCATGCACTACACCCGCCGTGAACCGATTGGCGTGTGTGCGCTGATCACCCCGTGGAACTTCCCGCTCATGATCGCCGCGTGGAAGCTCGCGCCGGCCCTCGCATGCGGGAACACCGTAATTCTCAAGCCGGCCGAGCAGACTCCGATGACCACCGTGGCGCTGGCCCGCATCTGCGTCGAGGCCGGTGTCCCACCCGGCGTCGTGAACTGCCTGACGGGTGGTCCCGAGGTCGGTGCAGCCCTCAGTGCGCATTCCGGGGTCGACAAGGTCTCCTTCACAGGGTCGACGGAGGTCGGTCGCAAGATCGTCGTGGCGGCGTCGTCGAACTTCAAGCGCGTGACCCTCGAGCTGGGCGGCAAGGCGCCGAGCGTGATCGCCCGGGATGCAGACATCGACGCGGCGGTCGCCGGCAATCTGCAAGGGGCGCTGCTCAACAGCGGACAGGTCTGCGCCGCCTACACCCGCTTCTTCGTCGACTCCAAGCGGGTCGACGAGTTCGCGGAGAAGATCGGGGCAGCCGCCGCGGCGCTGCCCGTCGGCCCCGGCATGTCACCCGAGACCGTCATCGGGCCACTGACGTCTCCCGAGCACACTGCTCATGTCGATCGGCTGGTCCGGTCGGGTATCGCCGAGGGGGCACAGCTCGTCACCGGTGGGACGCGACTGCAGGGTGATCTCTCCGCCGGAAACTTCTACAGCCCCACCGTGTTCACCGGCGTCACGGACGAGATGACGATCGCGCGCGAAGAAATCTTCGGACCTGTCCTGTCGATCCTGCCGTACGACGATCAGGACGAGCTCGCCGCACGCGCGAACGACACCGACTACGGGCTCGCGGCCTGCATCTGGACGAAGGACCTGACGACCGCCCACAACCTGGCCGCGTCGATCCACGCGGGAAGCGTGTTCGTCAACATGCTGCCGTTCCTCGATCCGGCCGCCCCGTGGGGAGGATTCGGTGCCAGCGGTTGGGGCCGTGAGATGAGCTCCAACGCAATCGACGAGTTCACCGAGACGAAGGGCGTGTGGATCAACCTGGCGTAGCGCCCACACGCGTCAGGCGCGGCCCGAGATGTTCTCGGACCGCGCCTGACGGATGTCGATCGTGCCTCTATGCCTATCCGGTGTAGCCGGGGGGCATCAGGACGGACTTGAGCTCGCAGTAGGCCTCGAGGCCCTCCGGTCCGTTCTCGCGGCCGATGCCGGAGTTCTTGAAGCCGCCGAACGGGCATCCGGGATCGAACGCGTACCAGTTGATGGCGTACGTGCCGGTGCGGATCTGCTTGGCGATCTCGATGCCCTTCTCGATGTCGGTGGTGTACACCGAACCGGCCAGGCCGTACTCCGAGTCGTTGGCGATCTTGACGGCCTCGTCGACCGTGTCGTAGGGGATCACCGACAGAACGGGTCCGAAGATCTCCTCGCGGGCGATCGTCATCGAGTTGTCGACGTCGGCGAAGATCGTCGGCTCCACGAACCAGCCCGTGTCCAGGTGGGCCGGGGCGCCGCCGCCGAGCACGACGCGCGCACCCTCGGCCTTGCCCTTCTCGATGTAGCCGAGGACCTTGTCGCGCTGCTTCTCGGTGATGAGCGGGCCCAGCGTCGCGCCCTCGTCGGCCGGACGACCGACCGGCATGAACCCGGCGGTCTGGACCATGGCCTCGATGATCTCGTCGTAGCGCGAGCGCGGCGCGAGGATGCGCGTCTGGCCGACGCACGCCTGGCCGGAGTTCATGAGGCCGGACATCACCAGCATCGGGACGGTCGCCGCGACGTCCATGTCCTCGAGCAGGATCGCGGCCGACTTGCCACCCAGCTCGAGCGAACAACGCTTGAGCTGCTCGGCGGCGATCGCGCCGATCTTGCGGCCGACGGCGGTGCTGCCGGTGAAGGTGACCTTGTCGACGTCGGGGTGCGAGACCAGGTACTCGCCGGTCTCCGCGCCGCCCGGCACGATCGACAGCACGCCTTCGGGCAGGCCGGCCTCGGTGAAGATGTCGGCGACCATGTTGGCGTTGAGCGGAGTCTCCGGCGCCGGCTTGAGCACCACGGTGCAACCCGCGAGCAGGGCCGGAGCCAGCTTGTTGATCGCGAGGAACAGCGGCACGTTCCATGCGATGACCGCGCCGACGACGCCGACCGGCTCGCGGTAGATCTTGCTCTGGCCGAACGGCCCGGTGCGGACCTCTTCCCAGGGGAACTCGGTGGCGAGCCCGGCGTAGTAGTTGAGGGTCGCGAGCGACATGGTCTTCTGCATCACCTCGACGCCCGATGCCGGCGCGCCCATCTCGTCGGAGATGGTGGAGATCAGCTCCGCGCTGCGCTCCTCGATGAGCTTGGCGACCTTGGCGAGGATCTCGCCACGCTGGGCCGGTGTGGTCTCGGCCCACGGGCCCGCTTCGAGGGCCGCGCGTGCTGCGCCGACGGCGGCGTCGATGTCTGCCGGAGCGGCGACGGGGACACTGCCCACGCGCGCTTCGGTAGCGGGGGAAAACACCTCCAACCGCTGGTCGGTGGCCGGCGCGACCCATCGTCCGCCGATGAAGAGTTTGTCGTAGTCGGTCATCAGTCCATTCCTCGCTCTTGTGGAGTGCCCTGGGTCACACTAGAACACGTTACAGCCAACTGGAATAGGCGAGGTCCGATCGCAGGTCAGACGCCGTCCGTTGCAAGCAGCCCGGCGCCGGTGAGGGTGCCGAGTACACCGAGATCGGCGGGCGCCAGCCGAAGGTCGCGCAGGAAGGACAACCGTGCGTGCCGCGCCGCCGCCGCGATCATGGGATCCCACAACGCGGGGCCCGCCTGCGCGAAACCGCCGCCGACGACGACGAGGCCGATGTCGAGCAACGCTGCCGCCGACGCCAACACCTGTCCCAGCGCGGTGCCGGCCCGTTCGAGGGCGTCGGCCGCGGTGGGTTCTCCCAGCGCTGCGTCGACGGCCAGATCGGCAGCCGTGGCGCCGTCCCACCCGTTGGTCCGTGCCCACCGCAGCGCGGCCGGAGCGCTCGCGACGGTCTCGAGGCAGCCGAATGCCCCGCATCCGCACTGTTCGGCGCCGCCCGGCACCACCATGTGTCCGACGTGGCCCGCGTTGCCGGTGCGTCCGCCCACGATCCGGCCGCCGCGGATCACGCCGCCGCCCACCCCGGTCGAGACGACGACGCCCAGCAGATCGGGAGTGCCTCGGCCCGCGCCCAGTCGGTGCTCGGCCAGAGCGGCGGCGGCCCCGTCCAGCGCGAGACGCACGGTTGCGGACCGGAACAGGGTCCGGACGGCGTCGACGATCGGAAAGCCGTCCCGCCACTCGGCGATGTTGACCGGCGCGACCGTGCCCGCGGTGGTGTCGACCGGCCCCGCTGACGCAATGCCGACCGACGTGATCGGTTCGCCGCCGGCCGCTCGCTCGAGCAGCGCGCCGCACGCGTCCCACACCCCGGACTGCGGCGTCGGGACGGTCACCCGATGATCGGGCGAGCCGTCGGGCAGCACCCGCGCCGCCGCCATCTTGGTGCCGCCGACATCGAGCGCGAGTGCGGTCATGATCCCGAGCGTAGTTCCCTGTGCGGCTCGTCCTGCCGATTCCGGTTCTCCCCGTCGGAGCGCCCGCACCTCGTACGGCGACCGGAGGGTCAGCGCTTGCGGACCACGAGAACCAGGTTGCTCACCAGCAGTTCGCGCAGCGCCGGGATCTTCACCATCCACCACGCCCAGCGCGGGTGGTAGCGGGGGAACGCGGCCAGGACGTCGCCGCCGGTCTGGTCCTTCGCCCACCTCAACCCGTCCGCGGCACCGATGTCGAACAGCGAGATGCCGTAACGGTTCTTGGGTTCCTTGCCCTGTTTGCGCTTGTAGCGCCGGGCCGCGTATTCGCCGCCGAGATAGTGCCACGGGCCGGTCTCGTGCCCGCCGAACGGGCCCCACCACAGCGTGTACGACAGCACCATCAGCCCGCCGGGGCGTGTCACCCGCAGCATCTCCTCGGCCATCACCCACGGCTGCGACACGTGTTCGGCGACGTTCGACGAGAAGCACACGTCCACCGATCCGGTGCGGATCGGCAGCGCCAGCCCCGAGCCGCGGATCGAGTCGCCGACCGTCAGGCCCGCCGCGTGCATCTCCGACGGATCGGGCTCCACCGGAATGTAGCGGGCACCGGCCTGCCCGAACGCGTCCGCGAAGTAGCCGGGGCCGCCGCCCACGTCGAGCACCGTCGTGCCGGTCAGGTCCGCGTCGGTGAGGCCGCGATAGAGATCGCCGATCAGTTCGACGGAGTCGCGGGCGAGGGCGCCGTAGAACAGGTCCGGGTCGGTCTGCTCGTACCGGAAGTCGCTGAGCAGCCCGACCGACCGCTTCAGGGTTGCGCGGCGGGCGAAATGCCGGGTCACTCGAGGTGCGCGGGTGGGGACGAGACGGCGTGCGCGGGCGGGAGTCACGGGAGGAACCTTATCGATCGGACATACCGCGCTCCCGTTCGCCGGATTCCACTGCTTGACGGTAGGGCGGGCCGCGTCCAGCCGATAAGGTGTGTCGCAGGCAACGGTCCGAGCCAGTGAGGGGGCACGCACGTGCGAGAGGTTCTCCTGCTGTGCTGGCGCGACACCGGGCATCCCCAGGGCGGTGGCAGCGAGCGGTACCTCGAGGAGGTCGGCGCGGGCCTCGCTCGACGCGGCATCAAGGTCACGTTGCGGACCGCGGGCTACCCGGGTGCCCCGCGCGAGGAGATCGTCGACGGCGTCCGGATCAGTCGTGGCGGCGGACGGCTGACGGTGTACCCCCGGGCGCTCGGCGCGATCGTCGCCGGCCGTCTCGGTCTCGGACCGCTCGCCGGACTGCGCCCCGACGCGGTGCTCGACACCCAGAACGGCATCCCCTTCTTCTCGAAGGCCGTGTCCGGCGCGCCGGTGACCGTGCTGGTGCACCACTGCCACCGCGAGCAGTGGCCGGTCGCCGGTCGACTCATGGGGCGCGTCGGCTGGTGGATCGAGTCACGGCTGTCGCCGCGCGTGCACCGGGAGAGCCAGTACCTGACGGTGTCGTTGCCGTCGGCCGACGAGCTCACCGACCTCGGCGTCGAGCGCGAGCGGATCGCGGTGGTCCGCAACGGCGCCGACGCGATCCCGGCCGGCGTCGAGCCGGGGAGCGGACACACCCGCACCGCGCATCCGAGTGTGTGCGTGCTGTCGCGGCTCGTGCCGCACAAGCAGATCGAGGACGCGCTCGCCGCCGTCGCGACGCTGCGCCGGACCATTCCCGCGCTGCACCTCGACGTCGTCGGCGGCGGCTGGTGGGAGCAGAACCTGCGCGAACGGGCCCACGAGCTGGGTATCGCCGACGCCGTCACGTTCCACGGACACGTGCCCGAGGACCGCAAGCACGCACTGCTCGCGCGCTCGTGGGTGCACGTGATGCCGTCCCGCAAGGAGGGCTGGGGACTCGCAGTGATCGAGGCCGCCCAGCACGGTGTCCCCACGGTCGGCTACCGCAGCTCCAAGGGACTTACCGACTCGATCATCGACGGCGTCACCGGTCTGCTCGTGGGCGGCGACTCCGACGACGCTGCGTCGGATCGGGCGGCCGCGGTGCCCGCGCTGGCGACCGCCGTCGAATCGCTGCTGCTCGACGCCGAACTGCGCGCCGAGCTGGGCGACAAGGCCCGGCTGCGGGCGTCCGAGTTCTCGTGGGCACAGACCGCGTCCGGGGTGTACGCGGTACTGGCCGCGTCAGCCGCCGGGCGGCACGTGTCGGGGCTCATCGCCGGCTCCGAAACCGGCACGGTTGCGCCGCCGCGACTCCAGGAAGCCGAGACCGCCGCCCACTAGCAGCGCCGCCCACAGCAGGTGCGCGCCCGTGGACACCGCCCGCGCGGACCCGGTCGCACCGACCGTGATCTCGCCGGGAACCCGGTACAACGCGAGTTCGTCGTCCTCCCAAGTCTTTTCGAGATCGTCGAGGGTGTGCTGCGAGTCGCCGAGGGGGCCCGGGGTGGTGCGTTCGACCAGCACCCAACGCACCTGCTCCTCGACGAGTTCCTTCGGCGACGCCCCCGTCAGCAGCAACTGTTCGACGCGCGAGGCCCGCGCGCCCTCACCGCCGACCGCCGACGCCTGCCCCACCACCAGCTGTCCGGTCTGCAGCACGTCCGCCGGCAGCATCCGTGGCGCGGGATCGAGCACCGGCGCGTCGCCGCTGTAGGGGAACTTCCGGAACATCCCGGCCGGCAGCACCGCGACATCGCCCGGCGCCGGTGACGCCTCGAGGGTCTCGACCACCCGCTGCCACGACGCCGGATACTGCACCGGCTGCAGCGCGCCTCCGACACCCCACACCAGGTCGGGCAGCGCGAGCACGACCGCGGCGATCGCGGCGACCGGGACCGCACCGGGCAGCGGCGCCCGGGTGTTCAGCGTCCGCACCCCGGCCGCCGCGGCCAGTGCGTACAGCGGCGCGGCGAGCGCCACCCACTTCTGGGTGTCGCGCAGCAGCCCCGTCCCCGGCACGTGCACCACCGCCCACTCGCCGACGGCCAGCCCCCAGCCCGTCGCGCCGAGCGCGGGCAGCAGCACCGCGGCGGCGGCGAGGACCGCGAGCGCGACGATCACCGGATAGCGCCGACGCCGCCACAGCGCGGGCAGCCCGCAGCCCACGACCGCGAGCAGCAGTAGCGTCCCGACCAGCGCCCACAGGGACGTGCGCGAGCCCGGGACGGCGGTGGAGTTCCAGATTCCGCCCAGCCCCGCGACACTGCCGAGGGTGCCGAGGCCCGGCTCGGCGCGGGACGCGAACGCCGCCACCCCAGCCGGGTCGGACGTCCCGCCGCTGCCGGAACCGGCCGTCGCGATCAGCCACGGCGCCGACACCGCGACGAACAGGCCCCCCGTCCGCAGCAGCCGCAGTGGCGCGCGTCCGCTGCCGCCGGGCGCCGCGAGGGCGGCGAGCGCCACGACCACCGCGAGCAGCGCGCCGGTCGGCGTCAGGCCCGCCGCGCCGAGGCACAGCGTCAGCGACCACCAGCCGCCCGGGCGTCCGTGCCGGATCGCGACGGCGGCGCACACGACCCACGGCAACGCGGCGTATCCGGTGAGCAGGCTCCAATGTCCTTGCAGCAGCCGCTCGGCCACGTACGGGTTCCACAGCGTCACCGTCGACGCCACCAGCTGCGGGCCCAGGCCTGACCCCGGAAGCAGCACCGCCACCATCCGGGCCGCACCCCAGCCGGCGAGCCACAGCGCCGCGCACAGGATCGCCTTGACCACGACACCGCCGTCGACGACGGAACTGAGCACCGCGATCAGCCAGTCCTGCGGGACGGCGCGCGCCGCGGCGTCGGTCAGGCCCAGCGCCGAATCGGTGAGGTACGACCGCGGTGTGCTCACTGCGTCGCGGAGCAGCAGGTAGCCGGGGCCGAGCAGCGGTCCGAGGATCAGCCCGGTCAGCGCCAGGCTGTAGAGGCTCGGCGCGGCGCGTGTGAGCGTCGTCCGCCGTGCCGTCATGAGCGGCACCTTACGTGGTGCATCATGAGCGGATGCCACGCCAATCCCTCACCGGCTCCACTGTCGCCGGGATGACGATGGTGACGGCCGGTTCGATGACGGCGAACCTTGCCGCCTACGTGCTGCAGCTGCTGGCCCTGCGCTGGCTGGGGCCGTCCGCGTACGGAGAATTCGCGAGTCTGCTCGCCGCCCAGCTGGTGCTGGCGGTGCCCGCCCTGGCGTTGCAGAGCGTCGTGGCCCGGGAGCTGGTGCACGGCAAGGGCCACACCGAGCTGCGGGCCCTCGGATACCGCTGCGCGGCCATCGTCGCGGCGATCGCTCTGCTCCTCGTACCCGGCATCTCGTGGGCGCTCGACACGAGCCTGACCGCCACGCTGTGGGCTCTCGTCGCGGCCCCGCTGCTGGTGCTGCTGGCGACCGAACAGGGTCTACTGCAGGGCGCCGGACGCTTCGCCGACCTCAGCGTCGTGCTGGCCGGCGCCGGTGTCGCGAAGGTGGTGCCCGCGGTCGCGGTGCTGGCGATCGGCGGGGGACCGGGGCCGATGCTGCTCGCCGGGGCGGTCGGGACCGCCGTGATGGTCGTCGTCGCGCGACTGCTCGAGCGGCGACGGGGCGAGCGCGTGGTCGGCGGCGCCGGCGTCGGGGTCGGCACGGTGCTCCGCGCGTCGCAGGTGCAGCTCGCGATGATCGCGCTGTCGTCGGTGGACCTGCTGATCGCACGCGTCGTGCTTCCCGAGGCCGACGCCGGCATCTACGCGGCGGGCGCGGTCGCGACCAAGGCCGCGTTCTGGCTGCCGCAGGCAATCGGGGTGGTGCTGTACCCGCGGATGGCGAATCCGGTGCACTCGGCCAGCGCGGTGCGGTCCGCGCTGGCCGTGCTCACCGGGCTCGGGGCGCTCCTGGTGATCGGCGCCGCCGTGGTCGCGCCGATCGCGACGATGCTGTTCGGCGACGACTACGCGCCGGTCCAGGGAATCCTGTGGATGTTCGCGCTGAACGGTGCGGCGCTGGCGGTGCTGCAGGGCGCGTTGCTGTCCGCGATCGCGGGGGAGCGCACGCATCTCGCGATCGTCGCGTGGGTGGGCCTGGCGGTCGAGGCGGTGCTGATGTTCACCGTCGCCGACACCGTCCGTCAGTTCGTCGTCGTCGCGGCCTCCGTGGCGACGCTGACGGCCTGCACGGCGGCCGTGCTCGCGTTGCGGAGCGCCCGCAGCGACGACGTCCCGGCGCAATGACCCCTTGCCTCGGGCCGTACCGGAGAGTTTGACTGGACGGTGGCCCCGATAGTCCGGGACAACCACACATCGTGAGGATGCAGATGCCTACTCATCGAGCAGTGCACGTCCAGTCCGCCGGTGAACCGTTGACACTCGTCGACGTCGAGACCAAGTCTCCCGAACGCGATCATGTACGCATCGCGGTCGCCGCCTGCGGAATCTGCGGTACCGACCACGGATTCGTCGAGGGCGGATTCCCCGGGATGTCCTGGCCGCTCACGCCCGGCCACGAGATCGCCGGGACGATCGCCGAACTCGGTGCCGGCGTCGACAACTACAGCGTCGGGGACCGGGTCGCGGTCGGCTGGTTCGGCGGTTGCTGCAACCGGTGCGTCCCGTGCCGGCAGGGGCACCTGGTCTATTGCGAGAACCTGCAGGTGCCGAGCTGGCAGTATCCCGGCGGCTACGCCGAGTCCGTGACAGCGCCGGCGAATGCGCTCGCCCGGATTCCGGACGAACTGTCCTTCGCGGAAGCGGCACCGATGAGTTGTGCGGGTGTCACCACGTACGACGCGCTGCGGAAGTCCAAGGCGATGCCCGGCGACCGGGTCGCCGTCCTGGGGGTCGGCGGCCTCGGCCACCTCGGTGTGCAGTTCGCCCGGGCGATGGGCTTCGAAACGATCGCAATCGCCCGTGGCGCCGGTAAAGGCGACGACGCCCGAGCGCTCGGCGCCCACCATTACGTGGACTCCACCGCCGGCGACGTCAGCGAGGCCCTGCGGGCACTCGGCGGCATGACGGTGGTGCTCGCGACCGCGGCGAACTCGCAGGCGATGGCCGACACGGTCGGCGGGCTGCGTCCGCAGGGCGAACTGGTCGTGATCGGCGTCCCGTCGGAGCCGCTGCCGATCAGCCCGGTACAGCTGGTCCTGCCCGGCATCAGCGTCAACGGTCACGCGTCCGGTACCGCCCGCGACGTCGAGGAGACGATGCGGTTCGCGGTCCTGTCGGGGGTGCGTGCCCGAATCGAGGAACGCCCCCTGGCGGATGCCGCCGACGCCTATTCCGCCACGGTCGCAGGACGCGCGCGCTATCGCATGGTCCTCACCATGTGACCGCCTGCGAGAGGGGAACCCTGGGACGAACGAACCCCCGCGCGGTGATCCGCGCGGGGGTTCGCTACTTCGTCAGGAAGCGCCGGTCACTGCTGGCGCGGCGGCTCGGTGAAACCGCCCTTGTCCATGTTGACCGTGGGGAATTCCTCGGTCTTGTCCGACGTCCAGTCGTGGTCGCCGTTGGGCGCCTGGCCGGATCCGGTGGGCGGGTTCGCAGGACCACCGGCGGTGGCGCCCTTGTTGCCGCGTCCGCCGCGCAGGCCGAGCACGATGCCGGCGATCAGCGCGATGGCGCCGAGGATGCCGGCGACGATCGGCAGGGTGCGGCCGAACAGCGACAGCTTGTCCTGCCCGTCCTTGGCCTGGCCGATCTGGTACTCGATGGTGTTCTCGTCGAACGGCAGCGTCACCTTGAGCACGGTGACCTCGGGCTTGGCCTTGTCGCGGGCGTAGTACTGGTACAGCTTCTCCTGGCCCTTGATGACGACGCCGGTGACCGGATCGACCCAGATATCGCGCTCGTTCTGGTACCAGCGGACCATCGTGACCGGCTGCTGGTCGCCGGGGACGCCCCAGGTGGCGGCGGGCAGCGTCAACTTGTTGGTGGGCGCCGGCACCACCTTGGACAGATCGACGGGCTCGATCTTCTGGTTGTAGTGGTACACCTTCATTCCGTTGATCTCGGTTTCCTCAACGAAATTGATGTCCTGCGTGCTCCGCGAGTTCAGGTCGAAGTACGGGTAGCTCTTCTTCTCCGCATCGAACGGCCACTTGTACTGCAGACCCGTGTGCGACACCTCTTCGGCCGGCTCGTTCGACGCGGTCTGGATGGTGCCGACGGGCGGCTCGACCGGCATCGAGCTGACGCGGTCCGCGGTGACGCGGTCGACGGTCGCGGTCAGCAGACCGCTGTCGCCCTGCTTGTCGGTGCGGATCACCGACTGGCCGGCCTGCAGCGAGATGACGTCCGCGTCGGACGGCTGCTCGGTGATGACGTAGCGCTGCGCGACGATCGGCACGTTCGTGTTGACCTCGGCCTTGCCCGCGAGCAGGGCCTTGGAGTCGAGCACGTCACCGTTGCCGGTGGCGACGGTGGTGACCTCGAGGTCGAGCGGCGTCTTCTTGAGCTTGTCGACGGTGTACGCGGGAATGAGGACTGCCACGGCCAGCAGGAAGGTCCCGAGGCCTACCAGAATGCACGCAAGTATCCGGCTCGGGCCTGAACGCTCGGCCATGCTGTCTCCTAACTCAATGTTCGGAATTGAGATACCCCCACCGGCAGCGTGCCCGCTGCACGGGTCGCACGGTGCCTTCGAACCTGACACCACGTGAGCTCAGACACTAACAGTCCCGTTGTCCCATTTGCGTCAGCGCACCGATTTCGGTCGCGTTCCCGTCGCTCCTGGTGTGCTCTTTCGGATTCGTGGGCGGTCCGGGCACACTGAACGACGATGAACAGCTCCCACCTCGACATCCCGGCCCCAGTCGGCAATCCGCGGGCTTTCCTTCCCGCGCTCGAGGGCATGCGCGGAGCCGCGGCGCTCGGCGTGCTGGTGACGCACGTGGCGTTCCAGACCGGCGCGGTCGGCGATCCCGTCGTCGGCCGGATCTGGGGGCGGTTCGATCTGGCGGTCGCGGTGTTCTTCGCGCTGTCGGGTTTTCTGCTGTGGCGTCCGCACGCCGCCGCGGCCCGCGGACTCGGGACCCCGCCGACCATCGTCAAGTACTGGATCTCCCGCGCGACACGCATCCTGCCCGCGTACTGGGTGCTGGTGTGTCTGGTCCTGCTGTTCCTGCCGGCGGCCGGCGGCGGCTGGAAGGTGTGGGTCGCGAATCTCGCGCTGATCCAGGTGTTCGTGCCGCTCACGCTCACCGAGGGCATGACGCAGCTGTGGAGCCTGTCGGTGGAGGTGGCGTTCTACCTGATCCTGCCGATCGTCGCGCTGGCCCTGGTGCGGCTGCGCGGCCCGGCGGCCCGCTTCCGGGTGCCGGTCCTGCTCGCGACCGCGACGGTGAGCCTGGTGTGGGCGTTCCTGCCGATCCCTGCCCCGGACGGTATCCACCACGACAACTGGCTGCCCGGCTACATCCCGTGGTTCGCCGCCGGGATGCTGCTGGCCGAGCTCGCGATGGTGAGCGGGACGTGGGTGCACCGCCTGTCGCAGCACCGGGTCGCGATGGCGGCGATCGCAGCGGTCGCGTTCGGGGTGTCGACGACGTGGCTGGCCGGACCCGAGGGCCTGGTGCGGCCGGAACCCTGGCAGTACGCCACCAAGATCGCGCTGGGTGCGGTGATGAGTTTCGCGCTGCTCGCGCCGCTCGTCCTGGGCGGGCACCGCCACCGGATCCTGGCGAGTCCGGCGGCACTGGCGGTGGGACGCTGGTCCTACGGCCTGTTCATCTGGCATCTCGCGGTGCTGTCGATCGTGTTCCCGATGTTCGGCATCGCACCGTTCAACGGCAACTTCGTGTTCGTCCTCGTCGTCACGACGGTTTTGAGCATCGCGGTCGCGTCGGCCAGTTACGCGTTGGTGGAGGAGCCGTCCCGCCGGGCGGTCCACCGCTGGGAGAGGCGGCGCCACATCGGCGAGCGCGACAGCGGCAACGCGGAGACGCCCACACAGACCACCCCGATCAGCGCGAACAGCTGAATCAGGAAGGAGTGCCCGACGTAGCCGTCGGCGGCCCGCCACGGCCCGGTCGAGAGCAGGACGGCGGCGAGCACCGAGGAGACACCCGCGACGCCGACGAGTACCCGCGCCGCGAACGACGGTCCACGCCACCGTGACAGTCCCAGCGCGGCGGCCGCGACGAGGACGGTGACCAGGGTTCCCACCGGCCCGGCGACGACGGTCGCGACGGCCACCACCCCGAGGGAAGCGGCGACGACGCTCCGCCACGGTCGCGGCGCGGGTCCGAGGTCCCGGGTGCGCCGCCGCGGGACCAGGGCCAGGAGCAGCAGCGGGATCAGCAGCGCGAGGCCGAACGCGATCCCGGCGCGGTACCAGCGATCGGTCGGGAACTCGAGCGTCACGACGCCGTCCGTGCCGGCGGGCACGATCCAGCCCTGCTGCCACCCGCTCACGATCACCGGTTGCAGTTCGGTGCCGTCGGGTGCGGTGGCGATCCAGCCGATGTTGGTGCTCTCGGGCACCACCAGCAGTTGGTCGGTGTCGGCGGCGGCGAAGTCGAGTTCGCGCAGGTTCTCGGTCCACCGGCCCACGGTCGGCGAGGAGGGCGCGGCGGCGGGCGCGGCCGGGGCCGCGTTGAGGCGCAGGCTGTCGACGGTGAACGCCGGTCCGGGCGCGACCACCACGTCCTGACGGCCGGCGGGCAGCGCGGCGGGGACGGCCGGGGCGCACGGGGTCGCGGTCACCGGCAGCCCCGCCGCCAACTGTTCGGTGGTCGCGGTGACCGAGGTCCGCACCAGGGTGCCGCCGATCGAGATGGTCGGCCCGACATCGCAACCCACCGTGACGGTGCGGTCGGCCGCCGCGGTCGCGGTCCCCGGGACCGGGCGGCCGTCCTCGCCGAGCGCGACCACCTCGGACAGCCCGGCCGGCTGCAGTTGCAGGAAGCCGAGCGCGGTCCGGTCGAGCACCTCGTGCCAGCGCACGAGGGTCAGCACGATCGTGTCGGTGACGTGCGGTTCGAGGGAGATCGTCTGCGGCGCGGACGGGTCCTCGTCGTTGTCGAGGTCGCGGGTCTGCGGTCCGTCCCCGAGGTTGACCGCGACCCGGCTGGGGGACGCCGGCAGGTTGCCGGGGCTGGGCGTCACCGTCAGCCCGGTGACGAGGGTCGGCTGCGGCAGCCGGATCGTCAGGGTCGGCAATCCGCCCTTGCCCTTGGCCCTGGCAGCGGTCTCCGAGGGGGCCGTCCACGACGTCTCGACGTCGCCGTCCACCGCGGCGCCGGCCGTGCCGCGCAACTCGACACCGTCGGACGGTCCGTGCGCGGACACCGCACCGGGGTCGGCGACGAGCGCCTCGAGTGCGGCGCCGGGACGCGGCCGCAGCGTCAGTTCGGGCGTGACGGCGGCGGCCTCGGGCACCGACAGGGTCCGGGTGAACGTGCCCGGTTCCTCCGGGGGCAGGACCAGGGATCCGCTGCAGTGCACCCGGTCCGGGCCCTCGGCGCAGCCCGACCGTCCGGGAAGTTCCTGGCCCAGATCCCAGCCGCGCACCGCGGCGCCGTCGGGCGTCGGGGGCAGCACCGTGCGGTGCACGATCGGGACGGGCACCGGGGTGCCGCTCGAATAGTCGTCGACGGTGAGATCGCTGATGCCGAACTGGAAGCCGGGCGAGCCGTCCTCGGTGTGGGTGGCCAGGATCCGCAGCCACGGCGTGGTGCCGGACGGCAGCGACACGTCGACCGGCTTGCCGGGCTTGTCGACCTTCACCGACGTCGAGCCGTTCGGCGTCTCGATCCGCAGCCACTTGACGGGTGGTCCGAACGCCGCCGGACTGGTCGTCAGGTGCAGCATGCCGCGGGTGATCGGGGTGTCGAAGTCCAGTCGCAGCCACTGGCCGCGCGCGGTCTCGAGTCCGTTGCTGAGCCACGCGGTGGCCGGGTCGCCGTCGACGGTGGCGGCCGGACCGCTGCCCGGCGCGGTGCCGCCCAGCTGGGTGGCGTCGGACGCCGCGCTCGACACGGTGATCGTCGCGCCGGACCACTCGCCGTGCACCAGCGGCGCGTCCGGGACGGGATAGTCCGGGACGGCGTTGTAGGTGCGACGCGGGTCGTCGGGGCCGCGCAGCGCGGAGTTGTGGTTGTCGACCTGCCCGAAGTCCGTCTCGCGGTCGGTGGGGGTGTCGGTGACGGTGACCGATCCGTCGTCGATCCCGGCGCGCGCGGCGTCGGTGGCGAGCAGCGCCGGCCCGGTGACGGTGCCGTTCTCGGCGAGCCGCAGCAGTGACTCGGGGCCGCCCTGCACGACGGGTACCCGGTCCAGGTCGACGGTGTACGGGCCGGCGGGCGGTGTCGGGGCGCCAGGCGCGGTGACCCGGTAGATCTCGATCGCCGGGTACCCGGGACGCAGGTCGCCGTCGACGACCACGTCCTCGGCGGTCTCGGGGGCGATGTCGTCGCCGAACTGCGCGACCTTCTCGAAGCCGGGCGAGCCGTCGACCGTCTGGTGCACCAGCAGCGGCCGGGCGGAGCGCGACGTCTCGGGATCGAGGTCGTTGCGGACCACGACGTACCGGATGCCCTGGGCGAGCAGGGTGTCGGCGAGTCCGTCGGACGGGCGGCCGTCGGAGATGAGGCGCTGCACCGAGTCGAGGGCGCGGATCGCGCCGGGCGGGACCAGCGGGACGGCGTCACGGACCGCCCACGGCGTCGACGCGAGGGGCTGCAGTGGTTCGTCGCGGGTCAGTCCCCACACCTGGGAGCCGAACGGGGCGCCGGGCACCACGAGCGCGCGTTCGGCGTCCGCGCCGGAACCGTCGCCGCCGCTGCCCGCGGCGTTGTCCTCGAGCCACTGCGCGGCGTCGTGCCAGTACGACGGCACCTCGTCGTATGCGCCGCGCGGGGCCAGCCGGCCGGACCACGCCAGCGACGTCGTGAGGGTGAGTGCGACCAGCAGCAGGCTGGTCAGGGCCACGATCGGTTCGCGTTCGGGGTGCGCGAACGCGCTGCGCCAGCGTCGTAGCGGCACCGACCCGGGCAGCGGGACCTTGGCCAGCAGATGCGCGAGGCCGAGGACGAGCGGCAGCCGGACCAGCGGCTCGAGCTTGTGGACGTTGCGCAGCGGGGCGCCGGTGCCGTCGAGGAAGGCGCGGACCTGCTCGGCGATCGGGGAGCCGAGTTCGCCGACGTAGCCGGCGCCGAGTCCGGCGATGCCGACGAGCAGGATCAGCGTCAGCCGGCCCTTCGCGGGCATGGACCGCATGCACAGCCCGGCCAGCCCGGCGGCCGCGATCAGGCCGGTCGCGACGACGGCGACGGGCTGGGTGACCAGGACGGTGCCGGCGACGCGTTCGGGGGAGACGAACGGGGTCCAGCTGTCGGTGCCGCGCAGCACCTCGGTGAGCGACGTCCATTGGGTCGTGACGCCCGACGACTCGATGTAGTCGAGGAACGGCGGGCTCACCCGGCCGAGCAGCAGCAGCGGGACGATCCACCACAGTGTCGCCAGCAGCAGGCACGGAATCCACCATGCGGTGAACACCCACCAGCGGCGGTTGGGGCGGTGCGCGATCCACCACAGCCCGGCGATCAGGCACGCGGCCGCGGTGGCGACGGCGTTGACGGCGCCCATCAGCGCGACCGCGAGCGCCGACTGCGCGGCGAGCCGGCCCAGGCTGCGCGATCCCGGCCCGGCCGGCCTGGTCGCGAGTATCACCGGCAGCAGCACCCACGGGGCCAGCATCATCGGTAGCGACTCCGACGAGATCGACCCGATCGTCGTCAGCACGCGCGGCGACAGCGCGAAGGCCACGGCCGCGATGATGCGGGAACTGCGGCTGCCGATGCCGAGGGCCTCGGCGACCCGGATGACACCCCAGAAGCCGGCGACGATCAGCAGCGCCCACCAGAACCGCTGGGTGATCCACGGTGGAATGTGCAGCAGTTCCCCGAACGCGAAGAAGGCGCCGTGCGGGAAGAAGTAGCCGTAGGCCTGGTTCTGCACCTGCCCCAGCGGCGCCTGGCTGTTCCACTGGTGGGCGGCGCGGGCGAGGAACCCGATGGGGTTCTCGGTGAGGTCGTACTTGGTGTCGGCGACGGTCAGGCCCGGCGACTGCAGCAGGCACATGATCAACGCGACGAACCCGGCGCCGATCAGCCAGCGCCGGGTCAGGGGTTCAGTCGAGGGTTCGACGGAAAGCCCCCCGTCGGCGGAACCGCCGGACGAGGGGGAGGTGCGGGAACGCGCGATACCAGCGGGTTCAGCGGCTGCCGTACTCAACCTGGTTCAGCAGAGACGAGTTGGCGTTACCGGAACGGTCGATGTCGGGGAGCGTGTTGTCCTCGACGGCTGCGGTGATGCCGAGGATGGCGCCGGCGCCGACGACAGCACCGATCACAGCGCTGGCAATGCCGGGGACAAGGAACTTCGCCATCTCTGATCTCCCATGATCAAGCCGCCGGGTACGCGGGGTCCTACTCGTGCGTACGTGATGTCCGGGTCAAGGTATCACCCGTGACGTCGTGGACGGCTCCATTCCCGGCCCGTGGCGGCGGTCGGCTCGGTGTCGGGCCAGCTCACGCCGGTTCGCGAGCATCGACACCCAGGGCGCCGAGCAGCGTGCCGAGCTTGGTGGTGGTCTCGTCGAGCTCGGTCTCGGGGTCCGAGGCCGCGACGATCCCGCCCCCCGCCCACGCGAGTGCCGTGGTCCCGTCGGCGTCGATCTCGGCGCACCGGATCGCCACTATCCAGTCGCCGTCGCCGACCCCGTCGCACCAGCCGACCGCGCCGCCGTAGAAGCGGCGGTCTCCTTCGAGTTCGCGGATCGCGTCGAGTGCGCGGGCGGTGGGTGTGCCGCACACCGCGGGGGTCGGGTGCAGGAGGGTGGCGAGCTCGAGCGAGCCGACGGACGGGTCCCGCAGTTCACCGCGGATGGGGCTGGCCAGGTGCCACAGTTCGCCGGTCCGGGTGAGCTCGGGCGCGACCGGCACGTCCAGGTCCACGCACAGCGGACCGAGGATGTCGCGGATCCATTCGACGACGAACGCGTGCTCGGCCAGATTCTTCGACGACGCCAGCAGTTCCGCCCCCTCGGCACGGTCGGCGTCCGGGTCGGCGCGGCGCGGTGCCGACCCGGCCAGCGGTCGGCACGTGACGGTGCGGCCGCGTCGGCTCAGCAGGATCTCGGGGCTCGCGCCGACGAGCGTGTGCCCGACATAGCCGGGGCCGGCGGCAGTGAGATCGAGGGCGAAGCCGTTGGCCGCCGCGTGCCGGGTGACCATGCGCGCGGCCAGCGTCTCCGGTGAGATCGGCTCGTCGGCCGCCAGCTGCACGGCCCGGGCGGCGACCACCTTGTCGAGCTCGCCGCGGCGCAGCCGCTCGATCAGCCCGCGAACCCGCTCGACATGTACTGCAGCACTGGGTATCTCGCGTTCGATCCGAACCCGGGGCAGAGGCGGGGTGGTCTCCGGGTGCCACGGGCCGGGCGTCCACGACACGGTCTCGGGGGCCGTGAGGGCGGCGCGTGCGGCCGGATCGAACGGCAGCGCGCCGACGACCACATCGGTGCGGGCGGACGCGAGTGCGTCCGCCGCCGCGTCGGTGTTGTCGAATCGTTCCCGTGTCCCGGTGGTGCGAAGAGTGCGGTCGGGGCGCGAGAGGAGAAAGCCGTCCATGGTGAAGCCGACGATAGTCGGGCCGCCGGGCCCGACGCCGTCTAGGTTCGCGGCCTCACTTTCCGGGCGGCACGATCAGCACGGGCCGGTGGCTGTGCCGCAGCACGTGGTCGGCGACGCTGCTCTGCAGCAGCGAGCGCAGTCCGGTGGTGCCCCGGGTGCCGGTGACGATGATGTCGGCGTTCAGTTCGTCGGCGCACTCGACGATGGTGGCCCAGATCGCGGTTGCCGACTCGCAGCACCGGCCCTCGGCGTTGAGGCCGACGGCGAGCGCCAGGTCGACGCCCTCCTCGTTGGTGGCCTTCGCGTCGGTGAGCGCGACATCCTCGGATGCCTCGTCCGGGACCCACTCGGGTTGCATCACGCCGGACAGCCCGGACATGCGGGCGGCCTGACGGACCATCGGCTCCCAGGCGGTGGCGACCACGGCGCGGTTCGCGGCAAGGAAGCGGCCGGCGTACTCGATCGCCCGCTTGGCGTTGTCGGAGCCGTCGTAAGCAATGAGCATGAGATCTGCAGGCACTGTGACCTCCTGAAATCGGGGTCGACCGCCGTTGGCGGCCTTCGGCTTCCGTTCTTCGAGATTACCTTGCCATTACCCCCGCCGCTCGGCTCGAAAAACGGTCGGAATGGATGTGGACTACCGTCGGATCCATGCGAATCCGACATGCCCTGGCCCTCGCTCTGTGCGCCGGACTGGCCGTCGGCTGTTCGTCCGGCGACGGTGGCGACACCTCCACCACCACGGCGCAGTCCTCGCAGTCCGCGTCCAGTCAGCCCACGTCGCAGACCAAGCCGTCCGGTCCGTCGCTGCCGGGGTTCGGAGGGTCCGCGGTCTGCGGTCCCGCCTTCCTGGATTCGCTCACGCAGCGGCAGAAGCTCGCGCAGTTGCTCACTGTCGGGGTCACCGGCACCGCGGACGCGCTCGACATCGTCAAGTCGGAGGGGATCGGCGGCATCTTCATCGGCAGCTGGACGGACGAGTCGATGCTCGCGAACGGCGAGGTCCCGCAGGTCGAGGACGCCAGCGCGATCCCACTGATGGTGACGATCGACGAGGAAGGTGGCCGGGTGTCCCGCGTGGACGAACTGTTCGGGCCGGACCCGTCGGCGCGCGAGGTCGCGCAGACGATGACGACGGACCAGACGTACCAGATGGCGCTCGAGCGGGGACGCGAGCTGAAGAGCCTCGGTATCACCGTGAACTTCGCGCCGGACGTCGACGTCAGCAGTCAGCCGGCCGACTCGGTGATCGGGGACCGGTCGTTCTCGGACGATCCGGAGGTGGTGACGCGATACGCGGAGGCGTACGCGCGGGGCATGCGTGAGGCCGGAATTCTGCCGGTGCTCAAGCACTTCCCCGGACACGGTTCGGCATCGGGCGATTCGCACACCGGTGCCGTCACCACGCCGCCGCTGGACCAGTTGCAGACTTCCGACCTGGTGCCGTACCGCAACCTGGTGGATACCGAGGTCGGCGTCATGCTCGGACACCTGAGCGTTCCGGGTTTGACGACCAACGGACTTCCGGCGAGCCTGAGCCCGGAGGCGGTCTCGCTGCTGCGCGAGGGCACCGGCTACGACGCACCCCCGTTCACCGGGCCCATCTTCACCGACGATCTGAGCGGAATGAAGGCCATCACCGACCGCTACGACATCGCTCAGGCCGTGGAGCAGGCGTTGAAGTCCGGCGTGACGGTCGCGCTGTGGCTCACGACCGACGACGTCCCGCGGGTCCTGGATCATCTGGAACAGGCGGTGTCGTCCGGGCGTCTGCCCGCAGCTCAGGTCGATTCCTCGGTGCTCACGTTGGCGCGCGCCAAGGGTGCCGTGACCTGCTGAGCCGGATCTGGGTCACAATGGAGCCTCCTGTCGTGACCGTTGATCTTCTTACCATCGAGTAAGATGGCACTTCTTACCCGTGGTTGGAGGAATTATGGCTGGTGGCACCAAGCGGCTGCCCAGGGCCGTCCGTGAGCAGCAGATGCTCGACGCTGCCGTCGAGGTCTTCTCCGACAACGGGTTCCACGACGCGTCGATGGACTCGATCGCGGCCAAGGCGAGCATCTCCAAGCCGATGCTGTACCTGTACTACGGGTCCAAGGACGAACTGTTCGCGGCGTGTATTCACCGTGAGGGGCTGCGTTTCGTCGAGGCCATCTCACCGGCGGGCGATCCCAATCTGCCGCCGCGCGAACAACTGCGCGCCGCGCTGACGGGCTTCCTCGGCTTCGTCGACGACAACCGCAGTTCCTGGATGGTGCTGTATCGGCAGGCGATCGGTCAGCAGGCGTTCGCGTCGCAGGTCGGCAGCAGCCGCGACCGGTTGATCGAGTTGACCGCCAAGCTGCTCGAGTCCAGCACCAAGGATCCGGAGCCGGGAACCGACTTCTCGATCATGGCGGTCGCGCTGGTCGGCGCGGGCGAGGCGGTCGCGGACCGCGTCGCCGGTGGCGAGATCAAGGTCGCCGCGGCCGTCGAGTTGCTCGAGAACCTCGCGTGGCGCGGTCTGGCCGGCAAGAAGAAGTAGTCACAGACCTTGCGAACGGGCCCCGGGCGGAGTTTCCGCCCGGGGCCCGTCGCTCTGTCAGGTGTCAGTACCAGTGTTTGCGTCCGCCGACGGCGCGACCTGCCGCGCCGAGGATGAGCAGCACGGCGCCGACGATCAGTGCGATGACACCGAGGGTCCACAGGATCGGGATCTTGATCAGCAGGCCGAGGACGAGCAGGATGATGCCGAGGGTGATCATGTTTCGCCCCTTTCGTTTTCGATAGACATTCCGTTCGCGATGGGCGGCGGTGTGGCGAGTGGTCAGGCGGCCCCACGTTGCGGTGCGCGTCGTTCCCGGAGAAGCATCGCGCGCTCGGATTCGCCGACGCCGCCCCACACTCCGAAGGGTTCCGGCACCGCGAGGGAGTGCTCGAAGCACTTGGCCACGACCGGGCACGCCGCGCAGATCGCCTTGGCGCGGCGCTCACGCATCATGCGGGCGTTGCCGCGTTCGCCGGTCGGCGGGAAGAAGACCGCTTCGTTCATGCCCTGGCAGTTGCCGTGCTGCTGCCATTCCCAGGTGTCGGCCAGGGGTGCGAGGTTCGGTCGGATTCCGGTCATCGAATGCTCCTCGAGAATGTTCGTCGGCTGCCGATCGCGTCTGTGCGCGGCTCGGGGCCTCGTGAAGGCGTGCGCCGGTCGGGCGCTGCGCGGGTGTGCGGCCTGTCAGGCGGCGCTGAGCCTGTTGTCGGCGGACGGTGTGACCGGGTCGCCGCCGTACATCTGCTCCAAGCGGCGCTTGATTTCTTCGGTGCTGAGCGACCATGTCGCGGACTTTCGGCCTGCAAAGGTCGGGCGATGCGCACTCACGTGTGGTCATCCTTTCTTCTCTGATACGGCCCACCCGTAGTCGACGAAACCTCTCGGTTCGCCGCTCGGGCTCGGAAGACCGGTGGGGTGGAGTGCGCCTGCCTGCCTCGTTCGGCGTGGGCTGACTTCTCCGTCTCACTCTTCTTCGCTTGCATCTGGAAGCTTTGACTCCCTAACCGTACAACAAAATCTATGTCTGCCAAATCAGATATGTTGAATCTGCCGAAGGATCGGATCTCCCGTGCAGGTGAGAGGGGAGATTCTCGAGATGTAAGAAGTCGAGGATCGGGCGCGCCGACGACCCGTGTGGAGGGTGTGAAGGAATCTGACTCTGCTGCCGCACATTCGGTATGGTCCCGGTGATACCGTGGGGCCTGAGCAACCGCTCGCAGAGGCCGTTCGAGAGTCCGTACGGGGCACCTGTGGGCGTGAATCCCACGCGACCAACCTCGACGCGATATGAAGGCCACGATGACGCAACAGTCTCCGCCCCGCTCGACCCGCGGAGTCTACGGAATTTCGGTGACTTCGGAGTTGACCGGAATCGGTCCGCAGACTCTGCGGTTGTACGAGCGTCGCGGGCTCATCACGCCGTCACGTACCGGCGGTGGCACGCGTCGCTACAGCGAAGAGGACATCTACCGGCTATCGCGGGTGTCCGAACTGGTCGACGCCGGCGTCAATCTGACGGGGATCCGGCAGATCCTCGAACTGGAGGCCTCCAACGCCGAACTCGTCGCCGAGAATGCGCGTCTGCGAGGCGAATTGGACGGTCGGCAGGCCTGACCCCCGAGAGACGCGGACGCCCGGGTGTAGGCGAGGCATCTCGACTACGCCCGGGCGTGGGTGGGCGTACCGGTCCTACCGCAGGGTCGCGCTGAGGTGCGGGTAGCCCTTCTTCGGATTCTTCAGTGCCAGTTCCCAGCCGTCGGGCGTCCGGTCGGCGTACAGGTTCACCGTGGCCGGCAGCACGATCGGCTTGCCGAAGCGCACGCTGTACGTCACCCGTTCGGGGAGGCGGCCCTCGAGCAGCTGCAGCGCGGCCGCGGCGCTCCACATGCCGTGCGCGATGGTGCCCGGGAAGCCGAATGCCTTGGCGCCCAGTGCGGATACATGGATCGGGTTCCGGTCACCGGACACCGCCGCGTACCGGCTGATGATCCGCTGGTCCACCCGCAACGTGCGGGTGGGCGGGGGCGGCACCTCGCTCGGGTGTTCGGGCTTCGGCTCCTTGGGTGCGCCGGTGGGGTGCATCTTCAGGAACGTACTGACCTGGCGCCACACCAGTTCCCGGCCCACCGAGACCTCGCTGACGAAATCCACCTGTGTGCCCTTGGGGTGCGCCCGCAAATTCTCGGCACGCACCTTCAGGTCCAGCGGCTCGCTCATCGAGATCGGGCGCAGTTGCTCGATCACGTTGTCGGTGTGGACGGAACCGATTGCAGGGAAGGGGAAATCGCGCGAGGTGAGCAGCCGCATGACGCTCGGGAAGACGAGTGTGAACGGGTACGTGATCGGTAGCGTGTCGCCGAACCGCAGCCCACACACCTTGGCGTATGCGGCAAGGTTCGCGCTGTCCACCCGCAGACCCTGCAGGGCGAGGGTCTCCTTCGGCAGGCTGCGCTTGCCGGAGGGCTTGGTGAAGGGCAGCGCGCCCAGTGCCGCTCGTGCGTAGTTGTCGAGGGTGCCGGGCTGTTCGCGCAGCTGCACGAGTGTTCCCTTGCGGCCGGTCATCACGCGCCCAGCAGCGACTGGCCGCACACGCGCACGACCTGGCCGGTCACGGCGCCCGACGCGGGGCTGGCGAAGTACGACACCAGTTCCGCCACGTCCACGGTCTGGCCGCCCTGCAGCAGCGAGCTCATCCGGCGTCCGGCCTCGCGGGTCGCGAACGGGATCGCGGCGGTCATCGCGGTCTCGATGAAGCCGGGGGCGACGGCGTTGATGGTGATCTTCTTCTCGGCCAGCACCGGCGCGGTGGCCTGGACCAGGCCGATGACGCCGGCCTTCGAGGTGCCGTAGTTGGTCTGGCCGCGGTTGCCGGCGATGCCGGCGATCGAGGACACGTCCACCACGCGGCCGCCCTCGCGGAGCACACCCTTGGCGACCAGGGTGTCGGTGATCTTCTGCGGGGCAAGGAGGTTGACGCCGATCACGCTGTTCCAGCGGGACTCGTCCATGTTCGCGAGCGTCTTGTCTCGGGTGATGCCGGCGTTGTGGACGATGATGTCCGCGCCGCCGTGACGTTCCATCAGGTGCTCGGCGAGCTTGTCGGCTGCGTCGGCGGCCGTGACGTCGAGTGCGAGGGACGTGCCGCCCACCTTGTTGGCCGTCTCGGACAGTGCCTGGCCGGCGGCCGGGATGTCGGCGCACACGACCTGCGCGCCGTCGCGGGCGAGGACCTCGGCGATGGTGGCGCCGATGCCACGCGCGGCGCCGGTCACGACGGCGACCTTGCCCTCGAGCGGGCGGTCCCAGCTCGCGGGGGCGACCGCGTCCTCGGCGCCGACCCGGATCACCTGGCCGTCGACGAACGCCGACTTGGCCGAGAGTAGGAAGCGGAGGGTGGACTCGAGGCCGGACAGGCCGGTGGTGGCGTCGGGGGAGACGTAGACCAACTGGGCGGTGGCGCCGCGCTTGATCTCCTTGCCGACGCTGCGGGTGAAGCCCTCGAGCGCACGCTGGGCGATCTGCTCGTCGACGCCCGATGCAAGCTCCGGCGTCGTACCGAGCACGACGACGCGGGCCGACGGCGCGAGGTTGCGGATGACGGGCTGGAAGAACTCGAACAGCTGCACCAGCTCGGTTACCTGGCCGATGCCGGTCGCGTCGAACACGAGCGCGCCGTAGCGGTCGTCGTGCGGCTGCGCGGCCGGGTAGTCCGACAGCAGCGCGCGGATCGGCTCCATCAGACGCCCCTCGCCGCCGATCAGGACCGGGCCCGCCAGGGGCGGCTCGCCGGCCTTGTAGCGACGCAGCTTCTCCGGCTGCGGCAACCCGGCCTGCTTGGCGATGAACGCGCCCGGCGCGGACGAGAGGAACTGTGAGTAGAGGTCGGGAGCGCCCTTGCTGGCTGCCACGGTCCACCTTCTTTGTCGCAATCGGGCACCCGTGCATCCGGGTGCGGTGTCGACATTGAACTTACTCTGGAGTAAGTTCAATGTCGAGTGCAGAACCCACCGCCGAGGCGGATCGACCATGCGGATCTCGAGCAGATTTCCAGCGGGATCCCCCCACCTACATGGAGACCGACGTGACCAGCAGAGCCCGTAATCGCAGCGCCAAGCCGGCGTCCGCACCGCAGTCCGGTGGTCGGCAGCTTCGCCCCGTCGCCATCGTCGGCGGCAACCGCATTCCCTTCGCGCGCTCGGATCGGGCGTACGCGCATGCGTCCAACCAGGACATGTTCACCGCGACGCTGGACGGGCTGGTCAGCCGCTTCGGGCTGCAGGGCGAGCAGCTGGGCATGGTCGTCGGTGGCGCGGTCCTCAAGCACAGCCGTGACTTCAACCTCATGCGCGAGTGCGTGCTCGGCAGCGCGCTGAGCCCCTACACCCCGGCGTACGACCTGCAGCAGGCGTGCGGCACCGGGCTGCAGTCGATCATCGCGGTCGGTGACGCCATTGCGGCCGGCCGGATCGAGGCCGGTGTCGGCGGCGGTGTGGACACCACGTCCGATGCGCCGATCGGTGTCAACAACGAACTGCGCGAGTTCCTGCTCTCGATGAACCGCGCGCGCTCCACCGCGGACCGGGTCAAGCTGCTCGGCCAGGTGCGCCCGTCGATGCTGGGCATCGAGATCCCGCGCAACGGCGAGCCGCGCACGGGGCTGTCGATGGGCGACCACGCCGCGATCACCGCGAAGGAGTTCGGTGTCCGCCGCGAGGACCAGGACGAGTTGGCGGCCGCGAGCCACAAGAACATGGCCGCCGCCTACGACCGCGGATTCTTCGACGACCTCGTCACCCCGTTCCTGGGCCTGACCCGCGACGACAACCTGCGTCCCGACTCCAATGTCGACAAGCTCGCGACGCTCAAGCCGGTGTTCGGTACCAACCTGGGCGACGCCACCATGACGGCGGGCAACTCCACCCCGCTCACCGACGGCGCCTCCGCGGTGTTGTTGTCCACCGACGAGTGGGCCGCCGAGCGGAACCTGCCGGTGCTGGCGCATCTGGTGGACTCCGAGACCGCCGCCGTCGACTACATCCACGGCGCCGACGGGTTGCTGATGGCGCCGACCTATGCGATCCCGCGCCTGCTGGCCCGAAACGGTCTCACGCTGCAGGATTTCGACTTCTACGAGATCCACGAGGCGTTCGCGTCGGTCGTGCTGGCGACGCTGCAGGCGTTCGAATCCGACGAGTACTGCAAGGAGCGCCTGGGCTTGGACGGAGCCCTGGGCAGCATCGACCGGTCCAAGCTCAACGTCAACGGATCGTCGCTTGCGGCGGGTCACCCGTTCGCGGCCACTGGCGGTCGGATCGTGGCGTCGCTCGCGAAGATGCTGGCGGAGAAGGGGTCGGGCCGCGGCCTGATCTCCATCTGCGCGGCCGGCGGTCAGGGCGTCACCGCCATCGTCGAGGTCTGATCGACCGGTCGGGGCAGAAAATCCGACTGACCCGAACCGAGGATGTAACGCGGTCCGCAGGGGAGCGATAATCCAATCGGCCCCGTGTTATTGCCTGACCCCCGACCTGGCAATCACACGGGGCCGCTCTACGCTCTCCGCCCCTTCGGGCGGATGGAATGATGCGAGCAGCGGCTGCTGACCGGGATTCCCGAGCGGTTGCCCGGAGTCCCGAGGACTAGGCTGCACGGGTAGAAACACGCAACGCGACGGCCCGGCACGGTGTCGATTCGGCAGGAGGGCCCATTGATGAGTGACGAGCGCGACGGCAACAACGGTTCCGAAAACCACATGGACGGTCCGGAGCCGGACGAGAATCCCACCGAGATCATGCCGGCGGTGCCGTCGGAATCCGATGATCCGACACCGGACGACTCGTCGGAACCCACGCCGGATGTGCCGTCCGAGTCGACACCGGACGCCTCTCTCGAGCCCGCACCGGATGTCTCGTCCGAGGCCCCCACCGAGGTCTTCGCCGTCACCCCTGCCGATCCCGAGCCGACGCCGGAGCCCGCGCCCGCGCCCGCTCCCGAGCCTACTTCGGAGTCGGAGACCACGCCCGAGTCGGAGTCGCAGGGGCGGCCGCGCTGGGTGAAGTATGCCGCGGTCGCCGGCGGCGTCGTGGCAGTGGCGGCCATCGCGTATGCCGTGGACTTTGTGGTCTCCGCCGACCGGGTGCCGCGCGGCGTCACCGTCGCCGGCGTGGAGATCGGCGGCGAGAGCATGTCGTCGGCCGAGGCGACGCTGCGCGCCGAACTCGGCCCGCGAGTGGACAGCCCGGTGCCGGTGCTCGCCGGGACCACGGAGAGCACGATCGTGCCGGCGCAGGCCGGTATCGGCGTGGACTGGGCCGCCACCCTCGACCGTGTCGGGGACCAGCCGGTCAACCCGTTCACCCGCGTCGCGTCCCTGTTCACCAACCGTGAGGTCGGGCTCGTCTCGACGGTCGACGAGAACGCGCTCGACGGCGCGATCGCCGGCGTGCAGAAGGAAGCGGATCGGGCGCCCCGAGAGGGCAACGTCGTGTTCGAGGGCGCGACCCCGGTCCCGGTCGCACCGTTGCCGGGGCAGAGCCTGCGGACGGACGACGCCGCCGACACGTTCGTCGAGGACTGGGCCTTCGGCACCACCGTCGACCTGCCGGTCGACGTCGTGGACGTGACGGTGACGCAGGCCGGCGTCGACGCCGCGCTGCGCGACGTCGCGGCGCCCGCGGCCGCGGCGAACGTCGTGGTCACCGGGCGTGACGGCGCGGTCGCGACGCTGCCACGGGACCAGGTCGGCAAGGTTCTCACTTTCGTTCCGGACGGCGGTGGTGGTCTGTCCCCGCAGTACAACGTCGAGGCGGCCACCGGAATCCTCGCGCCGCAGCTCGCGAGCACCGACGTCAAGCCCAAGGACGCGCAGATCAGTCTCGCGAGCGGCTCGCCGCAGGTGATCCCGTCGGTGACCGGCGACATGGTGCAGTGGCCCAAGACCCTCGAACCGCTGCCGGCGCTGCTCACCGCACCCGGTGAGCGAACCACTCCCGCGATCTACGAGCCCGTCGAGCCGGCTCTGACCACCGAGGGCGCGAATGCGCTCGGCATCCGCGAGGTGATCGGCGAGTACACCACCGGCGGGTTCGAATACGCGTCCGGTGTCAACATCCGGCTCGCGGCCAGCCAGATCAACGGCGCGCTCGTCAAGCCGGGAGAAACCTTCTCGTTCGACGCCCAGACCGGTCCCCGCGGTGCGGCGCAGGGCTATGTCGACTCGGGCATCATCAACAACGGCCGCCCGGACAAAGCGGTCGGTGGCGGCATCAGTCAGCTCGCGACCACCCTCTACAACGCCACGTACTTCGCGGGCATGGAGGACGTCGAACACACCGAGCACAGCTACTACATCTCCCGCTACCCGGCGGCGCGCGAGGCGACGGTGTTCGAGGGCGCGATCGACCTCAAGTTCCGCAACCCGTACAAGACGGGCGTGATGATCCAGACCATCGGGACCAACTCGAACATCACGGTGCGCATCTGGGGCACCAAGACGGTCGACGTCGAATCCGTGACCGGCGGACGGACGAATCAGACGTCGCCGAACACGATCAGCCTCCCAGCCGGCCCGCACTGCGTGCCGTCCGGCGGCGCCCCGGGATTCACCACGAGCGACACCCGGATCATCACCGATGCCAAGACCGGTGCGGAGATCTCGCGCAGCACCCGGACGGTCAAGTACGACCCGGTCCCGATCGTGAAGTGCGTGTCGAACGAGCCGGCGCCGAAGCCCTCGGAGGAAGGCGCGCCGCCGGCGCCCACCCCCGGCGGGTAGCCCCCGAGTCCGTAGCTGAAGGGACCGTTCGTACGCTGTCGGCGTGTGAACGGTCCCTTCAGCTCATGAGGGTGTCTCACACCTCGATCGGCGGGTGCAGCCGCATCAGCGTCCAGGCACGGTCGCGCCGCACCGACAGCGCACTGGCGACCAGCGATGCCAACAGCAGCCCGAGGAGCACCGCGATCGACACCCACAGCCGGGAGTCGATGCCGCCGACGGTGAGCTGTCGTAACCCGTTGACGGCGTATGTCATCGGGTCGAACGGGTGCAGGACCTGGAACGGTTTCGCGGTGGTTTCCACGGGGTAGATGCCGCCCGACGACACCAGTTGCAGCATCAGGAACGCCAGGGTGACGACGCGTCCGACGGCGGGGCCGAAGATCGCGTTGAACGCCTGGATCAGCGCCATGTAGGTGAGGCCGACCAGTCCCAGGAACGCGATGGTGCCGAACACGTAGACCGGCACCAGTCCTACACCGAAGTGCACCACGACGTACATCACCAGCACCTGTGCGATCGCGATCAGCGCGGCCGGCCAGTACGACGCCAGCACCACCCGCATCGCGCCGAGCCCGGTCGAGATCGGGCGAGTCTGTACCGGCCGCAACAGCATCCACGTGATGATGCCGCCCACGAACAACGCCAGCGGCAGGAAGAACGGCGCGAACCCGGTGCCGAAGGTCTTGGCCCGGTTCTCGTGGTGCTGGTCCAGCGCCACCGGGGCCGACAGGGTCTGCGCGACGGCGCTGCGCTGCTGTGGATCCCAGGCGGGGACCTGCTCGCTGCCCTGTTTCAGCTGGGACGCGAGTTCGCCCGATCCGTCCTTCAGCTGAGTCGTACCGGCGGCGAGCTGCCCGGCACCCTGCGCGAGAGTCTCGCCGCCGCCGGACAACTGGGCAAGACCGTCGTCGAGGGTGCGGGCGCCCGACGCCGCCTGTTGCCCGCCGGACTGCAGCTGCGTCAGGCCGTCCCGCAGCTGGCCGGCGCCGCCGACGGCCTGGGACATCCCCGACCGGTAGGGGCTCGACGGGTCGCCGAGCTGGAACGCGAGCTGCTGTGCCCCGTCCTCGAGCTGCGCGAGCTGCCCGCGCAGGGCCGGGTCCAGCGCAGGTCCGAGAGTGCCGGTCACCTGGGCGACCAGTTGCGTCACACCGGCGCTGAGCTGTCCGGCGCCGTTCCCGAGTTGGGCTGTGGCGCCCGACAACTGGTCCAGTCCCCCGGACAGTGCGGTCGCGCCGCCGGACGCGGTGTCGATGCCCGCCGAGAGCTGCGCCGTGCCGTCGGCGAGGGCCGTCGCCCCGGAGTGAGCGGTGGTGAGACCGTCGGCCAGCGTGCGGGAGCCGACCGCGAGTTGCTGCGCGCCACCGTCAGCCGCCTGCGCACCGGCCGCCAACTGCCCGGCACCGTCCGCGGCCTGGCGGAGTCCGTCGCCCGCCGCGCCGAGGCCGACGAGTGCCTGATCCACGGACTGTTCACCGATCTGCGCGCCCACGACGTTCAGGATCTGTTGGGCGGCGTTCTGCCCGATGACCGTGCCGAGGTAGTTGTTGGCGTCGTTGTAGGTGAAGATCAGCCGGGCCTTCTGCGGATCGGGTCCGGTGGGGGACGCCACGGATCGGCTGAAGTCGCCGGGCAGCGTCACCGAGAAGTAGTAGCGCCCGTCCTCGACGCCGGTGGATGCCTCGTACGCGCTCACCTCGTGGAAGTCGAGGTCGCCGGAGTCCATCAGCCCCTGCGCCACCTGGTCTCCGGCGTTGAGGGGTTTGCCGTCCACGACGGTGCCGTGATCGCTGTTGACCAGCGCCACCGGAATCTTGCCCGTCTCGCTGAACGGATCCCAGAACGCCCACAGGTACAGCGCGCCGTACAGCAGCGGCATCAGCACGATCGTCACGAGGGCGACCCGCGGCATCAGCCCGCGCGAGAACCGCTTGAGTTCGGTACCGAGCGACATCCCTGCCAGCATGGCTATTCCTCGCTTCCGGGGATCGAGCCGTTCCCGGTCGCGGCCGTGTCGGCCAGCGGGTGGAACTCGTGGGCGGGCGAGCCGGGTGGCAGGGGATTGACCGCGGACGCGATCACCGTCTGCCGGGCGCCCAGGGCCGCGAGCCGGTCGACCAGCACGGCGCGTTCGGTCTCGTCCCGCACCTGTTCGAGATCGTCGATCAGCAGCACCGGGGGAACCTGGGTGTCGGCGACGGCGATCCGCAACAGCATCGCGTCCAGTTCGTCGAGATCACTGACGTAGTCGGTGAGCCGCGGCAGCGGCCGATCCCCGAACACCGGTGCGCACACCTGCTCGAGCTCGCGCCGGCCCGCCCGGCGGATCAGCCGGTACCACGTTGCGTCCCAGCGGATCTGCTCGGTGATCAGATCGCGCACGGTCACCGATTCGGAGATGGTGTCGATGCCGGCGAATCCGGCGATCGCGGACACCGCCCGGATCGCGGCCGGCCGGGTGCGCCCGAGCACGGTGAGGCGCCCGGCCGACGGTTTCATCCGCCCGCCGAGGGTGAGCAGCAGGGACGTGCGGCCCGACCCCGCGAAACCCTGGATCACTGCCAGCCCCCCGAACGGAATCCTCAGGTCCACGGGACCGAAGACGGGCCCCAGGGCGCCGTGGCGGGTCAGTCCCTCGGCGAGCACTGCCGGTGGCGGAGCGGGCGGCGAGTACGGGTCGTCCATGCTGGTCACTGCTGGTCACCAACCTCGGGTTCGGTGGCAGGGCATCAACATCAACAGCCAAACACACCTGCGCCGCCCGCGCCTGGGCACTGACGAAAGAACCCCCGCACACGTGGTGTGCGGGGGTTCCTTCGTCGATCAGGACATCAGATCAGGGAATCAGAACGCGGCCTCGTCCAGTTCCATGATGTCGTTGTCGAGGTGCGACAGGATGTTTCGCGTCGCGGTCAGCTCGGGCAGCACGTTCTTCGCGAAGAACGACGCGGTCGCGACCTTGCCCTCGTAGAACGGCTTGTCCTTGTCGGAGGCGCCCTCGTCGAGTGCCTTGATCGCGATCTCGGACTGACGCAGCAACTGCCAGCCGACCAGCAGGTCGCCGACCGCCATCAGGAACCGCACCGAGCCGAGACCCACCTTGTACAGCTCGGTGGGCTGCTCCTGGGCGCCCATGAGGTGCCCGGTGAGGACCGCGGCCATGCCCTGCACGTCCTCGAGGGCGGTCGAGAGCAGCGCCCGCTCGGCCTTGAGCCGGCCGTTGCCCGCCTCGCTGTCGATGAACTTCTTGATCTCGCCGGCGATGTGGGCCAGGGCGACGCCGCGGTCACGCGCGATCTTGCGGAAGAAGAAGTCCTGCGCCTGGATGGCGGTGGTGCCCTCGTACAGCGAGTCGATCTTCGAGTCGCGGATGTACTGCTCGATCGGGTAGTCCTGCAGGAAGCCGGAGCCGCCGAGGGTCTGCAGGCTCTCGGTCAGGTACTGGTAGGCCCGCTCGGAACCGACGCCCTTGACGATCGGCAGCAGCAGATCGTTGACGCGGAACGCGGTCTCCTTGTCGGCGCCGGAGACCAGCGCGGCGACCGCGTCGTCCTGGTGCGCGGCGGTGTAGAGGTACACCGCGCGTAGGCCCTCGGCGTAAGCCTTCTGCATCGCGAGGCTGCGGCGCACGTCCGGGTGGTGCGTGATGGTGACGCGGGGGGCGGTCTTGTCCGTCATCTGCGTCAGGTCGGAGCCCTGGACGCGCTCCTTGGCGTAGTCACGCGCGTTGAGGTAGCCGGTGGACAGGGTGGAGATGGCCTTGGTGCCCACCATCATTCGAGCGTGCTCGATGACGTCGAACATCTGGGCGATGCCGTTGTGGACCTCGCCGACGAGCCAGCCCTGCGCGGGAACGTCGTGGCCGCCGAACGTGAGCTCACACGTCGTGGACGCCTTGAGGCCCATCTTGTGCTCGACGTTGGTGACGAAGACACCGTTGCGGTCGCCGAGCTCGTTCTTCTCGAAGTCGAAGTGGAACTTCGGGACGAAGAACAGGCTCAGGCCCTTGGTGCCCGGTCCGGCGCCCTCGGGGCGCGCGAGCACCAGGTGGAAGATGTTCTCGAACAGGTCGTCCGAGGTGGCGGACGTGATGAAGCGCTTGACGCCCTCGATGTGCCAGGAGCCGTCGTCCTGCTTGATGGCCTTGGTGCGTCCGGCGCCCACATCAGACCCGGCGTCCGGCTCGGTCAGCACCATGGTGGCACCCCAGCCGCGCTCGACACAGGTTGCCGCCCACTGCTTCTGCTCGTCCGTGCCGTTGTGGAAGAGCACGTCCGCGAACGACGGGCCGGCCTGGTACATGAACGCGGCGGGCTGTGCGCCCAGCAGCATCTCGGCGATGGCCCACACCACCGTGCGCGGAACCGGAACGCCGCCGATCTCCTCGCTCAGGCCCATGCGGTACCACTCGGCGTCCCACATCGCCTTGAACGACTTCTTGAAGGACTCCGGCAGGGTCGCCTCGTGCTTCTCGGGGTCGAATACCGGCGGATTGCGGTCGGTGTCGGCGAAGGCCTCGGCGAGCGGGCCCTCCGCGAGGCGCGCGACCTCGGACAGCATCTCCTTGACGGTGTCGGCGTCGAGATCCCCCCACACGCCCTCACTCAGCGGCTTGTCCAGACCAAGTACCTCGAACAGGTTGAACTCGAGGTCGCGGACGTTGCTCTTGTAGTGGCCCATGTTTTGCTCTCCCTGAAGTGGCACTGCGTTGGTGCGGTCTTGCGTTCCGTGAGTACCGCCCAAGTAGCTACTCGTCGGTAACTTAGCCGATGTTACCCGCGATTAAGTTAGCTGCCAAGAGTGGGCTTGCGGGCGACGAGGAGCGCGTCGATCGCCGTCCCGCCCTCGACGTCGCGATAGCGCCGTTCGGCCACCGTGACGTCGAGGCGTCCTTCCAGATCATGCTTCAGATCTTCAGGGGTGTAAAGGATTTCGGGATCGGGCGGGCCGCCGACGCCCTGCGTGAGGTTGATTGCGTCGTGGCCGAGAATCATGAGGGTTCCGTCAGGTTTCAGCGATTCGATGACGCGACTCACAAGCGCGCGCCGCTGTGTCGGTTCGAGGTGGACGAAGATCATGAGGACCAGGTCATAGTCCGACACATCCGCTGTCGTGATGTCGCCGCAGACGTAATGCAGGCGCTGCTGCACCGAGCGCGGTGACTGCTTCGCGATCTCCCGGGCCTTCTCGATCGCGACCTTCGAATAGTCGACGCCGGTGGTCTCCCAGCCCCGCGTCGCGAGCCACAGCGCGTGCCGGCCCTCGCCGCACGCGAGGTCCAGGGCCCGACCGGCGGGCAGCGATGTCACGAACTCGACCACCACCGGATTCGGCGGCGTGCCCCACACCATGTCGGCCTGTGAATAGCGTTCGTCCCAGTCCTGTGCATTCATGGGGATGACGGTATCGCCCGGCGGGGTGGCCTCTCGGTGTCCTCGCGATCGTTCATCCCCCGTTCGCGATTTGCGCACTTATCGATCTCGCGGGGGCCTCGAAATCAACGACAAGTGCGCAAAGCGCGGGGCGTCAGCCGACGGTGATGCGCCGGTGGGCCAGCTTCCAGCGGCCGTCCTCGAACCGGTGCGTGTCGTCGTATCGCCCGACACCCGCGAGTCGCGGCTCGCTCGTGGTGTCGCGGAAGAACAGCCAGTACGCCGTCGACGACGCCTCGACGTCCGAGTCCAGCGACACCGAGACGGTCGTGATCACGTGCCGACTCGACGTGCCCGGCCCCTGGACGCCGCCGGCCCGCCGTTCGCGCACACCCTCCTCGATCGACGCGACGCCCTCGCGGAGTTGCGCGACCATGCCCGTCACCGGGTTGGGCTGCGACTCCCAGACGGCGTCGGCGGTGAAGCTGTCGAGGTAGTCCTCGACGGTGCCGTCGTCGGCGAGTTGCGCGATGCGGGCCAGGAGATCCTGGATCTCACCGCGGGGATCGGTGCTCGTCTGCTGCTCCACGTCGTCTCCTCGCTCACTGACACGGTCGATACCAAGTGTTTGCTTGGGACGGTAGCAGTGACGGGACGTTCGGCTCACTTCTGCAGTGTCGTGTGCATGAGCAGGACGTTGTAGTTGGAGTGCACGGTGGTGAGGAAGTAGAGGTCCGGCCCGGACGACCACGGGTGGATGTACGCCCCGTACATCGATCCCAGTTCGTTGCCGTCCACGAGGACCTCGGCGGGCCCCCACGGTCCGGTGGGCGCCGGTGCGCGGCGCATCACGACGGAGTTCCGGTTGTCGGTGGTGAGCAGCAGGTACTGCCCGAGGAACGCGTTGTACTGCACCGATATCTCGCCGACGCCGCCGAAGACGATGGGTGCGGCCACGTCGGGGTTCTTCGCCACCCACTTGCCGCCGTCCCAGTACTCGTAGGCGCCTAGGTCGCGGATCTGCTTCTCGGGGACTCGGGCGAGGTAGACCAGACCGCCGCGGCCGGCGGGCGTGCCGTACTGGTAGACGAAGCCGCCGTCCTCGACGAATGCGCCCATCTGGAAGTTGGCGTTTCCGCCCACGGGCGGTCGGCGGGTCTCGGGCGCCTCCACCCAGTTCTCGCCGTTGTCGGTGGAGAAAGCGAGTTCGGAGTAGTTGGTCTTCCACTTGCCCGGCTCGTCCCACTCCTTCACCGACATGAGGCTCATGTACTGGACCCCGTCGGCCGCGACCCCGGCGGTCGGGATGCGGCTGATCTCGACGAACGGGATCTTCGGGCTCGGCACCAGCTCCTTGGACTGGCCGAGGATGTCGCGCGGCGAGCTGTCGAAGGTCATTCCGTCGGCGAGATCGCGGTCGGAGCTGCGGACGAGGATGTTGCTGCGCCAGGACCACAGGCTGCCCGCGAGGAGATTCGGGATACCGAGCCCGGCCGTGTCGCCGAACGCGGTCAGCACCTGGCCGTCCCCGTTGTCCCACATGATGCCGAGGTCCGTGCCGAGCACGTTGTAGTCCTGGGTGCGGTTGGCGCTGAGCAGCCCGGTGGCCTGCGCCACGGCCTGGCTGCGCCCGTGGAGTATCGGCACCCCGGTCGTTCCGTTCAGCACCGGAATGGGATTCACCGTATTGGGATCGGCCGCGGCGGGGCCGGAGAATGCGACGAACGATGCGGTCGCGCAGATCGCGCACACGATGACGGATCGGAATCGGCTTCGTCTCACGGATGTTCCCATCTTTGGCGGAAATGGACCCCTGCCAGGCGGTATGGCCGCGATCTCGACTGCCTGGATGCTCCGGTGAGCGCGTAATACGGTAGCAGGAAAGGCTATTCGAAGAATGGGGAATTCGGCATCGGTGTAAATGCTTCGATAGCGGTATCGAAATTGTCCGAATCGGAGATCCCGTCGGGTATCTCAGGATTGTCCGGCGCGGTGTGCGGGTGCGGCTCCCCGGGCCTCGCCCGCCCCTGGGATCCGGTGGACGGAAGACGCCGCAGGCCGGCGACCGACGGCCGACGCGCGAATACAGGGACCCGAGTAACACAACCTGCGGGTGGGGCGAAGTACCGTGTCGTGGGAGACGGTGCCGCGTGGGCGTCGTCGCGTGGCGTTCTGCGTCGCGAGAATACGCAGTAGAGGAGACCAAACATGGGTGCGCAGATCTCGAACTCCACCGAGGTCCGGCAGTCCGCCATCCTCGGTTTGGGTGTCTACCGCCCGCAGCGGGTCGTGAGCAACGAAGAGATCTGCGAACTGATCGACTCCACCGACGAGTGGATCCAGTCGCGTTCCGGGATCAAGAACCGACGATTCGCGAACGACGAGGAGAGCGTGCTCGCGATGGCGATCTCGTCCGGTCGCAAGGCTCTCGAAGCCGCCGGCCTCACCGGCGAGCAGATCGGCGCCGTCGTCGTCGCCACCTCGACCTACCCGTCTCAGACGCCGCAGTGCGCCGCGATCGTCGCCGACGTCCTCGGGACGGGGGGCGCCGCGGCGTTCGACGTCACCGCCGGCTGCGCGGGCTTCTGCTACGCGCTGTCCATCGCGTCCGACATGGTCCGGATCGGCACCGCACAGTACGTCCTCGTCATCGGCGTCGAGCGGATGTCCGACAGCACCGAGCCCACCGATCGTTCGGTGCGTTTCATCTTCGGTGACGGTGCGGGCGCGGTCGTCGTGGGTCCGAGCGACGTCGCAGGCATCGGTCCCGTGGTGTGGGGCTCCGACGGCTCGCAGTCGCAGGCCATCCGCCAGGAGCCGGACTGGCTCTCGTTCGCCAACGATCCGTCGCAGCGTCCGTGGATCAAGATGGAGGGCACCGCGGTGTTCCGCTGGGCCGCCTTCGAGATGGGCAAGGTCGCCACGCAGGCACTCGAGCGGGCCGGGGTCGCGATGGAGGATCTGGGCGCGTTCATCCCGCACCAGGCGAACGGTCGCATCAACGAGGTCATCGCGCGCAGCATCAAGCTGCCCGAGTCGGTGCCGGTGTCCGACGACATCGCCGACACCGGCAACACGTCCGCGGCGTCGATTCCGCTGGCGATGGAGGAAGTGATCCGTACGGGCAAGGCGAAGCCGGGCGAGCTGGCGCTGCTGGTCGGCTTCGGTGCCGGTCTGTCGTACGCGGGTCAGGTCGTTACCCTGCCGCCGCTCGCGCAGGACTGACGCTCCACAACTGTCACGGTGGGCCCGCTCGATCGAATCGAGCGGGCCCACCGCGTTTTCGGGCGCGGTCCGAGTCAGCGCTGCGCGAGGAACCCGTCGATCAGTGCCAGTTCGTCCTCGTCGAGCGGACGACGCAGGTGCGAGGTGTTGCGGGCGACCTGGGCGGGGGTGGAGGAGCCGATCAGCACCGACGCGACCTGGGGCTTGGCGTCCAGCCACGCGACCGCGAGCTCGGACAGCTGACGGTCGAGCTTGCTCGCCAGCGTGAGGAGTTCCTCGACCCGTGTCAGCGCCGTATCGGTCGCGGTGGCCGCGAAGTACTCCGACTTGTCGAAGCGTGAGCCGGCCGGGAACTCCGTGTTCCGGCGGTACTTGCCGGTGAGCAGTCCGGCGGCCAGCGGGTAGTACGGGATCACGGCGAGGTCGAGTTCCTCGCAGGCCGGCACGACGTCGTTCTCGACCTTGCGCTCGAGAAGGTTCCACTCGATCTGGGCGGCGACGAAGCGGGTGAGGCCGCGTTCGCGGGAGGTCCCCACCGCGTCGGCGATCTGCTGTGCGGAGTTGTTGGAGCACGCGACGTGGCGGACCTTGCCGGCCCGGACCAACTCGTCGAGCGCACCGAGGGTGTCCTCGATCGGCACGGTCGGGTCGGGCATGTGCTGGTAGTAGAGGTCGATGTGGTCGACCCCGAGTCGGCGCAGGCTCGCATCGCAGGCGCGTCGGACGTACGCGGGGGAGGAGCCGCGGTCCTCGTCGCTCATCGGTCCGCCGAACTTGGTAGCGATGACGGCTCGGTCCCGACGGCCCGCCAGCGCTGCGCCGAGGATCTTCTCGGATTCGCCGGTGGAGTAGATGTCGGCGGTGTCGAAGAACGTGATGCCCTGCTCGAATGCGGCGTCGACGACGGCGTGGGATTGCGACGCATCGATACGCGATCCGAAGTTGTTGCAGCCCAACGACACCGTCGAGACGGCGAGGTCGGTTCCGGGGAGGTTCACGTACTGCATGTTTGTGGACATCGAACTCCTGACACTGGCACTCGGGCGGGGCGGTGAGCGGCCCGGTTCGGACAATACGCCCAGTTCACGGAAGCACGCGAGGGCGAATTCCGGTGTGTGGTAACAGGTGACAAGCCGATTTTTCGGGCCGTCTAGGATCTTCCCTGCGAACATATGTACGAGAGAAGAGGATCCGGGTCGCCCGTGAGTGCAGTGAGAATCGACAAGTCCTGTATGTCCGCACTCGCGGGGGCGGCCGAGTGAAGTTGTCTCGCGCCTCCCGCTCCGTGCGCCGAGCGCTCACCGTCGCTGCGTCAGTTTGTTTCGCCGTGATCATGGCGGTCGGCTACGTGCTGGTCGACGAGTGGTTGAAGGTCGACGGCCCGGAGTCGGGTCCGGCGAAGGACACGGTCGCCGTCGGAGAACTCGCCGAACTGCTCGCACAGGTGACGGTCGCACCCGAGTTGCCGATGGCCGGGTACAGCCGCGAGCAGTTCCCGCACTGGGACGTGAACCAGCCTGAACACGGGTTCGGTCCCGAGTACGCGCAGTACAGCCGGTGCACGACCCGGGACGTGATGATGTTGCGCGACGCGGAGGGGTCGGTGCGGCTCGATCCGAAGACCTGTGAGCTGTCGGTCGGTTCCGACGGCGGGTGGCGGGACGAGTACGGATTTCTCGATCGCAAGACCGGCGAACTCAAGCCGTACAAGTGGATGACCGAGTCCTCGGCCGTCGATGCGGAACACATCGTCGCGTTGGCGGAAGCGTGGCGGTCGGGCGCCGCGACGCGGGACGAAGACACCCGTCGCCGCATCGCCAACGACGCGATCAATCTTGCGGCATCCGATCCGTCGGCCAACAGGTCGAAGGGTGATCAGGACGCGGCGAACTACTTGCCGCCCGGGAAGTTCCGGTGCGCGTACGTCGATCGATACCTGCAGATCAAGGTAAAGTACGGGCTGGCCGTCGACACCGCCGAGCAGGCCGCCCTGCGCACCGCCGTTGATGATTGTGTCCGTCAAGGAGGGTCCGTATAAACGACATCGTCGAGATCCCCGTGAGCGCCGCCGTCATGACCGAGGAGGAAGGGACGGTGTCCGGTGCCCTCGATGTCATGGTCGACGCCCTGGGGCGGGGGCTCGTCCGCTACCGCGACACCGAAGCGTGGTTCACGATCGGCAACCTCGACGGCGAACCGCCGGCCAGGTGGGAGTCGGTCACCGATCTCGCGACCGCGATCGAAGCCGGTGTCGGGGCGCGCGACGCCGCCGGCAATGTGATTCCGTTCGAAGCGTGACGCACCGGCGCCGCGGGCGTCAGATGCCGACGGCGATCTCGAGGGCGGCCAGCTCGTGGTCGAGGTGTTCGAGGATCGGCTCGAGACGCGGCACCGCGCGGCGGCACCCGGTGAGGCCGAAGGCGATCGACTCCTCGGTGCTGGTGCAGGTGATGTTGAGTGCCTGGCCGTCGAGCGGGATCGACAGCGGGTACAGCGCGTCGAGGCGGGCACCGTTCCAGTACAGCGGCGCGTTGGGGCCGGGCACGTTGGAGATGACGATGTTGTAGGGCGGTCGGACGGGACCGTGGTGGCCCAACAGCATGTCCAGTGCCAGCGGTGCCGAGCCGAGCGCGCTCATCGCGACGATCTGTGCGGTGCTCATCCCACGCAGCGAGGCCTTGCCCTCCGTCATGGATCGGTGCACCCGCGCCAACCGGTCGCCGGCATCCGCGAGATCGGTGCCCAGGTTGCACATGAGGGTGCCGATCTCGTTGCCGCTCTTGTCGTTCGGATCGACAATCGACTCCGGCCTTTCCCGCGAGTCCCGCAGCGAGACCGGAACCATCGCGACCAGCGAAGCGTCGGGGAGCATGCCCCGCTCCGTCAGGTGGCTGCGGAGGGCGCCGGAGCACATGGCCAGCACCACGTCGTTGATCGTGGCATCGGCGTACTTCGCGACCAGACGCAGGCGGTCGAGTGACCAACTGCGCGCAGCGAATTGGCGGGCGCCGGTAATCGGCACGTTGAGGGCGGAGTGCGGCGCGGCGAACGAAACCGGCCCGCCCTGCTGCCGCAGCGCGCGGAGCACCGTCCCGGTCAGTGCGGGGACCAGACCGGTGGCCTCCCCGATGACGTCCACGGCGGCGCGGACGGCGGCGAGGGGGACATCGACGAGTCCGGTGTCGCGGGTGGGACGTTCGCTCCGGATGCGGGGCTCCCACGGGGCGGGCATGCCGCGCTTGTCGGCGTCGATGCTGAGCGAGCGGCGCAGCAACCGCATCGCGCCCACACCATCTGTGACACTGTGGTGGATCTTGGTGTAGACGGCGTAGCGGCCGTCGGCGAGGCCCTCGATCAGGTGCATCTCCCACAGCGGCCGGTTGCGGTCCAGCAGTGTTCCGTGCAGCCGTGCCACCAGCGCCGACAGTTCGCGCATCCCGCCGGGCCGCGCCAACGCGTCGTGCCGGATGTGGTGCCCGATGTCGAACTGCGTGTCGGTCTCCCAACTCCACTGTCCCAGTGACGAAACGGAGCGTCTGGCGCGCTGGCTCAGCAGCGGGGTGACCTCGTTCCGGGCGACGGCGGCGTCGAGCATCGCCCGGACGTCGTGGGACTCGGCGCCGTCGGGTGGCTGCAGCAGGACCAGTCCGCCGACGTGCATGGGATGCTCCCGCGATTCACCGAGCAGGAAGACGGAGTCGGCCGGTGGCATGGGGAGCGGCATCCAGGGCACCCTTCGGTAGGTGGTCTGCCCGCGAAACCCCGGGCACGGTGTGCTGCAGATCACGAGTCTGTCGTCAGTTGTACGGGATCGTCGAAGACTGCGCTACCTGTGCGAATGTCCAGGTGAATGCGTGTTTTTGGGCTATTGTCCGGTGTCGGAGTCGAATCGTCCGATTGATCCCGGATCCCGCGTCGGTAGACGTCGTCCTAGCCGGATTCCTGTGCCCGACCGCGACTCTCGGCACGGGCGAGATCGCGTGGGGATGACACCGAACATGCCGGGTGATCCGGCGACAGGGGAGAGGGTCAGTGCCGTGAATCGCGAGGACGTTCGATGTCCTCGGACACGAGGTCGGCAGGATTCCAGTCGAGGGTCGACCCGAGCTCCTCGCGGTCGGCACGACGGATCGACCGTCCGATCAGGACGGCCGCCCCGCAAGCGAGCACGATCCACGCGCCCAGTACGACCCACAGCCACAACATGTTTATTTTTGTAGCACCGGAGTCTGTGAAAAGACGAAGGTTGGGCTGAGAGTCAGCTCACGTCGGCGACAGGACCCCGGCTGCGATCCGGAAGCGGGTGCGCGCATCGTGAACGGTGAGGACCGGCACGTCCAGTGCTCGGACCTGCACGAGCAGTGCCGCCTGCGTCGCCGTGCAGATGCCGTCGAGGACGTCGTCGTCGACCACGGCGCAGTCGATGCTGCTGTCCACGGTGTCGGCGCGGCGGTGGCCGAGAGCGCCTGCCAGCGTTCGCGCATCCTCGAGCGCGGCCGAACTTCCGATGAACACGACGTCACCCTTGGCGATCGCGGCGGTTGCCGGATCCGCGAGTTCGTTGTTCATGTGACTCCTTTGCGGCTCGAGACGACGCGGCGCCGCACACCAGGTGAGGTGCTCGGCGGAGACTGTCCAGCAGATCCGAGGGTTCGTTGCCCTCGTGGTCCCCGGGTCCGGTAGTGGATCCGGGCCAGGACAGGGGTGCGTCGACATGCTTCGGCCGCGCAGGCGCGCGGCCGGGCCCTCGCATCATATGGCGCCGACCGCACTACGGTGCGGCGCAGCGACACTGCATCGGTCAAGGTGCCGAACGTCGAACCGCGGCGTTGAGGGTCGGCGGGCGCCGGGCCCCGTAGCCGAGTTCGGCAGTGCCTCAGGCACCGTCCGTATGGACCTCGTAGTCGCCGGTGGCGCATCCGGTCAGCAGCGTGCCCCGGCCGAGCGGCGTCATCGTGATGTCGTCGATCCCGAATGTGTCGACGACCGAGGCTCCGGTGCCGACCGCGTGGGGGAACCAGACCTCGAGCCGGCAGCTGCCGTCACCGGCGCGGCCGGTCAGCTCCAACCGATTCCCGTCCGCCGCGAGATGGGTGATCCGCCCGGGCGCGAATCGCGGGTAGGCGCGGGTGAGCTGGTCCAGCAGCGCGGTATTCCGCGGCGCGTCGGCCCCGGTGCTGCACAGGACCGGCATGAGTCCGTCGCCCAGTTCCTGGATGCCGTTCTGCGGGTCCCCGCACGACTGCTTCCACACCCAGTACGCACCGCCCTGGGCGTGCGCGTCCTGTTCCTTCGCGAAGCGGGTGGCGTTGTCGACGAGGCCGTCGCCCCAGTAGCCGTACTCGCCGGTCCAGACCGGGACCCCGTACTTGTCTGCCACCCGCTCGGCGAGGGTGAAGCCCCGTTCGATGCTGACGATCGTCGGCAGGCCCAGCGAGGCGTCCATGGTGATCGACTCCGCGTACAGGTGCGGGGAGAAGACGATGTTGCGATCGTCGGTGAAGCCGGCCGGCGGGCCGCTGTCGAAGCCCAGGCCCGACCACAGGATGCTCGGCTCGAAGTAGACGATCTGCTCGGCGCCGGCTGCCCGGATGGCGTCGATGGTCCGGTCGTAGAAGCGGCCCAGCAGCAGCGACGAGGTCAGCGGCGCGGACTCGCCGAAGTTCGGCTCGTTCAGCAGGTCGTACCCGGCGACGGCCGGTTCGTCCTTGAACTTGCCCGCGAGCATCGCCCAGGCCTGGACCAGGTGCTCCTGCACGTCGTCGGTGTCGTAGTAGAAGTTGTTGAAGGCGCGGCCGCCGGCGGGCGAGATGTCGCGGCCGGTGAACTGGCAACGCGGCGCGCCGTCGGTGATCGTCGCCCACTCGGGCGCGCCGTCGTAGCCCCACATGGGCGAGGTGCCGGGTCGGCAGTCGACGTCGTCGGGGGACGGGGCGTTCGACCAGCCGTCCTGGTGCATGTCGAGCACGGTGTACAGGCCGTGCGCCTTGGCCTGGGCGACGGCCAGCTCGATCCGGTCGAGGTAGGCCTCGTCGTAGCGTCCGGGCTCGGGCTCGAGCGCCGACCAGGACAGTGCCAGGCGGACCACGTTGAACCCGTGGTCGGCGATCCCGGCGAAGTCTTCGTCGGTCAGCGGCAGGGTCGACGGGACCTCGGGCCGGGGCGCGTAGAAGTCGACGAGCTGGTTGACGTTGACTCCGCGGAGCAGCACCTCACGGCCGGCGGAGTCGGCGATAACCTCGCCCGAGACACGCAGGGGGAGAAGGGCCCCGGTGTCGGCGGCGTCGGCCGCCGCGGGCGAGGCAGTGGCGGTCGGTGCGGCGTCGGGCCGGGCGAGGAGCGGCACGGCGATCGCGACGGCGAGCAGCGCCACTGCGCCGATCAACGCTGCGGTGTGGGGGACCGGTGCCGGCTGCTCCCGACGGCGGTACGCCCAGAGCGCGGCGAGTCCGACGATCCAACCGGTGCAGGCGCCGTAGGAGACGCCGTCGGCGAACCGGATGTATCCGGACATCAACGGCCAGAGGTCGCCGGCGAATCCGTCATCGGAGAACAGCCCGACGATCGTCGCGGTGAGTGCCAGCAGGATGCCCGCGCCCATCGCCGCGAACCACCCGGCGAGGAAGGTTGCGGCGGGGCCGCCGGATATCCGGCGGCCGAGCACCCGATGGCAGGCAATCGTGCCGAGCACGAGAACGGCGACACCTCCGACGGTTGCGATCAGCCCGTTCATCGGATTCGGTGCCGGCATCCACCGGTCGTAGGGCGCTCCCGCCCACCACTGCCCGGCCAGCACGGGTGCCGCGGCCCCGAAGACGAGCGCCCCGACCCGGACAGGGGGCGCGTCGGCGGGGACCTCGGGGACAGCGCGGTTGCGTCCGGCCACCGCGACGACGCCGGCGACGATCAGTGCTGCCGGAAGCGCCTTGGCCGCGGCAAATCCCGCGCCCCACGCGGCGGTCCCGATGTCGTGCACCGCCACCGACGACATGGCGAACTTCGCCAACATCACCGCGAGCACGACACTCGACGCGGCGGCAGTGAACAGCCAGCGCGACCCGGCGGTCGAGCGCACCGCCCACCACGTGACACCGAGCAGCACCGGCAGATAGACGACGAACGGTGCGATCTGCCACGGGGCACGGATCGGCCACAGGTCGGCTCCGGTCCAGCCGACCAGGCTCAGCAGCCCGCTCGGATCCGCGGCGGCCTGGACGACGACCAGCAGGCCCAAGGTGAGAGTGGCAAGCCAGGCAAGGCGCTGAGGGGACACCGGTACTTCCGTTCGCTGAGGGGACGACGGGCAAGCCTAGATGCCGCCGCGCCCGCGCACTCCCGAAATTGGTCAAATGTCCAAGTCGTGGGCGCGGAACGGCCGGCCGTGGAGCGGTGCGGTTGCGCGCGAGACTGGGGCATCGATTCGCGTTGACGAGGGACGGGAGAGGAACAGTGACAGAGCGTGACCGCGGAGGACGCGTACCGCTGCACTACGCGGCACTCGACGGCAACGACGACGCGGTGCGATCGCTGCTCGGTTCCGGCGAGGACGTGAACGTCCCGGACTACCAGGGCTTTACGCCGCTGCACTTCGCGGTTCAGGACGGCCGGTCGACGACTGCGCTGCTTCTCCTGGATGCCGGTGCCGACATCGAGGCCGCGGCGGCCGACGGAGCGACCCCTCTGTTCGTCGCGGCCTCGTCTCCCGCCGAGAACGCTTCCGACCTGATTCGCCTTCTGCGGGATCGCGGTGCGAATGCCCATGCGGCGAAGCGCAACGGCTCCACGCCCTCGGGTTACGTGCGCCTGATCGGAAATCGAGAGAAGAAGGCCGCGTTCGCAGACCTGTGGGAGTCGGACGCCTGACCGGGTGTTTGTAGGCTGCGCACCATGTCGAACGCATTCCTCACGCAGGTGGGCGCGGAGCTGACGATGCCGGCGCGGAGCACGGTCAGCGCGCATCCGGCCGGCTGGCTCGTCTCGTCGCCCGGAGGGCTGGAGGTATTCGACGCGACGTTCGGTCGGTCGCTGTTCTCGGCAGAATTCGAAGGGCGCGGTGTTTCGGCGGTGTCCGATGCCCTCGACTTCGCGGCGGTCAGTCTGCGAGACCGAACGCAGCTGCGCACGCCGGACGGATCGGGCGCGGTGCGTCTGTGGCAGGGTCCGGTGGTGTGAATCCGCCCGACGCCGGTCGCTACGCCGACGGTCGATTCCCGGCCCGGGCAGGTGTCCCGGTCTCGACGAGTCCGGTCAGGGTCTGCGGCAATGGGCCCTGGTGCAGCACGCCGAGGCGTTGGGTGGCGCGGGTGAGGGCGACGTAGAGCTCGGCCGCGCCGCGGGGGCCGTCGGCGAGGATCCGTTCCGGCTCCACCACCAGGACGGCGTCGAATTCCAGGCCCTTCGTCTCCGACGCCGCCACCGTGCCCGGCACCCCCGGCGGCCCGATCACGACGCTGGTCCCCTGGCGTCCGGCTTCGTCCCCCGCGAATTCCTGGATGGCAGCGGTCAGTTCGCCCTCGGTGATCCGTCTGGACCACGGTCGGACCCCGCACGCACGGACCGACTCCGGCGGCTGGACTCCGGGCGCGAACTCGGCGAGCAGCGCGGCGGCGACGGTCATGATCTCCGCCGGGGTGCGGTAGTTCACCGACAGTGACCGGTAGACCCAGCGGTCGGGCACGTACGGATCCAGCATCGTGGCCCACGAGGTCGCTCCGGCCGCCGACCGGCGCTGGGCGAGATCGCCCACCACGGTGAAGGATCGGCTCGGGCAGCGCCGCATCAGCACCCGCCAGTCCATTTCGGACAGTTCCTGGGCCTCGTCGACCACGACGTGCCGGTAGGTCCAGTCCCGGTCCGCGGCAGCACGTTCGACGAGTTCCCGAGTGTCGTGCTCGACGAACCGGTCTGCCAGGTCCTCGGCATAGAGCAAATCCGTTGCGAACAAATGGTCGTCGTCGTCCATGTGGTCCTCACGACCGACCATGAGGTCGAGCACGCCGGCCGCATACGACGCCTCGGCCGCGGCTGCGGCCCTCCGCTCCCGGTCGGCGGCCTGCTGGGCCGACGGGTCCGGGCCGAGCAGGTCGACGAGTTCGTCGAGCAGCGGCACGTCCGACACCGTCCAGGCGTCGCCGTCGGCGCGTCCCAGCGCCGGGTCGGCGCCGGCCGCGTGCAGCCGTTCGGGGGACGTGTACAGCTGTGCCAGTAGTGTTTCCGGCGTCAGGCTCGGCCAGAGTTCGTCGAGCGCGGCGGCGAACGCATCATGGTCGGCGAGCTCGGCGACCAGGTCGGCCCGCAACTCCTCCCACGCCTGCTCGTCCTTCCGGGTCAGCCAGCCCCGGCCGATCCGCGCAATCGCGCGTTCGGTCAGTACGTAGGTCACGACGTCGGCGAACACCGCGCGGGCCTCGTTGTGCGGACGCCCGCTCGCGCGCGCCTCCTCCCTGGCCCACTGTGCGGTCTCGGCGTCGATCCGCACTGTGACGTCGGACAGTTCGATCGGCAGGGGATCCTCGGGCAGTCGCTGCCGGTCGGCTACCGCGGCCGCGAGCACGTCCAGGATCTTCAGCGAGCCCTTGAGTCGCGTGGCCTCCGGTCCGTCCTCGGCGGTCACGCGCAGACCGGGCACGAAATCGCCCGTGGTCATGAAGACCACGTCGGACTCGCCCAGCGACGGCAGAACGCGGCCGATGTGGGTCAGGAACGCCGGGTTGGGTCCGACCACGAGCACGCCGTGGCGTTCGATCCGCTCTCGCTGCGAGTAGAGCAGGTACGCGACGCGGTGCAGCGCCACCACGGTCTTCCCGGTGCCCGGGCCGCCCTCGATCACCAGCACGCCGGGGTGGTCGAGCCGGATGATCCGGTCCTGCTCGGCCTGGATCGTCGCCACGATGTCGCGCATCCCGTCACCGCGCGGTGCGTTGACCGCCGCGAGCAGGGCGGAGTCTCCCCGTGCCGCGCCGTCGGCCCGCTCGTCACCGTCGGGGCGGCCGAGGACCTCGTCGGTGAAGCTGACCACTCGACGCCCCCGCGTGTGGAACTGGCGACGCCGACGCATGTTCTCCGGGCTCGCGGCGGTGGCGACGTAGAACGCGCGGGCTGCCGGTGCCCGCCAGTCGAGCAACAGCGGTTCGAACTCGTTCGTCTCGTCGAACAGGCCGATGCGGCCGATGTACGAACGATCTCCGGACACGGAGTCCAGTCGGCCGAAACACAACCCGTTGTCGGCCACGTCCAGCCGCTTCACCTCGGTGGCCAGCGCGCGCACCTCGGCCTCCCGATCCACGAGTGTCCCGTCGTGTCCCCGCAACGCCGCGCCGTACCTGCCCTTCACCCGCGCGCGTTCGGCGTCGAGCCGTGCGTAGAGCCCGGTCACGTAGCTCTGCTCGTGCTGCAGTTCGTCGTCGTACCCCTGATTCGACATGTGCATCCCGGTGCTTCCGTTTCCCTCAGTTCCAGACCTCGGCCAGCGATTCTGCGGCATGACCGGGGCCTTGCCGCAAGGCCCCCTGTGCGCTATAAGTTGAAAGTGGAAAGGAGCGGGCATCCCCCTTTCCGGCCTCCGAACTTCACTTCCTCCACCGTCACGCCGACCCATCGGGCTCGCCGCGATGGGCTACTCGGCGTTGGATGCCGCCGGTCGTGGACTGTCGGTGGTCGACCGTAGGGTCGGCACGACGGGCTGAGCAGCCCGCGGAACAGGAGGAGCGAACGTGGGGACGTGGGGTTCGGGACCGTTCGAGAACGACGGAGCGGGCGACCTGCTCGCGGCGATTCGGGCAGGCGAGTTCGACATCGACGACTACTGCCGGCACGTCGACGACGAGTACCTCGAGGCGGACGACGCGCAGGCGGCAATCGCGCTCGCAGAGGTCGTCGCGGTGGCCCACGGACTGCGGTCGGCGCCCTCGCAGCTCGAGGGGATCGACGCCGCCGCGTACGCCGGGTCCCTGACGACGGAGCAGCGCGCGTGGATCCTCACGACGCTCGGACGCGCCATCGCCGACAGCGACACCTCGGAGCTCCACGAGTTGTGGGCCGAGAACGGCCCGGAGGATCTCGAGGAGTGGCGGGCGCCGATCCTGAGCAGATTGGAGAGCCTCCGGGCGTTGAACTGAGCGCGGATCCGCTGGTTCGCGATCATCGCGTCTCGACGAGCCACGGTGAGGACGTGATCGAGCAGATCCTTCGTCTCGACGGATTGCACGACACGCGACGAGGCGGTCGACTATCCGATCCGGTACCTGTTGACTGCCTGCGCGACGGCCGCGGCGATCGGCATGGACACCGAGGGTCCGTGCCCCGGGAGGATGGTCTCCGCGTCGAGTGTCGCCAGATGGTCGAGCGCGGCGAGAGTGTCCGACGTCCCGTGGTCGAAGACCGCCGGGAGAAGTTGTGGGCCTTGCAGTTTCGACAGTGGATGCGCCGTGACCAGTGCGTCGCCGGTGACGATCACGCCGTGCTGCGGCAGGTGGTACGCCGTGTGCCCGGACGTGTGGCCGTGGGTCGCCACGGGGACGGGCGCACCGGGCAGGTCGAGGGGGCCGTCGGACGGGAAGGCGTGGGCGTCGTCGAGGGAGAGCGGCTTGGTCGCCCCGGCCCGTGCAATGCGCAGCAGCCACGGCAGCACTCCGTGCCTGTGAAGCATCGGAAGGAAGTCCTTGGCAGTTGCCTGCTCCAGGTAGTCCCGTCTCACGTGGGCGACCTCGGTGGGGTCCGTGAACACGGGAATTCCGTAGCGGTCGTGGAACGCGACGATCGCACCCATGTGGTCGATGTGTGCGTGAGTGAGCAGCATGCCCTGCACATCTTCGGGACGGCGGCCGAGGGAGCGGATTGCGCCTTCGACGGCGCCGATGTCGCCGGGATAGCCGCCGTCGATCAGGGTCAAGGCGTCACCGTCTCGGAGAATCGCCACGTTGACGTCCGTCCCGGTGGCACGGAAGACGTTGGGCGCCACTTCGTCCATTCTCGTCACGACGCCCATTCTGCGGTATGGCCGATCGACCTGCCGATCTGGCCGGGCGTGGTGCCTGCACGGTCTCGCCGCAGCAACACCGGGAGTCGCGCACCATGATCCAGGCTTCCTCCGTCATGGCGGGATGGTTACATGATGTGAGGAAGCTGCGGAGCTCCGCGACGCCTCGACTTCCGGCGATCGGATCGAGGCAGCCGTCGATGTCATCGACGGCCCAGTGAAGGCGAGGCCCTCGGGTGGGCGCACTGTCACGCACCACCCGAGGTCACCGCTGTGACGTTGGCTCGTAGCGGGATTGTCCTGCGGGACAACCTTCGACGTCGACCCTCGGTCTGTTCCGACACGGGCGGCTCCGAGAATGCAGTCAGTCGATGACGGCGGTTGCCTCCACCTCGACGAGCACGTCCGGCTCGAACAGATAATCCACGCCGATCAGCGATGCCGGCGGTAGCGGCAGCGGGAGACCGATGTCCTCGGCGACCCGTTCGACACCGGTCATGAACTCGCTGATCTTCTCGGGATGCCAGTGCGTGACGTAGAAGGTCAGGCGAAGGACGTCGTTGAACGTCGCGCCCGCCCCGGCCAGCCCGGTAGCGGTGTTGCGCAGTGCCTGGGCGACCTGCCCCGGGAGATCGCCTGGAGCCACTGGGGTTCCATCGGCGAGCCGCGCGATCTGGCCGGCCACGTGGACGTGTCGGGTTCCGGAGCCGACGGCGACGTGATGATACGGAGTGGGATGCGTCATGCCCTCGGGTGTGAGGTACTGAACGGTCATGAGAGATCTCCTCGAAACGCGAGCTGGATGGGTATAACTTTGATACCTGGTATACGGAGGTCACTTCAACGAGACTAGGTAGCATGCGCGATACTTCCCCGGCCGTTCGCGGCGAACTCACGATCACCCCGCCTCATCGAGAGCTGCTCGATCAGATCCTCGACAAGTGGTCGTTGGCGGTGCTCAACGAACTGTGCGAGAGGCCGAGCCGTTTCAACGATCTGCGTCGCGCGATCCCCGCGGTGACACAAAAATCGCTGACCGCCACGCTGCGTCGTCTCGAACGCAACGGCATCATCCAGCGCGAGTTGCTCAGTTCCCGCCCGATCGCCGTCGAATACCGGATCACCCCGCTCGGCAAGACCCTTCGTCACCCGGTCGACGTCCTCCTCGGGTGGGCCGAAACGTACATGCCGGACATCGACAACGCCCGCGCACGCTTCGATGCCGAGTCGGAACTCGCCTGACGTTCTCGGCGCCGAACAGGTTGGTGAGGGGGAGCAGCAGGGCCGACAACTACACGACTCCTGGGCGCGCCGGGCTGAAGTGCCGGCCACCCAGGAAGCGATTCACTTGTCGAAGAGGAAGTTCCACAGACGCGGATCGGCAGGGTCCCGCCGGCCTGCGATGATGGCGAGGAACTGGTCGAAGTCGTCCGCTAGCGGCACCGATTCCTCGAACTCCGGCTCCTCGCCGAGGACCATCCTTCCGACACCCTCACCGGACGTCACGAGTGCGACATACGAATAACCGTCCTTCACCGACACCAGAACCGGAAGGTGGCGGTCCCAGAAACGAACGACGGCCGAGACCTGTTCGTCGGTCACCGCGGCGTCCAAACTCATGATCTCGAACTCGTTCCACGCAAAGGCGTCTTCCCCGACGGCCGAGTAGTCACCTGCGGACAGAAACCACACTGTCTCATCCGCGTTCGACAGGCGCCCGAAGGCCGACGACCACGCCGAGAACTGCGGCGGCACCACCTCGTAACGAGAACCCGGAAACACCACCTGCCGGTCACCTGCAGGCTCCCACGCCCATCCAACAGCACGCAGGGCCGTGATCCCGCTCGAAATCAGATCCGTCACTTCAAAAGCCTATTTCCCCAGACCATTCGAGGCGCCGACAGGTTCCGCTACATGGCTGCGACGTGCTGTTCGAGCAGATCGAGATTCTCGCCGTGATCATTGCCGACCTTGGCCAGCAGGCCGGTGGCCAGGAGCAGCCAGGACAGCAGTTGCGCACCCGGTCTACCGGCGAGTGCCGGGCGGAAGTGGATGGTCTCGGTCACGATGTGGCCGCCGTCCGCGGCCTCCATGGTGAGCACGACGTTCTGCCGGATCCCCCGCTGCTTGCCGGAGAACTCGAACACTTCGTTCGGCACGTGCCGGGTGATGGTCCATCGGACGACGTCGAAGTCGCATTCCTCGCCGTGCTTGCTGTCCCAGCCGTGCCCCGCGGCCATCGCAAAGTCGGGCCCGAGCACGGTCTCCGTCTTGTGCTCCTCGTACAGTCCCGTCTCCACCGGGTGGGTGAATGCGTGCCAGATGACGTCCGGGTCACCGTCCAGTCGTCGCCAGTTGGTGAAGGATGCATAGCCCATGACTGCCCCCAGATGATGTGGCCCGGCCGCGATCGCAGGGCGAAGGTTGCTGCAGGAAAGCAGAGTAGCGCCGACGGGTGGGGCGTCATGGGTGGAGGTCGCAGTCGTGAGTGCGTGAGGGTGGCTGTTCATCACCCCTCGGGGGACTATTCGCAGGCAGGGCACCCGACGGACGCTGGAGAGGCCTCGGAAACCGGCCACTCGTCGAGAGAGGTCCCCCGATCGAAAGGACCCCGCCCGCTATGCCCCGTATCCCCGGTACCGCCATCCCCGATGTTCACGAACACGGGCCGCCCGCCGCAGCCCTGCCCGCCGTCGAATCCGTCCGGAAGACGGTCCGTCACCATTGGACCCTGGCCCGGATCGGCATGTACCTGCTGCTCGCGTCCCTGCCGCTGCTCGGGATCTCGGCGCAGGTGTTCGGCGTCGCGCCGATGAGTGCCACCGGCGCGCTGGTGGTCATTCCGCTCGCGGCCGTCCTCGTCGTGTTGTGCGTGATCGCTCCGCACCCGATCGATCGCATCGTCGGCCACGGCCTCGGCTGGGGAATGTTCGCGTGTCTGGTCTATGACGTCTTCCGCCTCGACACCGTCTATCTGCTCGGTCTCTGGGACGACTTCATTCCGAAAATGGGCACCTGGCTCCACTCGGGAACCGACACCCAGACCGGCGCGATCGTCGGTTACCTGTGGCGTTACTTCGGCGACGGCGGAGGAATCGGAATCGCCTTCTTCCTCATCGCCCTCGCGCTAGGCCTCCACCACCGGTCCCGCCGCACCGTCCTCCTCGCGTTCGTCACCGGCGCGGTGGTCCCCGTATGGGCTGGGCTCATTGCAACGGTTGCCCTGTCGTCGCGCGGTGAGCATGACATGTTTCCGCTGACGCCGACGACGATCACGCTCTCGCTGATCGGGCACCTGATCTTCGGCCTCGTGCTCGGACTCGGCTTCCTGCGGGCGCGGGGCCGCCTCGGCCGGCACTGGCCGTGGCCGCCGCTGCTGGCGGTACAGTCCCCGGCCGGTGTGGGACGGCCGCGCATCGAGGCACTGGAGCGCGCGTGTGCTGAATGCGGCGCGCCTGCTGATGCGACCGAACGGTAGCGCTCCCGTAGGCGGCAGCCAGAGTGTGCCCGCGGGATGGTTAGCCGAAGGTGCGGGGCGGGGAGTGAGACGACGGTCTGGACCGCAACGACCCCGCCGTGGTGGCAGCATTGGAGCAAGTAGGGCTGGAATTGCACCGCGCCGATCCGAATCTTCGCCCTCACAGGGCACAGCAGACATTGTGCGAGCCGAAACCGCTGCGAGGTCTGGATCCGTCCGAAGGAGCGTCCGGAAGATGAGAACCATGCGGCCTGTCGTCGCCGACACGGTAGGTGAGCCGTCCGAGGTTCTGCACCTGCAGACCCGCCCGATTCCGGAGCCCGGTCCCGGCCAGGTCCGGATCCGGGTGCTCGCCGTACCCGTCCATGCCAGCGATCTGCACACCATCCGCGGCCGATACGGATTCATCCCGGAGTTCCCCACCGTACCCGGAATCGAATCCGTCGGCGTGATCGACGAACTCGGTAGCGGCACAGACGGTCTGACCGTCGGGAAACGCGTCATCACGATCGGGGTCAAGGGCATGTGGCAGGAGTATGTCGTCGCCGACGCCGGGCGGGTCTTGCCGGTTCCCGCCGGCATGAGCGATTCCACGGCCGCCCAGATTCTCGCCAATCCGCTCACCGCCGTGATCTTGACCGGTGACGAGCTCGGCGGCGATGCGTCTCGTTCCGAGCCGACGGCGGCAGATGGCGGCGAGGCGTCGCGGATCGGCATCAAGCCCCGGCTAGTCTCGGGGCATGCTGGCCACCGCGATCATCGTCATCACGTTTGCCCTGGTCTTCTACTCCGTCGGCGTGTGGTCGGAACGCATCCAGAAGACCCTGAAGTGGTGGCATGCCGGCGCCTTCGCGCTCGGCCTGGTCTGCGACGCCACCGGTACCTTCCTGATGAGCCGAATCTCCGACGAGTCATCGGAAACCGGAACATCCACCTTCGACAAGATCATGATCGTCACCGGAGCCGTGGCAATCGTGCTCATGGCCGTTCACCTGGTGTGGGCCGTCATTGTCCTGATCCGCGATCGTCCCTCCGAGAAGGCGAAGTTCCACCAGTTCAGCCTGGTCGTGTGGACGATCTGGCTGGTGCCCTACTTCACGGGGGCCATCGGCGCCATGACCGGCTAGCGCGGCCCGGGCCTGGCCTGCCGACGGCGGAATGTCGGCGCTGTCTGGTTCGATGTCGCCAGAATCGGATACAGGAGGGTGTGGACAGTATGGGGACCTGGGGCAGCGGCAACTTCGACGACGACACCGCCGCCGATCATCTCTCCGACATGACCGGCCGGCTCGTCGACGAGGTGACCAAGGCGATGTCCGGCGACCCGGTCGAGATCGAGCCGGATGAGTACTGGGGTGTCGCGGTGCCGTGCAACCTGGAGTTGCTCCACCTCATCGCGCAGCAGCACTACGTCGGGGTCACCCTGCCCGACCCGGGAACCATCGTCGGCTGGAGAGACCGGTTCCTGGCCGTCTGGGACGGGGCAATCGACGGGCTGGAGCCTGCGCCGGACTACAAGGAGCGGCGACGTGAGGTCCTCGTGCGGACCTTCGACCAACTGGCCGAGGTGGCGGCGGAGCGCGAGGGATGATGGGCCGGGCTGGCGCGCAAGCGGACTGGCGCAGCTGACTGGTCGGCAGACACACGTATCGAGCACCACTGCTCATACGGATCCGGATCCGGTCACGCCCCTTCGGCAGCCGGGTGTCACCGTCGCGCATCTCCATCAGTGCTGTTGATTGATCGTTATCATTTTTGGGTGACTAATCATCTCGATCCTGGTTTGCGGGATGCTGACGGACAGTTGGCTCCCCAGTCCCTGGTGATTGCGCGTGACGACTACCACGCGGCGTTCGTCGGGACGGCAGTCGACGGCCGCCAGTTCTTTGTCACGACTCCGTTCGCGTGGGCTAGTGGCGACGCGTCCGGGGCGGAGTTCGCAGCCAGGTACCTGTTCGATGTGGGCGGCGCGCTTGTGGATTCGACGATTGTTCCACTGGGAACCCGACCCGGGGATGGTTCGCTTCCCGGTAACGTCGCGCACTTCGACGAGCAGGAGAATGCCGTCGAGCGCCTGCTTTCGGAGATTCAACCAGTCTCGTTCTGCGACATTACCGTCGCCCCGTTCTCCGTGACGGCGCACGGGCACGAGTTCGGGTTGATCCTTCACGGGCCGGATTCGGAGGACGACCATGAGTGGTACTGGAATGTCACGGTCGAACCGGGCGACTATATGGCCTTCTACGCCCCGTGGGACGACGGAGACTATGACACCTAGGTGTACCCGGTCAGGACGTTGGTAGCGGGCGTGTCGGCTTGATGTGAAGAGAACCTCCGAGTGGGGTGTGGCTTGTCTAAGGCCCACATCCGCTCG
>NZ_QQAT01000020.1:0-121985 GCF_003350365.1 Rhodococcus sp. AG1013
CGCGGACCACCTCGTCCCACGTCCAGTCCTGCTCACGGGTACGGACACCGAGCTGCTGGTCACCGAGGCGATCGAGGAGCATCTCGGCAATCGTCGTGCGTTCCAACTCATTCTCTCCTGTCGCAGCGCCGTGACGGTCATCGGCCGCTCACCCGGCTTCCAGCACGCAGTGGGTGCCACAGCGCAGACGGCGGTGATGCCCTGATTCCAGTGATTGAGCGGCGACTTGTGCTACTACTCGCGCGCGGATCGTGCTCCCCATCGCTGGATCGTGCAACGCGCAGGGAGGCCGCCCGCCATGTGACCGCGAATTGTCGTCATCTGCGGGTAACTTTCGGTAGGCCCAATCCTACCTCCGAGACCATGTCTCGCATCACTTCGTTGACACCGCCGCCGAAGGTGATCACCACGTTCCGTTTGGAATGAACATCCAGTGATTTCAAGGTCTGCGCCGTGTATGGATCAGCGAGGTCACCCCACGCGTAGATGATGTCTTCGGCGATCCGGGCCACGCGTTGCACGCGGGTGGTGTGAAACACTTTGGAAGCAGACGCATCCGCCTGACTGGGCCCGTCGGGGCCGGCGGACGCCGCCACACGCCAGTTCAATACGTTGTTAACCTTCAGGACTGCGAGGATCTCTCCGAGACACTCCCTCACGTCGTCAAGGTCCAGCAGCCCCTCTGATGCAGCCCACTTGTACACGAGGTCGTAGATGGCAGCGATACGCCCGGACGGACTCAGCATCACCCGCTCGTGATTGAGCTGGGAGATAAGGTACTTGACGCCGTTGTTCTCCTCACCGACCAACATCGACGCCGGAACATGCACGTCCTCGTAATAGGTAGCATTGGTGTGATGTGCGCCGTCGAGTGAGATAACCGGGGTGTAGCTGAATCCCGGATCGTTGGTGTCGACGATCAGTATCGACAGACCTCGGTGGCGCGATTCAACACTGCCGGTCCTTGCGGCCAGCCATATGTAGTCCGCGCTATGCCCGCCGGTGGTGTAAGTCTTCTGACCATTGACGACGTACGAACCGTCGGCCTGCTTCTTCGCCGTGGTGGATAAAGAGAACAGGTCGGTACCCGCATCCGGCTCGGTGTATCCGATCGCAAACTCGATTTCGCCACGCAGTATGCCCGGAAGGAAGCGTTGCTTCTGTTCGTCGGTGCCGTATCGCAGCAGAGTCGGTCCGACCGTTTGCAGGGTGACGGACGAGAGTGGGATGCTCGCGCGCACAGCCTCCGACTCGAAGATCTGCTGCTCTAGCGAGCCGAAACCTCGCCCCCCGAACTCTTTCGGCCAGCCGACGCCCAACCAACCGTCCTTGCCGAGTTGCCGCACGATCCGTTCGGCCACGGGGCCGTGGCGGTCGTGCAGTAGGGCAGATACATCTTCCTCGCTCACGAGAGATTCGAAGTACGAACGGATTTCGTTCTGAAGTGACTCCTGTTCCGGAGTCAGACCAATGAACATCGTGTACCCATCCTTCTGAGATTCTGTCTCTCGCCACCACAATGGCGCACTACATCCTTGGCTAATGAGAAGTACCTGTGCATCGGGTAGGTGACGTCGACACCCAGTCCCCCGTGCAAGTGGTGACACATCTGCATCGCCGCGCGCCCCTCGCCCGCGAACATGAACAAGCCAGCATCGAGTTCGGCGCTGGCACTCCCGCCGTTGTCGATAGTCCAATTGCAGTACAGGGAGGTCGATTCCAAGGCGATCGAGAGGACGTAGATGTCCGCAATCTCCTGCGATGCGGCCTGGAACGTTGCCAACGGGCGCCCGAACTGTGTCCTACTACTGAGATGATCCGCGGTTAACTTCAACGCCCCCTTCAGGAGACCACTCGCATAGGAGAGGAATACCGTGCGGTGAAGATCCGCAAACAGATCCAGCGCATCGTGACGGTCGCTGAACACCGGCTTGGACCGAACGTCTAAGAGTCGGAATTGACAGTCGACGGGTGCGCGGGGATCTTCGGTGCCCAACGAACTCGCGATCGGTACGACCGTCACGCCTTGCTGTGTTGCATCGATCAGGCCCGGCCCAGTCGCGGTCGGGACGAGTAGCCACCGTGCATCCTCAGCGCACTGCGCCGCGCTGAAGTCGCCAGTGATGTTCACAAAGGCATCCCCTTCGACCGGGACTGCTTCACGAACGGCCGCGCGTCCTGGCGCCCGTGCACTGACTGCAGTCACATCGCCGCACGCGATGCCCTTGCACCAGTCGTCGATATCTATTCCCGGAGCAGTCCGCGAGGCCACCAGGCCGGCAATACCGGCGCCCACAAACGGGCTTGTTACGGCAGCTTCACCCAATGCCTGCGCAACGATGCCGACCTCGACTGCGCCCAGGCCGGCGCCGCCGTGCTCCTCCGGAATGCTGAGCACGTGCAAGCCTGCATCCTGCAGCATCGACCACTTTTGCGCAGAGGGCGACTCACGGGCGAGGACCCCTCGGACCGCTTCTTCGACGGCAAGCTGCGTTTCATCAAAACTGAAATCCATCTACACGCCTTCCCGAAATGGATGAGTGCCGCGCGCTGAACCAGTCCCCAATATTTTGCGAGAGTTGACCCATTCAGCCTGAGCAAGTTCATGACCTCCGCCACCGTGTCTCGATCGGAGATGTTCCTGCCATGCATCCACCGCACCCGACGAAACGCATACGCAGGTGTGGGCATCTTCCCGCTCGGCGCCGCCGCGACGCGCGCGCGGTGTGGCACCTCCTATCGGAGGTTGTGGTCGAGCTGACCGGTCGCGGTCAATCCGCGGTAGGCGGGCGAGGCAACTCACGTCTTGAAGGATGTCGAGGTGGTGCTCTCGCAACATCTGCCGATATGCGAACCTTCCGAAGGCCTGTTCAAAGGCGGCGATGCTCTCATCGTCCAGATCCCAATACGGCCGCCATCGCAGCGCGTCGACAAGCAGTGGGTATTGAGCGGCCAGGTCATCAAGCACCAACCACGAGTACGGGTAGCGCAGGTTGAAACTGAGGGTCGAAGTAGACATCGCAGCGACACGCCTCCGTCGATTTGGAGGACACCTGTGGTCATGTACGCGGATCTGGGTGACGCGAGGAAGCTCACCACCGCGGCGACGTCGTCCGCGATGCCCCATCGGCGCAGCGGGATGCGTTCGAGAAATGAACTGCATACCGACTCGTTGACCGGCGGATGTCATGTCGGCTTCGACGAAGTTGGCGCGAACCCCTTACGGCGCAGCTTCGTTCGCGAGCGACTTGGTGAAACCGATGCCCCTGCCCTCGACGCCGAGTAGCTGGCCTGGCCGACGTTGCCGTGTGTCCCGGTCGCCGACACGATGTTGATGATGCTCCGATTGAGCCTCGCGAGGGGCTGGAAGACCGCGACTCTGCAGACATTGAAGGCGCCGCCGAGATTAATGTCGACGACGTCGCGCGAGTCGGCATCGGACGTGCTCAGCAGCACGATGTCATGTCTCGATCGATAGGAACACGCATTCCGTCTGCCTCCCTTGTCACTTTTGAACTGGTCCGTTAGGCCACGACGCTAGGCGGGCGGTTCCGCCTCCCGAGGTCAACTGGCTCATATTGGGCAGCAAATGGTCGGTGGGGGCCGCCGTCGAAGTCATCTTCCTGCCAACCCAGGTCGGAGCACGCCCACACCAGGTAGAACTCAAACAGGTCTATCAACCGGTCACCTCGACACAGCGCTGCACATGGCACATCGAGTCCATCTACGCCGACTCCCAGCCGAAACTGGCGATCGCGTCGGCGATTCCCCCTCAGTTGCAATGGATTCGAAGATCCCAATCTGGGCCTCGACATCGAGGAACACCTCGCTGTATCGACGCCGTCCGGAGGCCGCACTCCGCCATGCCACACCGGTCGCACTCATACCTGTCGTCATGCGCTTGTTCCCGCCCTACACAACCGACGCCGCGGTCCCGACGCGCAAACATCCCAGCACCCGGAGCTCAAGACACATGCCATGACCGGCGGTCACGGCATGTGCCCCAGCCGACGCCGCTCACCGCAGGATGGGGATCTGACCGCTCGCGCAGTACAGCAGCGAAGCGATGCAACGCAGATACAACGGTGACCATGGAACCTTCTCAGGATCTCCTCTTGGCGCCCTCGCAGTGCCGGAGGGTGCAGACGTGTGGTCGTGGCAGCCGGACGGGCCGCCTCAGACGAAAGGGGGACGTGTCATATCCCCAGGTAAACGAGCACTTCGTGGACGCGATCGGGAAGCAGGCTGCTAGAGCGTGTCTCCTGGATGGCGGCGGCTGGATCGGCGACACTGCTCGTCGTGTCACGCACCGAATGCCTCACAGATGCCCAGCGGTCGTTGATCGAACCGCTGCCTCCCTCCTCCGACGGATTACGGGGGCGCCCCGTTCCGAAACAACCGCCGGGTGGTCGAGGGCATCATCCACCGCTACCGGGCTGGAGTCGCCTGGCGTGACGTTCCTGCGGATTTCGTTCCGTGGCAGACGATCTGGAAGCGTCACCGCCGTTATGCCGGCGACGGAACCTGGGACACGATCATATCCGCGCTCCTGACCCATGCCGATGCCAACGGCCTGATCGATCGGACCGTGTCGGTGGACTCGACGATCTGCCGCGCTCACCAGCACGGCACCAACCTCGCACGTGACACAGGGGGATCCGTCGAGTTACACGAACCTTCTCGACGAGTCGGGTGACCATGGACTCGGGCGGTCTCCTGGTGGTCTCTGCACGAAGATCCACCAACTCTGCGACGGACACGGTCGACCGCTGGTCCTTCTGATCTGGCCAGGTCAAGCTGGGGATTCTCCGATGTTCCCGATCTTGATGTCCGCATTGTCGGTGCCCGACTTGGTCCCGGTCGCCCCCGGACAAGGCCGGACGCGGTGCTCGGCGACACGGCCTACTCATCGAAAGCGATCCGAGCCCACCTACGGGGGCGGGGAATCGAAGCGGTAATCGCCGAACCCGACGATCAGAAGGGCCACCGCCTCCGACGAGGCAGCCGCGGTGGACGTCCCGCCTTGTTCGACGCCGAGAAGTACAAGGGCCGCAGGCGTTGTCGAGCGATCCTTCGCCGCCCTCGAGTAATGGCGTGCACTGGCCACCCGCTACCACAAACTTGCCCTCACCTACCGCGCAGGCGTGATCCTCTCAGCGGTCTGCACCTGGCTCCGACTCCTCGACAAATAGGAGGCATGCTCTAGCTGGATTTGCTGATTCGCTGCTCGAAGGTTGCTTCGGTCAATTCGGCGGCGATCGTGTCGTACGGCCGATACCGAGTGCATGCCTGCACGATGGCCTGTGCCGCCTTGCGGTGTCGGGGCTCGTCGAAAGCCCGATGGACAGCCGCGCGTATCTCTGTGGTGGCTGGGCGTTCGTGGCGGAGGTCGATCCCCACGTCGAAGTACCGAATGTGTGCGGCGACTTCTCGTTTGTCTTCACCGCCGGGGGCGATGACGACAGGGATGCCGTGGCCGATTGCGTTCGTCACGCCGCCGTACCCGCCGTTCGTGACGAAGACGTCGACGTGCGCGAACAGTGCTGTGTGTGGGATGAACTCTGCTGCGCGGACATTGCCTGGAAGTGTTCCGAGGTGTTCGACTGGTTCACCACCGGTAGTCACGACGACGAGCAGGTCGGTGTCGGCGAGTGCGTCGATCGTCGGGCGAATCAGCGTTGAAAGGTCGGCATTAGCGGCGGCTCCTTGGGTGACGTGCACGACTCGGCGCCCTTCCAGCTCGGGCCACCAGTCCGGCAGATCTACCGAGTCTTGAGCGGGACCGAGTCCGAGGGGACCAACGAACCGGAAGATTGGTGGGAGGTCGCTGCGCGGGTACTCGAACTCGGCCGGCCCCAGATGCAGATAGCGGTCGTAGTGCCGCGCGATTCCGAAGAGACCGCCGTCCAGTCCCCGTCCAGCCACGGACCGGACTGCGTGATCGGTTGCGCGGTCGAGGCCCCGGAAGGCGAAGGCGGTGACCGCATTCAGGGCACGGTTGCGAATGCGGCCGAACGGGCCCGGGCAGGAAGGAATCTGGTTCGCGATCGTTGATGTCCGCGTCGCCGGTCAGGGACCGGAAGGTGACGCCTGCCCCTTCGACAGCGGAACGGAACCGCGATCCGGTGAGGACCGTGACATCGTGTCCCCGCTCCTTCAGACCGGATGCGACTTGCAACACCGGGTGTACGTGCCCCCTTGCTGGAGTGGCACACAACAAGTAGCGAGCCATCTCGAACCCCCTCAAACCCTTTTGGATATAGTCGACTATATCCAAAGCGAGGTGTTATGGCACGTAGATACGACTCAACTCGGCGCGCCGCCCGGGCCGCCGACACTCGCGCGCAGATCCTTGATGCCGCACGCGACCTGTTCACCGCCGGCGGATTCGTAGCCACGACCGTCGCAGACATAGCCGAACGTGCTGGTGTGGCTGCGGCTACTGTCCACGGGGCAGGAACAAAAGGCGCACTGCTCCTCGACGTCGTGATGCGCGAGTTCACTGGCGGCGGGGCGGTTCTCGACACCGAGGACCTGAGCGCTGCGTTCGCGGACCCGAATGTCGACCGCGCCCTCGATGCCGCGGCCGTTTTCCTCACCGCAGCGCATTCCCGGTCCGCGCAGTTATGGGCTGTTGCCCACACCGCTGCAGCGATCGACACGACCGTGGCACGCCGCCTCGAGGAGCTCGAGCAGAGTCGAAGAATGGAACTGCGGACGGCGGCTGACTGGTTCGTCGCACACGGGCTGGCCGAGACCGGACACGAGGGCATGGTCGCCGACGTTCTCGCTTTCGTCACCGATTCGACCACGTATCAGCACTTCGTTCTGAAATGTGGCTGGTCCGACGACGAGTACCGATCCTGGTTGCGAAAGCAGCTTGCGACCATGGGATGACGATGAGGCGATCGCCTCTTCTCAACGAACAACCCAAACAAGTGCCAACTTCGATGACGACGGTCGTGCCCCGTAGTCGTCACCGACTCAGTAAAGGCCGCCGCGGTGGTCGTCCGGTCCGGTTAAAGCGGAGAAGTACAAGGGCCGCAACGTCACCGAGCGGTCGTTCGGCACTCTTAAGCAGTGGCGTGCGCTGGCGACTCGCTACGACAGATCAGCCCTCACGTACCGCGCTGGTGTGCTCCTGTCAGCCGTGCGCACCTGGGTCGAACACCTCGCAGGTTAGGAGACATGCCCTAGCCGGACTCGCCCGACGCATCCACGACCTGGCCGGTATGCACACCGAGCTCTACGTCGATGCCCGCGACCTTCCACACCTCGCCGACACCTTGGCGGCGCTGCCCGCGGTGAGCATCGACCACCTGGGCTTGCACGCCGACGGCCTACCGCACCTGCTCGCGCTGGTCGAGCGCGGAGTGCGTGTGAAGGCGACCAGGTTCGGACGGGCAGATCTCGATGTCGCGGCCTCACCCCCGATCGGGGGTGCCCGGATCGGTACTGCAGTCCTAGATTCAGTACCGTTCCGCCGCGCACCCGAACCCGTAGGGAGAGACCGATTCACTACTTCGAGCGACTGTCCGAGACGGCCTTCCTCGCAACCAGCCACACCGGCGGCGCCTGGAACACCGAGGAACAGCACATCGCACCTGCCCTGGGGTTGCTGGCGCACGCAATCGAGACCGATCGCGATCGGCGCCGCGACGACCGCCCTGCCATCGGCCGACTGTCCTACGACATCCTCGGCACCCTCCCGATCGGCGTCGTGGAGACGTCCGTCCGCACGATCCGTGCCGGGCGCACGATCGAACTGGTCGAGGCGACGCTCAGCCACGACGGCCGCGCCGCCGTCGTCGCGCGGGCGTGGCTGATGCAGGCCTTCGAGACGCAGCCGTTCCACGCGACTCCGTTCCCCGTCATCGCCGCGCCCGAGGACATGCCGTCGTGGGACGCGACGACGGTCTGGCCGGGAGGATTCATCGAGTCCGCGGACGTACGGCGGGACCAGATCGAACCCGGTCGCGGGTCGTTCTGGGTGCGGACCCCGGCGGACCTCGTCGCGAACGAGCAGGTCAGTTCCGTCGCGCGGACCGCCGGCCTGCTCGACATCGCCAACGGGATGACCACGCGTATCAGCCCGACCGACGTGGCCTTCCCCAATCTGGACCTCACCTTCCACCTGTTCGCCGAACCACACGGGGAATGGGTCGGTTTCGACACGAACGTGAGCTTCGGCGCAACCGGCATCGGACTCACGCACAGCGTCGTCAGTGACGTCCGCGGCCCGATCGGGACGTCGTCGCAGATCCTCACCGTCCGGCCGACCGCACGGTAGAAGCAGGTCCGCCGCGCGTCGGCCGCGGAACTAGGATCGAGTTGTGGCATACATCGACCTCAACAGCGATCTCGGCGAGAGTTACGGCGCGTGGACGCTCGGCGACGACGCGGCGATGCTGGGCCTCGTCACGAGCGCCAACATCGCGAGCGGGTTCCACGCCGGCGATCCCGCGACGCTGCTCCGCACATGCCGCGAGGCCGTCGCGCAGGGTGTGAGGATCGGCGCGCAGGTGGGCTACCGTGACCTCGCCGGCTTCGGACGCCGCTTCATCGACATCGCACCCGTCGACCTCACCGCCGAGGTGATCTACCAGATCGGGGCTCTCGACGCGTTGGCCCGTACTGTCGGCTCGTCGGTCACCTATGTCAAACCGCACGGCGCGCTGTACAACGCGATCGTCCACCACCGCGAACAGGCGCGTGCCGTGGTGGCTGCAGTCCGCGCGGTCGATGCGTCGTTGCCGGTACTCGGACTGCCCGGCTCCGTCTTCCTGGAGGAGGCCGAGAAGGCCGGGCTGCGCACCGTCACCGAGGCTTTCGCCGACCGCGCCTACACGCCCGCCGGCATCCTGGTTCCCCGGACCGAGGCCGGTGCCGTGCTGCACGACCCGGATGTTGTGGCCGACCGAGTGGTCCAGCTCGTCACGAGCGGCAGGGTGCACGCCGTCGACGGCTCGCAGGTGTCGATCGCGGCGGAAACCGTGTGCGTGCACGGCGACACACCGGAGGCAGTCGCGATGGCAGCGGCCATCCGCGCCCGCCTCGATACCGAACAGATCCATGTGAAACCGTTCATCTGATGCGGATCCTCGGCATGGGCGACCGGGCGCTGCTGGTCGAGTACGACGGACTCGACGCGGCGGTCGCGCACTTCTGTGGGCTCGAGGCGCACCGCCACCCCGCAGTCACCGATCTGGTTCCGGCGGCCCGCACGATCCTGGTGCGGTTCCGCGATGCGCGCCCCGACAGCATCGCGACCTGGGTGCGCTCGACCGCGCCGATCGCGGACGACGCGATGTCCGCGGCCGATCCAGTCGCGGTCCCCGTCTGCTACGACGGGCCCGACCTGGCCGAGGTCGGCGATCGCACCGGTCTCAGTGTCGACGGGGTGATCGCCGCCCACACCGAGCGGACCTGGACGGTGGCCTTCGTCGGTTTCAGCCCCGGCTTCGGCTATCTCGTCGGCGGCGAGGACACCGGCCTGCACGTCCCCCGCCGCTCGTCGCCCCGCACCGAGGTCCCCGCCGGCGCCGTCGGGTTGGCCGGCGAGTTCACGGGGATCTATCCGCGTTCGTCACCGGGTGGCTGGCAACTGATCGGAACCACCCCCGAACGGATGTGGGACGTGGACCGCGACCCGCCCGCACTGCTGCAGCCGGGTACCGCGGTCCGCTTCGTCGCGGTCTGATGTCACACCCGGGACTGCACCGCGGTCCGTAGTTCGTGCTTGCGGGTCTTGCCGGTCGCGGTCTTGGGCAGCGCCTCGACGACGATGACGCGCTTCGGTACCTGGAAGCCCGCCAACTGCTGCCGCGCGTGGTCGAGGATGCGGGCCTCGAGTCCGTCCTCGCCGGTATCGGGCACCGGGACTACGGCCACACACACCGCCTCTCCCCACCGCTCGTCCGGCACCCCGATCACCGAACATTCCAGCACTCCGGGCACATTGGCGACGACGCGTTCGACCTCGATCGACGAGACGTTCTCGCCGCCGGACTTGATGATGTCCTTGAGTCGGTCGGTGAACCACACGACGCCCTCCTCGTCGATATGGCCTATGTCGCCGCTGTGGAACCACCCGTGCGCGAATGCCTTCGTGTTCGCCTCCATGTTGTTCCAGTAGCCGCTGCACACGTGCGGTCCGCGGTAGACGATCTCGCCGGTCTCCCCGGACGCCAGCAGGGTTCCGTCGGCGTCCATGATCGCCACCTCTACCGTCGGTACCGGCGGCCCCCACGAGCCGGGCTTGGTGGTCCGATGTTCAGGCCACTGCAGCGCCGTCGCCGGCACCACCTCGGTCTGCCCCGACCCGAGGATCACCGCCGCGTTCGGGAAGGCGGCGTCCACTCGGTCGAGGACCTCGGCCGGCATCTGCGCCATCGCGTAGATGCACAGCCGGACCGACTCGAGGTTCCTCGGAGCGGCGGCGTTCACGTCGACCAGCGCCTTCCACATGATCGGTAGCAGCATCGCGTGCGTGACATCGTGCTTCTCGATCGCGTCGAGTACCACGGCTGGATCGAACCGTCCGGGGAGAACGACCCGCCCGCCGGTCATGAGCATCGGGAGCACGAGGGTGTTGAGTCCGGTGGTGTGGAACAGCGGCAGCACGTTCAGCAGGGTCGACGGCGAGTTCCCCCACGAACTACCCTGCATCAGCGCGTTCGTCAGGCCGGCAACCATCACCGAGACATGGCTGGTGAGAACACCTTTCGGATGGGATGTGGTACCGGACGTGTAGAGGCACTGGACCAGGTCCCGATCCTCGACGATCACCTCGAGGCGGCCGTCGGCACCGCGGTCGACGAGTGTTTCCCAACGCTGGACGGCGCGGCCCGCGATCTCGTCGACCGCCGCATCGACGACCACCACCGTGCGCACCGAGTCGAGTCGGGGCAGCGCCGCTTCGAGCAGCGGAACGAACGCGGCGTCGGCCACGACGACGGCGGCGCCCGCGTCGCGCAGGATCCATTCGATGTCCTCGGCCGTCAGTGCGATGCTCACGGGCATCGCGACCAGCGCCGACTTCGCGCACGCGAAATACGTGGCCAGAAGCTTCCAGCCGTCGGCCATCAGCATCGCCACCGGCTGCTGCCGTTCGATCCCGGCGTCGAGAAACGCGCGCCCCAGGGCCTCCGCGGCATCGTCGAGTTCGCGGTAGGTGACCGGCCGCCCACGATCGATGACCGCCTCACGGCTTCCGAGCACGCGCGCGACCCGCGTCAACGCATCCCCCACACATACCCGGGCTGCGAGATTCAACTCCAACGAATCGATACCGGACAGATTGGATTTCACTGACGCGACCTTTCTTCGGCAGAAGCGGACCCGAGCAAACCCACGAACAAACGACCCGATCCACGACACCGAACAGGGGCGTGAGATAGATCACTTCCGATGGGCTGCGGGCCAGCATTTCACTCGACACGCGAGAAAGCAAGCACTCATGCTTGTTTATCTCCGGTGGCCGGACGGCGCGTCCGGGACCGGCCGTACCTGCCGAACCATCGGAGCGCGGATGTGCGTTTCGGTGGATCGCAGCCTCCCGCCTCGACAAACTGTCCAGTCGAAAATCCTTGCGAGCACGGCACACTCAGAGCGTCCAGGCCCGACGACTCAGACTCCGCCGACCGAACAAGGTGTGTGATGACCATCAGCAAGGGATCGATGACGCTCCCCTCCGCTCCGAACGCCGACAACCGCCCCCGCATGAAACTGGTCGCTCCCCGCGACGCTCCCGACGCCCCCGAAACCCCCGACACCATGGACGCGATCGTGGTGTGGCCGGGCGCGCGACCGCCGTTGTCCGACGTCGCGAGGGACTTCGAGTGCTTCGGCCTTCGCATCGAAGAACACGAACCCATCGCCGCCCCGCGGCCGAGCGGCGAACATGCCCCCGCGGACCGATTCCGTTTCAGCAGCCCCGACCGGACGTGGGCGGTCGACGCCACCGCACTGCTCGTCGACGCGTTCGAGACCGCGACCGCCGACGGCCTCGAGATCGACCGGTTCTGCATGCTCACCCCCGTCGCCGGCCTCAGCTGGCGCGACGTCGTGCTGGTTCGCTGCATGGTCCGCTACCTCCAGCAGGTCGGTCTCGGGTTCTCCGACACCTACCTCGTCGACACCCTGCTGCGCCACAACGCCTTCACCCACAGTGTCGTGGCACTGTTCCACGCCCGGTTCGACCCCGCACTGGCCGACCGCGACCGCGGGGTCACCGAGTTGCGGACACGACTGGGCACGCTCGTCGAGGAGGCGGCGACCCTCGACGAGGACCGGATCCTGCGCGCGCTGACGGGTTTCGTCGGGGCGGTGCTGCGGACCAACTGGTACCAGCGCACCGCGGACGGCCGGGTGAAGGAGCACGCCTCGTTCAAGCTCGACCCGTCGCGGCTGACGCAGCCCGGTCGCATCGTTCCGCACCGCGAGATCTTCGTCCGCGGCGGTGGCGTCGAGGGTGTCCACGTCCGGGCCGGTGAGGTCGCCCGCGGTGGACTGCGCTGGTCGGACCGACCGGAGAGCTACCGCACCGAGGTGTTGGGGCTGATGACCACCCAGACCGTGAAGAACTCGCCGATCGTCCCGACCGGCGCCAAGGGCTCGTACGTGCTGCTCGGCGGCGTCGCACCCGCCGAGGGGTACGCCGCGTTCATCCGCGGGCTGATGGACGTCACGGACAACCTGGTGGACGGCCGCGTCGTCCCGCCCGCCGATACCGTCGTGTACGACGACGCCGACCCCTACCTGGTGGTCGCGGCCGACAAGGGCACGGCCCGGTTCTCGGACGTCGCGAATGCGGTTGCCGCCGAGTACGACTTCTGGCTGGGTGACGCGTTCGCCTCCGGCGGCTCCCGCGGCTACGACCACAAGGCGATGGGCATCACCGCCCGGGGCGCCTGGCTGTCGGTCCGTCGGCACTTCGCCGAACTGGGTGTCGACACCCAGACGGACCCGGTCACCGTCGCGGGCATCGGCGACATGTCCGGCGACGTGTTCGGCAACGGGATGTTGCTCTCGCGCACACTGCGGCTGGTCGCGGCCTTCGACCACCGGCACATCTTCCTGGACCCCGATCCGGACCCGGGCGCCTCATTCGAGCAGCGCCGCACACTGTTCGAGACGCCGGGCTCGAGTTGGGACGACTACCCGCGCGACGCCATCTCCGAGGGCGGCGGCGTCTGGCCGAGATCCGCCAAGCAGGTACCGCTTTCGCCGGCCGTTCGGGCGCGACTCGGCATCGACGCCGACGCACTCGCGCCGGCCGAGCTGATCCGGGCGATCCTCCGAGCGCCGGTGGATCTGCTGTGGAACGGCGGGGTCGGAACATACGTCAAGTGTTCGACCGAAACCGATGGGGATGCAGCCGATCCCGCGAACGACACAGTCCGCGTCGATGCAGCCGACATGCGCTGCCGGGTGGTGGGCGAAGGAGGCAACCTCGGCTTCACCCAGCGGGCTCGGATCGAGTTCGCCGTCCACGGCGGCCGCATCAACGCGGACTTCATCGACAACGCCGCCGGCGTGGCCACTTCCGACCGGGAGGTGAATCTCAAGATCGCGCTGGACGGCGCCGTCGCGGCGGGTGAGGTGAGCGAGGACGAGCGCCACGCACTGCTGGCCGAGTGCACCGCCGACGTGGCGGGCGCCGTCCTCGGCGACTGCGCGAGCCAGACACTGGCGATCAGCCTCGCCGAGTCGCAGGCCGTGTCGCTGCTCGGACGGCACGATCGCCTGATCGTCAACCTGGAGGCGGTCGGCGGGCTGGACCGAACCCGCGCGGTGCTGCCGAGCAAGCAGGAACTGCGGCTGCGCACCGAAGCCGGACTCGGCCTGACCCGACCCGAAATCGCTACGTTGCTGGCACATTCGAAGAACACCGTGCGCGACGACCTGCTCCGCTCCGAGGTCCCCGACGAACCGATCTTCGCCCACCTGCTCGTCGACTACTTCCCGCCGTCGTTCCGTGACCGGGTTCCCGGTCACATCCACGAGCACCGATTGCGCCGAGAGATCATCGCGACGCAGATCGCGGACCAGTTGATCAATCACGTCGGGCCGGGTCTGATCTACCGGCTCGAGGAGCGACTCGGGGTGAGCACACCCCAGGTCGCGCTGGCGTACGCGGTGGTGGCGGAGCTGTTCGAGGTGGACGCGATGTGGGCCCGCGCCACCTCTGTCGTCGACCCCGCCGACCGCGACGCGTGGGGTCCGCTGCACGCGGTGCAGGCGCTCATCGAGCGCGCGTGTTCGTGGCTGCTGCGCAACCGGCCCGTGCCTCTCGACCCGCAGTCGGAGGTACGGCGGTACCGCGAGGGCGTCCGTCAACTGCTCGCGAAGTCCCTGCCCGCGACCGTCGTCGACGGCACGATCGCCGGCACCTCGCTGCCGCTGCTCGCCGAGGCGCTCCCGTTCGCGGAGAGCTCTCTCGCACTGAGGGTTCCGATCGACCGGGTGGCAGACGCCTACCTGACGCTGGGAGACGACCTGGGCATCTTCCGTGTCGTCGATCGCCTGGAGCACTGGCCCCGGCGGGCGTACTGGGACACGCTCGCAACGGCGGCGCTGCGGGACGAGATCTCCGGGCGACTGCACGCACTGGCCGGCTCCGTCGCGACGCACGGATGCGACGGCGAGTCCCCCGGCGACCGGACGGCGCGGTGGCGCGCACAGCACGAGCCGGTGGTCGCCCGGCTGCGCCGGATCGTGATCGAGGCCCAGGCCGACGGCGACATCGACCTGGCGCGGGCGTGCACGATCAGCGCGGAGCTCGCGACCGCGCTCGCCGCGGTAGCGCAGTAGTCCACTCCGCTTCCCGCGTGGCGCCCGGAACCTCGGTCCGGGCGCTACGCCTGGGACGCGATGATCGCCAGGAGCAACTCCGCGCGCACCCGGGCGACGTCGAGTCGGCAGTCCAGCAGGGACTCGATCTTCGCGATCCGGCTCCGCAGGGTGTGCCGATGGACGCCCAGCACGTTTGCCGCCGACTCCCAGTGCCCGTTCGCCTCGAGGAACGCACGCAGCGAGGCGACCAGTTCGGTTCCGTGGTCACGATCGTGGTCGGCGAGCGGAGTGATCATCGTGTCGGCGACCGACCGCAGTACCTGACGGGTCGAGTCGAACGTGAGCAGCGCGCTGCCCGTCAGTGCCGAGAACTCGAGCGGTGCGGCGCCGGCTCCGGCCGCCGATGCCGCCAGCTGCGCCTGGTCGATCGCCTCCGCGAAGCGCTCGACGGGCAGCGGACCACTCAGACCGATCCGCGCGGACCGGCGGACGGACTCCCCCGCGCCGGCGAGCAGTGTCCTCGCGAATGCGACGTCGTCGGTTCCGCGCAGCAGCACCGTCATTCGTCCCTCGGTCCGCCGCAGGAACAGCGGTCGACCCGCCTCGTTCATGGCCGAGGCGATCGAGGACGCGACCGCCTCGGCGTCCCCCGACGACGGGCAGACCCCGGCCAGGGCGCGGACGAAGCCACGGTCGTCCGCGGCCGGCGCGAGTTGTTCACGGGCCGGCTCCAGATCGATGCCCTCCGAGAGCAGCAGCCCGAGGATCTGACTGTTGAGCTGGTTCTGGGCAGCCCGCAGCCGCACCGGCTTCTCGAAGTCGAGCGCCAGCAACGAGTTGGCGTGGCCCAGCAGAACCTGGTCGACGGAGCCGAGCGGCTTGGGGCTCACCACCGCGAGACAGCCGTGGAGGCTGGTGCCCAGCCCGATCCGTTGAACGGTCATCGAGTGGCCCGAATGTGCTTGGGCGACAATGCTCGACGCAGCCTCCGACACCGAGTCGATCAGGTCGGACACCTCCGTCACCGTCTCACCGTCCACGTTCGTCGGATGGCGCTCGAGGAGCCGACCGCGCCGGTCGAAGAGCAGGACCGTCGCATCGGTCGCCACGGCGAGCTCCCGCACGATGGCACGGGCGCCGCCCTGGACCACGGCCCGCGTCATCCGCGGCTGGGCGCGGGACGCTCGCAGGAGTGCGTCGTAACGCTGCTCGGCCAGGCAGTCCATGACCCGCTTCGTGACGGCCGCGAACGGGGTGGGCAGCGGCACCTCCAGCAGCGGCAGTCCGGTCTCGTCGGCCGCCGCGATCAGCGCCTCCGGGATCTCGGAGTGAGTCAGTCCCACCCCGAAGCCGACCGCCGCGACCCCGGCGTCGAACAGACGGCGCAGGTAGTCCCGGTAGCCGTCCACCGCGGACGGAGCCCCGAGACCCGTCGTCAGCAGCAATTCGCCACCCGAGAGCCACGGCGACGGGTCCGACAGTTCGGTCGTGATCGCGAACTCGATGTCGCGGTCGAGTCCGGAAGCACCACCGCGCAGGCGCAGGGACAACTCCGGCTGCGCCAGCACCCACCGGACGGTCACGCTCATCTCAACTCCTGACCCGGCCCGAGTGCGGTCCGAAATGGTGAATCGTGGGCAGTCCCCCACTCCATTCTGGCAGGTGATCCGCGCTCCACGGCGACCCAGAATAGAACCAGTCAGATCTTCACGACAGGGGTCCTCCACGATATGAACACCACCACCATCGCTTACCGGCTTCCGCAGAAGCGCAACCTCGTCACCGAACTGCCCGGTCCGAACTCGCGAGCACTCACGGAGCGCCGCCGCGCCAGCGTCGCGGCAGGGGTCGGGTCCAGCGTCCCGGTCTACACCGCCGACGCCGACGGCGGTGTGATCGTCGACGTCGACGGAAACTCGCTCGTCGACCTGGGCTCGGGCATCGCGGTCACCAATGTCGGCGCGTCGAATCCCGCCGTCGTCGATGCCGTGCGCGACCAGGCCGGACGCTTCACCCACACGTGCTTCATGGTCACGCCCTACGAGGGATACGTGCAGGTTGCCGAGGAGCTTGCGGCGCTCACGCCGGGCGACCACGAGAAGCGCACCGTGCTGTTCAACTCCGGCGCCGAGGCCGTGGAGAACGCGATCAAGGTCGCGCGTCTGGCGACCGGGCGCACCGCCGTCGTCGCGTTCGACCACGCCTACCACGGCCGCACCAACCTGACGATGGCGCTGACCGCGAAGTCGATGCCGTACAAGGCTCACTTCGGCCCGTTCGCCCCCGAGGTGTACCGGATGCCGATGTCGTACCCGTTCCGGGACGAGCGCGGACTGACGGGCCCGGAGGCGGCGCAGCGTGCGATCACCCAGATCGAGAAGCAGATCGGTGCTGATTCGCTCGCCGCGATCATCATCGAACCGATCCAGGGCGAGGGCGGGTTCATCGTTCCCGCAGAGGGATTCCTGCCGACGCTCGCCACGTGGGCGCGCGCCAACGGAGTCGTCTTCATCGCCGACGAGGTCCAGACCGGGTTCGCCCGCACGGGGTCGTGGTTCGCGTGCGACCACGAAGAGGTGGTGCCGGACATCATCACCATGGCCAAGGGCATCGCCGGCGGACTTCCGCTGTCCGCGATCACGGGCCGCGCCGAACTGCTCGACAAGGTGCACGCCGGCGGCCTCGGTGGCACCTACGGCGGCAACCCGATCGCCTGTGCCGCGGCGCTCGCGGCGATCGACACGATGCGCGAACTCGACCTTCCCGCGCGGGCCCGCCACATCGAGGAGGTCGTGACGACCCGCCTGCGGAAGCTGGCCGAGGAGATCCCCGCGATCGGCGAGGTCCGCGGCCGCGGCGCCATGCTGGCGATGGAGTTCGTGGTGCCGGGCACCACCGAGCCGGATGCCGAGTTGACGCGCAAGGTCGTCGCGTACGCGCTCGAACAGGGCGTCATCCTGCTGACCTGCGGCACGTACGGCAACGTGGTGCGCCTGCTCCCGCCGCTCGTCATCGGCGACGATCTGCTCACCGACGCGCTCGACGTGATCGAGGACGCCGTCCGCGCCTCGGTGTGATCACCGAACGTCATTGACGCTCAATCCACTTTGGACCTACCGGAAGCAGAACGATGATTGATGTCTCCACCCTCGTCTCCCGCGTCCCGACCGGGCTGTGGATCGACGGCGAGTCCACCGCGCCGGTCGGCGGCGGCACGTTCCCGGTGTTCGATCCGGCCACCGGTGAGGCACTGACGACGGTTGCCGATGCCGGCGCCGACGACGCCATCCGCGCACTCGACGTGGCGTGCCGCGTCCAGGCGGAGTGGGCGGCCACCTCCCCGCGCGAGCGATCCGTGATCCTCCGTCGGGCCTGGGAACTCGTCGTCGAGCGGACCGAGGAACTGGCACTGCTGATGACGGCCGAGATGGGAAAGGCCCTGCCGGAGAGCCGCAGTGAGGTCGCGTACGGGGCCGAGTTCCTGCGCTGGTTCAGCGAGGAGGCGGTTCGAATCCAGGGTCGCTCGACGCGATCGCCGGGCGGCGCCGGCCGAATCCTCGTCAACAAGGTGCCGGTGGGCCCCTGCCTGGCGATCACCCCGTGGAACTTCCCGCTCGCCATGGGCACCCGCAAGATCGGCCCCGCGCTCGCCGCGGGCTGCACGATGATCGTCAAGCCCGCGGCGGAGACGCCGCTGACGATGCTGGCGTTCGCGGAGATCCTCGACGAGGCCGGCCTACCGGCCGGTGTGGTCTCGGTGCTGCCGACGTCGGACGCCGCCGCTGTGTCCGGCGCGCTGCTCGCCGATCCGCGACTGCGCAAGGTCACCTTCACCGGCTCCACCCCGGTGGGCCGCGTGCTCATCGAACAGTCGGCACGCAACGTCCTGCGCACGTCGATGGAACTGGGCGGGAATGCGCCGTTCATCGTGTTCGACGACGCGGACCTGGACGCGGCCCTCGACGGGGCGATGGCAGCCAAAATGCGCAACGGCGGCGAGGCGTGCACGGCCGCGAACCGAATCATGGTGGCCGACAGCGTGCGCGAGGAGTTCACCGCAAAGCTCACCGAGCGGATCGCCGCACTGAAGGTCGGACCCGGACACGAGCCGGGCGTCGACGTCGGTCCGCTCGTGAGCGCCAAGCAGCGCGCGAGCGTGGCGGCACTCGTCGACGAGGCGGTCGCGGCGGGCGCCCGGGTGCGCACCGGCGGCCGGACCGTCGACGGCCCCGGCTTCTTCTTCGAGCCGACCGTCCTCGACCAGGTGCCGACCGACTCGCGCATCGTCCGCGACGAGATCTTCGGTCCGGTCGCCGCGATCACCGGGTTCGACACCGAAGAGGAGGCGATCGCCGCGGCCAACGACACCGAATACGGTCTCGCCGCATACATTTTCACGCAGAACCTCGACCGGGCCCTGCGGGTGGCCGACGCGCTCGAGTCGGGCATGGTGGGAGTCAACCGCGGCGTCGTCTCCGACGTCGCCGCACCGTTCGGCGGAGTCAAGCAGTCCGGGCTGGGCAGCGAGGGTGGCGTCGAAGGCATCGACGAGTACCTCGACACCAAGTACATCGGGTTCACGGCCTGACCCGACAACGCAACGAAGAAGGCCGGAGGCTCTGCCTCCGGCCTTCTTCGTTGTGTGCCCGGACTACATGAACAGAGTCGCGGCGCCGATGGCAGCTCCCACGAGGGCAGCGAACGCCGAGACGAGGCCGGCGACAGCGCCGATCTGACCGAGCTGAGTGGTGGACGAACCCATGGAATTACTCCTTCTGTCTTCGATCTTGTTCAGAACTTCCTGGGGCAGCCCGGCAGGCTGCCGTGCACCGATGTGCCGTGTCTGCCTTCCTCCTTCCACCGGATAGCCCGGGCGACAGGCCGATCCGCCCCTGGAGACGCCATGGACTCCAGGGGCGGATCGGCTGGATCACTGATCCGGTCGGATCACCGACCGGCGTGGTTGTCCGCGATATCGAACGCGGCGTCGAGGATCGCGAGCCCCTCGCGCACCTCGGTCTCGGTGACGGTGCACGGTGGTACCGCGTGGATCCGGTTGAAGTTGGCGAACGGCAGCAGTCCGCCGGACTTGCACGCCGCGATGACCTCGTTCATCGCCGGACTCGACCCGCCGTACGGTGCCAGCGGTTCCCTGGTGGCGCGGTCGGCGACCAGTTCGATCGCCCAGAACACACCGAGCCCGCGCACCTCACCGATCGACGGGTGCCGCTCCGCGAGTGCGCGCAGACCCGGGCCGAGGATCTCGGCGCCGATCCGGGCGGCGTTGTCGACGACGCCCTCGTCCTCCATCGCCTCGATCGTCGCGACGGCCGCTGCCGTCGCCAGCGGGTGACCCGAGTACGTCAGGCCGCCGGGGTACGCACGATCGGCGAACGTGGCGGCGATCTTCGCGCTGATCGCCACGCCACCGAGCGGGACGTACCCCGAGTTGACACCCTTGGCGAAGGTGATGAGGTCCGGCACCACGTCGAAATGATCGATGGCGAACCACTTTCCGGTCCGCCCGAATCCGGCCATCACCTCGTCCGCGATGAAGACGATCCCGTAGCGGTCACAGATCTCCCGGACCCCGGCCATGTAGCCCGGCGGCGGGACCATGATCCCGGCCGTGCCGGGGACCGACTCGAGGACGATCGCCGCGATCGTGTCGGGGCCCTCCAGTCGGACGACACGATCGAGGTGCTCGAGGGCGCGCTCGGTCTCCTGCGCCTCGTTCTCCGAGTGGAACGCCGACCGGTAGAGGAACGGGCCGTCGAAGTGCACGACACCGCTGTTGCCGTAGTCGTTGGGCCAGCGGCGGGGATCTCCGGTGAGGTTGATCGCGGTGTCGGTGCCGCCGTGGTACGAGCGGTACCGCGACAGCACCTTGTAGCGGCCGGTGTGCAGCCGCGCCATCCGCACCGCGTGCTCGTTCGCATCGGCGCCGCCGTTGGTGAAGAACACCTTGTCCAGGTCGCCGGGGGTGCGCTCGGCGATCAACCGGGCGGCCTCCGAACGCGCGTCGTTGACGTACTGCGGAGCGATGGTGCACAGCTTCGCAGCCTGGCGCTGCACCGCCTCGACCACCCGGGGGTGCTGATGCCCGATGTTGGTGTTGACCAACTGGGAGGAGAAGTCCAGCAGTCGGTTTCCGGCGCCGTCCCACACGTACGAGCCCTCGGCGGCGAGGATGGTCATCGGCGCGATCTGCGCCTGCGCAGACCACGAGTGGAAGACGTGCGCGCGGTCGAGCGCGTAGGCACGCTCGCCGTCGGCGCGCGCGGCGGACAGATCCTGGCCGGTCGGAAGAACGACGGGGCCGTCGGTTGTCATCGTCATGTCGGGTGTCCCTTTCCGGCTCAGTTGTTCTGCGGGAAGCCGAGGTTGATGCCACCGTGGCTCGGGTCGAGCCAACGGGTGGTGACGACCTTGCCGCGAGTGAAGAAGTGGACGCCTTCGGCGCCGTGGGCGTGGGTGTCGCCGAACAGCGAACTCTTCCAGCCGCCGAAGCTGTAGTACGCCATCGGAACCGGGATCGGGACGTTGATGCCGACCATGCCGACCTCGACCTCGTTCTGGAAGCGGCGTGCCGCACCACCGTCGTTGGTGAAGATCGCGGTGCCGTTGCCGTACTGGTTCGAGTTCACCAGAGCGAGGGCCTCGTCGTAAGACTCGACGCGGACCACCGAGAGCACCGGGCCGAAGATCTCGTCGGTGTAGACGCTCATGTCGGGGGTGACGTGGTCGAGCAGCGTGGGGCCGAGCCAGAAGCCGTCCGCTCCCCCGTTCGCCTCGATGCCGCGACCGTCCACGACGACGGCCGCGCCGGCCGCTTCCCCGGCGTCGACGTACGACGCGACGCGGTCGCGGTGCGCCTTGGTCACCAGGGGACCCATGTCCACCGCACGGGTGCCGTCACCGGTCTGGAGGGCCCGCGTGCGCTCGGCGATCTTGCCGACCAACTCGTCGGCTACGTCACCGACCGCGACCATCACGGAGATGGCCATGCAGCGCTCACCGGCAGACCCGAAGCCGGCGTTCACCATCGCGTCCGCCGCCAGGTCGAGGTCGGCGTCGGGCAGCACGATCGCGTGGTTCTTCGCACCGCCCAGCGCCTGCACCCGCTTGCCGTGCGCGGTTCCGGTGGCGTAGACGTACTGCGCGATCGGGGTCGAGCCGACGAACGAGATCGCCTTGATGTCCGGGGAGGTGAGCAGCTCGTCGACCGCGGTCTTGTCGCCCTGCAGGACGTTGAAGACACCGGCGGGCAGACCTGCCTCGGCCCACAGCTCGGCCATCCAGATCGATGCGGTCGGATCCTTCTCGGACGGCTTGAGGACCACCGTGTTGCCGGTCGCGACGGCGATCGGGAAGAACCACATCGGGACCATCGCCGGGAAGTTGAACGGGGAGATGATCGCGACCGGGCCCACCGGCTGACGGATCGACGCCACGTCCACCGACGTGGACGCGTTCTCGGTCATCCCGCCCTTGAGAAGATGCGCAATGCCGCAGGCGAATTCGACGACCTCCTGGCCGCGAGTCACCTCACCCAGCGCGTCGGAGACCACCTTGCCGTGCTCGGCCGTGATGATCTCGGCGAGCTCGTGCTTGCGCTCGTTGAGCAGCTCCCGGAACCTGAACAGCACAGCGGTGCGCTTGGCGAGCGAACTGTCCCGCCACGCCGGGAACGCCGCCGACGCCGCCGCGATCACCGTGCGGGCGTCCGCCACGCTCGCGAGCGCGACCCGGCCCGTCACGGCGCCGGTCGCCGGATTCGTGACCGGGGCGGTGTCGCCGCTCGTGCCGGCGAAGCTCTTGCCGTCGGACCAGTGCGCGATCGTCCGTGCCGCGCCGTCGCTGTGGGTCATGAATGGAGTCCTGTCTGAGTGGATCGACACGCGCGATCACGCGTGCTGCTTCCACTGTCTGCGCTTCACCGCCTCCCGCAGGCCTGCACTCTGTAAGAGAATCCGACTTGCGCTTTACACTTCGTAAATGCAGCCGACGGTCCGCGACATTCTCGACCTCCCCGTCCTCCAGCGGGGCGAACCGGAGGTGGTCGGGGGCGGCTCCCTCGACCGCCGGGTCCGATGGGTACACGTCAGCGATCTGTACGACCTTTCGAACCTGCTCCAGGGCGGTGAACTGGTCCTCACCACGGGGCGCGCGCTCGTCGACGACCCCGTCGGTTACCTCGAAGGCCTGGCCGCCGCCAACGCGATCGGCCTGGTCGTCGAGCTCGGTCTGCACGTCGACGCGATCCCGCCGGAGGCCGCCGAGGCCGCCGACCGACTCGCTCTGCCCGTCGTCGCACTGCACCGGGAGGTCCGATTCGTCGAGGTCACCGAGGAGGTGCATCGCTCGATCGTGGCCGACCAGTACGCGGAGGTGGCCTTCGCCCGCAACACGCACGAGGCGTTCACCGACCTGAGCATGAAGCGGGCGTCGCCCGGCGAGATCGTCGATGCCGCCGCCGACATCCTCGATGCACCGGTTGTCCTCGAGGACCTCGCACGGCAGGTCCTCGCCTTCGCCGCGCAGGACGTCGAGACCGCGGAACTGCTGTCGGATTGGGAACGCCGGTCGCGACTGACGCCCGTCTCGCACGAGACCGAGGTCTGCGGTCCGGAATCCTGGATCACCACCCCGGTGGGCGCCCATCGCCAGGAGTGGGGCCGACTGGTCGCTCCCCGCCCGATCGGGAACGACGCACGCACCCGGATGACCCTCGAACGCGCGGCGCAGGCACTCGCACTCGGCCGGATGGTCGAACGCGAGGGCACCGCACTCGAGCAGCAGGCGCAGAGCGGCCTGGTCGACGAACTGCGCCGCGGTCGCATCCAGGACGAAGCCGAGGCCACCGCCCGCGCGCATGCCCTGGGGCTGCGCCCCGCGCTGACATATCTGCCCGTGACCATCCGCGTCAGTGAAACACCCAGCGCCGACCAGGTTTTCACACAGCGCCGGCGGGTTCGGATGCTCGACGCCATCCGTCACGCCGTGCGGACGTCACGGCTGACGGCGCTCACGACCAATCCCCGGACCGGATGGTTCGACCTCCTGGTCTCGCAACCCCCGAGCGGCTCCGGCCCCGACGCCCTGCACTCCTTGTGCACCGAGATCCACGCCGCGCTCGGCCGGATCGACGGCGTCGTGCGGTGCACCGTCGGCGTCGGCCCGGACTCGACGCGCCTGCTGGACGCGGCAGGGGGCCTCGCCGAGTCGGCGCACATCGCCGACGTCGCGCAGTCGCTGCCGCAGGACGGCAAGGTCTGTCACCGCTCCGCGGACATCCGACTACGCGGGCTGATCGCCCTGATCCGCACGGATCAGCGCGTGCAGGCCTTCGCCGAGGCCGAACTGCGCGGACTGCTCGAGCACCGCGCACGGCACGACGACGACCTGTTGGACGTGTTGCGCGCCTACCTCGAACTCGGCGGCAACAAGGCCGAACTCGCCAAGCGACTGCGGATTTCGCGTCCCACCCTGTACGCCAAGCTCGCGACCGTCGAACGACTCCTCGGCGTAGACCTCGACGACGCCGAGTCCCGAACGTCGCTGCACGCCGCCGTACTGATCCTCGACAGTCATGCCAGCGCGCCGACACGGGCCGCGCGCACGTCGCGCGACGCCTGAGACCCGGACACGGAGAAAGGCCCCCGGTACCCAAGTCGGGTACCGGGGGCCTTCCGTCATCGCACCGTCAGTGGCCCTCCACGACGGCGGCAGCACTTTCCGGTCCCTCTGGCGACGGCGCCTGCGTGCGGTGGCCCAGGTCGACGAGCACGACGCCGGCGATGATCAGCGCGATCCCCGCGATTGCCGTGAGGGACAGCGATTCCCGGAACACGAGAACGCCGAGCAGGGCGACGACCGTCGTTCCGACGGCCGACCAGATCGCGTAGCCGACACCGACGTCCAGGCCGCGCTGGAGGGCGAACCCCAGCAGCGCGAACGCCATCGCATAGCCGATCACGACGATCACGGACGGTGCGAGCCGGCTGAAGCCGTCGGCGGCCTTGAGCGAGAGCGTCGCGACGACCTCGCATGCGATCGCGCCGGCGAGCAGTCCGTAAGCGCTCACGACTGCACCTGTTCGGGGACGGAACGCCGATCCTGCACGTTGCGTCGGTACAGCCACAGCGCGACCGCCACTGCCAGCACGCCGAACGCCACCGACAGCTCCTTGAAGCCGCCGTACCCCGTGACCTCGAATCCCGTGGCTCCTACGACGAGAATGACAGCAAGGAGTGCCGAGAGCACCAGCGACAGCGGAACGAAGACTGCCGGCAGGCGAATCGGACGGGCCAGGTCGGGGCGGTCCTTGCGCAGCAGGAAGAAACCCGACAGCGCGAAGATGTGAGTCAGGATGTAGCCCAGGTTGCCCGTGACGATGATCGCGAGCGGCGTCTTGAGCACGGTCAGGACCAGCACGTTGACCACCAGCGCCACGGTGAGCGCCCGGACGGGAACACCGCGCTTGTTCAGCACGCCGAGCTGCCGGAGGCTCGTTCCCTCCTTGCCCATGTTGTAGAGAACGCGCGAGCCGTCGGCGAGACCGGTCACCATGATCAGCAGCAGCGAGCAGATCAGGAACAGAACCATGATGTCAGCCGCGCCGCCGACCAGGTTCTGGAAGGCCTCGACGTAGAACGTGGTGGGCGCGTCCGCAATCGCGCCCTCGCCGACGTACCCGGTCAGGATGAGCGGCAGCAGCACGAAGACGCCGAGCGAGAACAGGACTCCCGCCTTGAGGGCCTTGGCCGTGTCGGAGACGGTGTTCCGGTACTCCGGCGCGAACGTCGCGCAGACCTCGACGCCGAACGACGTCCATGCCATGACGTAGAGCCAGACGAGAGCCGTGCGCAGGCCTTCGACGCCGTGCAGGTTCCAGGTCAGACCGGAGACGTCGAAGCCGTTGGACAGCAGTGGTCCGACGATGAACACCGCGAGCGGGATGAGCAGGATGCCGCCCGTGATGTACACGAACGTCATGGTGATGCGAACGCCGACGACGTTGAGCAGGTAGAGGATTCCGATCACACTCAGGCCGACCACGATCGGGAAGTTCAGCTCGATCGGCCCCACCTCCCACGACCAGTCCTGATCTGGGAACCACTGTGATTGGACGAGGGCGCCGATGATGCCGGCGTAGACGGATAACGATGTGGTCCACGGGAACCAGTACCCGATGGCGGCGAGCGGTCCGACGATCGGCGCACGCTTCTTCCACGCCTCGGCGGCGTACGCCGCGATACCTCCCGACGACTCCGGGAACATCGCGGCGAGTTCGGTGTAGATCCAGTTCGCCCCGGTTGCGAGGAGCATCGAGACGCTCCACAGGAGCACTGCACCCCATCCGCCGAGGCCGACGATCGAGGCGCCGAGCGAGGCGATCAACGCGGCAGGCATCGTCAGCGACATCGCGAAGCCGTCGTACCAGCGCATCGTCTTGTGCAGTGAGGTGGAGGTCTGTTCGGTGGACGTTGTTTCGGCCATGGCATTCCTAAGTCCCGTTGGGGGGCGCCACAGGGGCACCCGGATATGACGGTGACTCGGACGGAACAGTGCGGAATCGACCCCCGCGGCAAGGGGATCGAACCCATCGACCCGGAAACCCGGAACCCGACGACGTCGATGCGGCGGACGAAGTATGGATCACGCCGCGAGCGATGACAAGCCCCGACAGCCTCACTCACGCCCGTAGGCGTTGGACAGAACCGCCTCGTAATCCTTGCCGATGCCGGAAGAATTCCGGCATCGAACTTGCTCAATTGACAGTACGAACCCGCTGTTTTTGCTCATCGAAGTGACAGGCGCCTCCCGAGTCGCTATCGTGGCCGCACTCGACGGAACGAGTGACTCAGCACACATTCATGGCGTCGGCAGCGCCACATCACACAGCACGCCGTCACAGGAGAACCCAGGTGAAACCAGTCAACGGTCCAGATATCCAACTGACGCGACGCCGACTGCTCGGATACGGCGGCGCCGTCGGCCTCTCCGCGGTCCTCTTCGCCCGCACCCCGCAGGCCCGAGCGCAGACCGGATCGCTCGGATCGCTCGCCTCGAACGACGCGGATGTCATCGTGCTCGGCGCCGGCGTGTCCGGTCTGGGCGCGGCGCGAACGGTCGTGGACGCGGGCAGATCGGCAATCGTCCTCGAGGCCCGCGACCGCATCGGCGGGCGCCTGTGGACGGATCGAACGACCATGGGCATCCCGGTGGAACGGGGCGCCGAGCTCATCCACGGCGCCGACGTCTCCACGTGGGACATCGTCGAGCCGGCGAACATCTCGACACATCGCTGGGGAACCGAGATGTCCCGATTCGATCCGAGCTCGCCCTGGGTGGACCAGAACACGTGGGAGTTCTACAACTTCCCGCAGGGAAAGCCGGATCTGCCGTCACCGCCTCCTGCCCCGAATCCCGGCGAGACCGCCGAGAACTACCTCGCACGGCTGGGGATCACCCGGTCGAACTACCCGCTCGCCTTCCTGGTCATCGAGGTGGACAGCGAGCAGTTCGACAAGCTCCCCGCCAGATACGTCGTCGAGGATCTCGAGACCGCGCTCACGGCACCGGACAGCGGCGAGATTCCGAGCGACGGCTACGGGGATTTCCGAGTCGTCGGCGGCTACGACCAGATCGTCCGGATTCTCGCCGAGGGAATCGACGTACGAATGAATCACGAGGTCACCCGGGTGGCCTACACCTCCCACGGCGTGGAGGTGCTCGCCGGAGGCACCCGGTTCACCGCCCGCAAGCTCGTGATCGCGCTGCCCGCGGGCGTGCTACAGCGAGAGGCGATCGCATTCGACCCACCGTTGCCGTCGACCCAGCGTTCGGGGATCTCCGAGGTGGTCTATCTGCCGGTCTACAAGGGCCTGCTGGAGTTCTCCGCACCGGTCCTGCCGGACGGCTGGGACCTCGCGGAGGACTACCTGGTGAACCCGCCGACCCTGTGGAACGGGTCCGCCGCGGCACCCGGCTACTCGGGACAGGTCGTCGTCGCCTGGGCTACCGGAGACGAGGCGCGGGAACTACTCTCCCTGCCGGAAGCCGAGCGCCTGGCCCAGTCGGTGGACGCGGTCAGGTCGATGGCCGGTGATGCCGGTCTGCAGACCGTGGCCGCGTCGACCTACGACTGGTCCCTCGACGAATACGCCCGGGGCGCCTACCCGGGGCCCACCTCGCGCCGCGACGGGCTGTACGAACCGATCGACCGGACCGTGTTCTGGGCCGGCATGGTCACCAGCACCGTCAGCTCGTCCCTCGACTCGGGTCGCGCCGCGGGGACCGCAGCGCTGGGCGCCCTGTAACTCGGCTCGACCACCGACACCCCTGGCACCCGAAAGGACTTCGCGCCATGAAGAATCAGCGCCATCCGCAGGTAGAACGCCGTGCCGGTCGGTCCGAGGGCGGCCTGTCCTCGAACGATCTCGCGCGTGTGATCGAGGCACTGACCGGCGAACGACTGTCCCCTGGCGCATCGGACAGCTCATTCGACAGCACCGCACATTGAGCTGAAGATCAGCTTCAAATTTGCTCTTTGAACAACTTTAAGACGCATTATTTGCCCATCGGGGGTGACATCGACCCCGATTGCAGTTATCGTGACCACACTCGCACGGAACGAGTGATCCCCAGCACAGACTCCGAGGGCATCGGCAGCCCTACCCCACACCAAGAGGGTTTCTCATGACGACATCCATCCCGACCGCCCCGCGCCAGCAGCTCTACGTGGACGGCGCGTACACCGACGGCAGCACCGGCGAGTCCGTCGAGGTGATCAGCCCGGTCACCGGCGGCCACATCGGAACCATCCCGGTCCCCTCCACCTCGGATCTCGACAAGGCCGTGGACGCCGCCCATCGCGCCCAGGCCGAATGGCGCAAGGTGGGGGTCTGGCAGCGCGCCGAGATCTGCCACCGCATCGGTGACGAGCTCGAGAAGCGCATCGACGTCCTCGCCCGCCTGCAGACTCTCGAGCAGGGCAAGCCGCTCGCCGAGTCCATCGCCGACGTGACCGAGGCGGCACAGCTGTTCCACCTGCACGCCGAGGACGCCGTCCGCCTGCACGGCGAGACCCTGCCGTCGAACGATCCGCAGAAGCGGATGTGGACCTTCTACCGGCCGGTCGGCGTCTGGGGCATCATCACGCCCTGGAACTTCCCGCTGCTGATGCTCACCGAGTTCGTCGCACCGGGCCTGGCCACCGGCAACGCTCACGTAGTCAAGCCGCCGACCCACACCTCGCTGACCGTGTTGGCTGCGATGGAGGCGTTCGAGGCCGCCGGTCTGCCGGCTGGTCTCGTGAACGTCCTTCCCGGAGAAGGCGACTTCGGCTCCGCCCTCGTCTCGCATCCGGGCATCGACGCCATCGGCTTCATCGGTTCGTCGCAGACCGGCGCGAAGATCCAGGCGACCGCCGGCCTGAAGCGGTCCATCATGGAGTGCTCCGGCAACGGCCCCCTCATCGTGCTCGCCGACGCCAACGTCGAGGCCGCCGCCAAGGCCGCCGCCGACGCCGCGTACTACTGCGCGGGCCAGGTCTGCTGCGCCACCGAGCGTGCCCTCGTGCATGCCGACGTGCACGACGCCTTCGTCGAGGCGCTCGTCGCCTACTCCGACACGGTCCGCCTCGGCGACCCGTTCGACTCCGCGGTCAACCTCGGCCCGCTCAACAACGAGGGCGTCGCCGCGAAGATGGATCGCCACCTGGCCGACGCCCGCGAGCGCGGGTTCGACATCCTCGTCGGCGGCGGTCGACGCGCAGGTTTCCCGACCGACCTGTACTACGACTTCACCGTCGTGGACGGCGTCACGCCGGACGGCCTCCTCAGCAAGGAGGAGTCGTTCGGCCCGGTCGTGCCGGTCATCACCGGCCGCGACGACGACGAACTGCTCCGCCTGGCCAACAGCGACGCGCTCGGCCTCCAGGCAGCGGTGTTCACCGAAAGCCTTTCCAAGGCTTACCGATTCGTCGAGGAGGTCGAGACCGGACAGGTGATCGTCAACGACAGCACCGGATTCTGGGACATCAACATGCCGTTCGGTGGCGCCGGCGGCAAGGGCACCGGCTGGGGCCGGATCGGCGGCAAGCACACGCTGATCGACATGTCCGACCTGCGCACCGGTGTCATGCACCTGAACCGCTGATTCGCGACGAACACGCTCTCCAATGAAAGGTCTCCGCATGCCCACCACCAGCCCGTCGACGATCGACGGGGTGCGCCGCTCCCCGTACTGGTTCGACGTGACGCCCGCCCCGACGCCCCTCCCGGCGCTCGCGACGACGCTGTCCGCCGATCTGCTGGTGGTGGGCGGAGGCTATACCGGCCTGTGGACCGCACTGATGGCCAAAGAATCGGACCCCGACCAGCGCGTGGTACTCCTCGAGGGCCACACCGTCGGGCATGCCGCGAGCGGGCGCAACGGCGGCTTCTGCTCCCCCAGCATCACGCACGGCCTCATGAACGGCGTGAACCGCTGGCCGTCCGAGGCCGCGTCCATGCACCGGATGGGGCTCGACAACCTCGCGGGGATCGAGCAGACCCTCGAGCGCTACGGCATCGACGCCGACTACCGGCGGCCGGGCAAGGTCAGCTTCGCCCGCACCACTTGGGAACTCGAAGGTCTGCGCGCCTACTCCGAGATGAGCGGCGGCTACGGCGAGCCGTCGCAGTTCATCCCGCCGTCCGAGGTCGGCGACTGGACCGCGTCGCCCGCGTACGTCGGCGGTCTGTACCTGCCCGACTACTCGCTGGTCGATCCGTACAAGCTCGTGCTCGGGCTCCGGCGGGCATGCCTCGACCTCGGTGTCGAGATCCACGAGAACACACCCGTCACGTCGATCGACAAGACGCCCGACGGGCGCATCGCCGCGACCACGCGGGGAGGACGGGTCGAAGCCCAGCGAGTTGCGCTGGCCACCAACGTATTCAAGCCCCTTCTGCGCCGGCTCACGAACACGACCATCCCGGTCTACGACTACTCGCTCGTCACCGAACCGCTGAGCGACGCCGATTTCGAGTCGATCAAGTGGACCGGGGACCTCGGTCTCACCGACGCCTCCAACCAGTTCCACTACTACCGCAAGACAGCGGACAACCGGATCCTGTGGGGTGGCTACGACGCGATCTACCACTACGGCTCCCGTCGCGACGAGGATCTCCTCGACCGACCGGAGACGTATGCGCGGCTCGCAACGAACTTCGCCACGACGTATCCCCAACTGGCCCACGTGCAGTTCACCCACGCGTGGGGCGGCATCATCGACTCGTCGACACGGTTCTGCCTCACCGCCGGAACGGCGTACGGCGGACGGGTCGCCTACGCGACGGGCTTCACCGGCCTGGGCGTCACCGCGACCCGCTTCGGTGCGCAGGTGATGCTCGATCGTCTGGCCGGACGCAAGACGGAACGGACGGAACTGGCGATGATCCGGCGCCCCGCCGTTCCGTTTCCCCCGGAACCGGTGCGTTACTTTGGTGTCCAGGCGACCAGATGGTCGCTGGCCAGGGAGGACGACCACGGTCGCCGCAACCTGTGGTTGCGACTCCTCGACAGCATAGGACTGGGATTCGATTCCTAGTCGTACCGAACCGGTTCGGAGGTCATCTTGAACACACCGAGCATCGACACGATCGACGCAAAGATCATCGAGCTCCTGCAGAAGGACGGTCGCCTCCCGTACCGGCAGATCGCGGAGGCGCTCGACATCCCCGCCTCGTCGGCGCGATACCGCGTGCAGCGACTCGAGGAGGCCGGGATCCTGCAGATCGTCGGGATCGCCAACCCGATGCGAATCGGCTTCGACCGTATGGCGATGGTCGGCATCCACACCCGCGCCGGCACCGCACGCTCGGTGTGCCAGGCGGTGGCGGCGCTGCCCCAGACGAGCTACGTGATTGTCACGTCGGGGCGGTACGACGTCATCGTCGAGGTGATCTGCAAGGACACCGAGGACTTCACCCGCCTGATGCACGACCAGTTGCACGCCATCGACGGGGTGCTCTCCACCGAGTCGTTCTTCGTGCTCGAGGTGGGCAAGCTGGCGTACGGCTGGGGAGTCGGCAACCCGCCGATGCTCCACGGCGTCGTCTCGGCGGACACCGCACCGGTCGAGCTCGACGAGTGACCGCGGCATGGGCGCACCCGTTCGGGGGCGCCCGTGTCAGGCCTCGCTCGGGTCCGACCCTCACTACTCGAAACACGACTCGACAGGCCCACCAATGACTTCCACGCATCCACAGCCCGCCCCGCACCAGGACAGCGTCGTCGTTCCCGACGTCACTCTGGACCACAAGGCCCTCCCGGACGAACTCGTCGTCGACGGATCGCCGACCACCGCCCACCAGGCCCTGTCGTCGCTGTCGGGGTTGACGATCGGGGTATGGGAGCACACCCAGGGAACCTCGCGCGACGTGGAGGCGGACGAGGTGTTCTTCGTCGTCGACGGCCAGGGCACCCTCGAGTTCGAGGACGATTCTCCCGCAGTCGATCTCCGCCCCGGCACCCTCGTCCGCCTGCACGCCGGACAGCGCACCGTGTGGACCGTGCGCGAGACGCTCCGCAAGATCTACATCTCCTGACCACCCGGCTCTCAGACTCCGACGACGAAAGCATGGACACGATGCACCAGTACATCGACGGGATCCGGTGCGAAGGGGCCTCCGGTTGCACCCAGGACGTGATCGACCCCTCGACCGGCGAGACGATCGTCACCGTCACCCTCGCGAGCAGCGACGACGTCGACCGCGCGGTCGCAGCCGCGCGCCGCGCCTTCGGATCGTGGTCGCGGACCACCCCGGCCGAACGCTCGGCGCTCCTGCTCCGCGTCGCCGACATCCTGCGCGGCCGCTCGGACGAACTCGCGGCGCTCGAGAGCCGGCAGTGCGGTAAGCCGATCCGGCTGGCACGGGAGTTCGACGTCCCCGGCTCGATCGACAACATCGAATTCTTCGCGGGCGCCGCGCGCATCCTCGAGGGAAAGGCGACGGGCGAGTACTCGCCGACGCACACCTCGAGCATCCGCCGCGAGCCGCTCGGCGTCGTGGGGGCGGTCGCGCCGTGGAACTACCCGCTGCAGATGGCGGTGTGGAAGATCTTCCCCGCGATCGCCGCCGGGAACACCGTCGTCCTCAAGCCCGCCGAGATCACACCCCTGACCGCGCTGCTGCTGGCCGAGGCGATCACCGAGGCCGGCGTCCCCGACGGCGTCGTCAACATCGTCGTCGGCAGCGGCCAGGAGGCCGGCGCGGCGCTGGCACGCCACGTCGGCGTCGACATGATCTCGTTCACCGGATCGACCGCGGTGGGGCGCTCGATCCTCGAGGGCGCCGCCACCAATGCCAAGCGCGTCCACCTCGAATTGGGCGGCAAGGCACCGTTCGTCGTGTTCGACGACGCCGATCTGGATGCCGCCGTCCACGGGGCCGTGGCCGCGAGCCTGATCAACGGCGGACAGGACTGCACGGCCGCAACCCGCGCGATCGTGCACGAGTCGGTGATCGACGCGTTCGTCGCGGGCGTGGCCGAGCTGTACGAGTCGGTCACGCTGGGTCCGACCGGCGACGAGGCGACGGACATGGGCCCCCTGAGCTCGTACGCACACCGCGACCGCGTCGCTGCAATGGTCTCGCGCGCACGCGATTACGCAACGATCGTCACCGGCGGCAGCGCCGGTGACGGACCCCTCGCCACGGGCGCGTACTACCGTCCGACGCTGATCACCGGAGCCTCGGTCGACAGCGAGATCTACCGCGACGAGGTGTTCGGCCCGGTGCTGACGGTGACACCGTTCCGCGACGACGACGAGGCCATCGCCCTCGCCAACGACACCCCGTACGGGCTCGCCGCATCGGCGTGGACCACCGACCTGCACCGCGCGCTGCGCGCAACCCGTGAGATCGTCGCCGGCTGCGTCTGGGTCAACGACCACATCCCGATCATCAGCGAGATGCCGCACGGCGGGGTCAAGCAGTCCGGATTCGGCAAGGACATGTCGACCTACTCGTTCGAGGAATACACCACCGTCAAGCACGTGATGTTCGACCTCTCGCGCGACGCCCGGAAGGCGTGGCACAGGACCGTCTTCCGCACGGACTGAGTGGCTCGTGGCGTTCGCACTCCTAGGCGCCCAGCGCGAACGCCACGAGGAACCCGAGTGCGGTGGAGATCCCCACCCACCAACCGCCCTCGCGGTACGCCTCCGGCATCAACGAATCCGCAAGCACCGCAATGGTTGCCCCACCGGCGAAGGCCTGGATGACGGCAATTCGACTGTCCGGGATGGTGTCGGAGACGGCGTTGGCCGCGACGACGACCAGCACCAGGACCGCGGCAGTGGCGGCCCACACCCCGAACGCCCGCCGCGAGTTGAAGCCGGGCTGCTCGCGCATCGACGCGGCGCCGGCGACGGCCTCGGGCACGTTGCCGACCGCGACCGCGACCAACAGCACCACTCCCCCGCCCTCCATGAGCGAGACGCCCAGGGCGGTGTTCTCGGGGATGCCGTCGAGCAGGGCCCCGAGCATCAGCGCCCACCCCAGCGCCGCGGGACCGAGCTTGTTCTCGATGAGGTGATCGGCCACCACATACACGAGGGCGCCGGCCAGCAGCGCCGTCCCGGCGACCCACACGCCCTCGATCGCGAACGCCGGCGCGAAGAGCTCGGACGACACCGCCGCCACCATCGTGCCGGCGCCGAAGGCCATGAGCGCGGCCAGCAGTGGCCGCGGCAGGCTGTAGCGCAGGCCCACCCACGCACCGAAGAGCAACGGTAGAGCCGTCCCGAGACCGTACAGCGCAGCTGTCAGCATCGATCGATCGTAGTAAGCACTGCGACCTCCTGCCGGGATCGAGGACAATCGACCCATGGCATGGCTCGAAGTCCTGCGCGCCGGCGCACGCACCACCGTCCAGGATCGGGGACGGCCCGGGTATGCGCGTCTCGGCGTCGGCGTCTCGGGGGCCGCCGACATCGTCGCGCACGACGGCGCGAACCGCCTCGTCGGCAACGATCCCCGCGCCGCGACGCTCGAGGTGACCCTCGGTGGTCTGCGGGTGCGGGCGGTCGGGCCGGCCACCCTCGCCGTCACCGGCGCGCGGGCACCGCTCACGGTGAACGGGGAACCCCGCCCGCACTACTCCACCCTGCACGTGCGCGACGGCGACGAGGTGGTGCTGGGGCTGGCCACGGCGGGACTACGCACCTACCTTGCGGTGCGCGGCGGCATCGACGTCACGCCGATCCTGGGCAGCCGCGCCACCGACACCCTCTCCGGCATCGGCCCCGAACCGATCCGGGACGGCGACCGCCTGCCGGTGGGAAGCCTCCACGGCGAGCTGCCGATCGAGGAACTGATCCCGCCACCCGCGCCGCCCGGAGATCCCGTCGAACTACGCGTTCGCACCGGTCCGCGCGACGACTGGTTCACCCCTGCATCCCTGGCCGCCCTGGTGCACCGGACGTGGACGGTCAGCACCGACACCGACCGTGTGGGCGCACGCCTCGACGGGCCGGGACCGCTGCACCGCTCCCGTCACGGCGAACTGCCGAGCGAGGGCATGGTGACCGGCGCGCTACAGGTGCCGCCGAACGGCATGCCGGTGCTGTTCCTCGCCGACCATCCGGTCACGGGGGGCTATCCCGTGATCGCCGTGGTCGTGGAAGAAGACATCCCGGCCGCAGCTCAGATGCGACCGGGATGTCGGATCAAGTTCCGTCAGCTACGACGCTGACGCGCGATCTCGGACAGCACGACGCCCGCGGCGACGGACGCGTTGAGCGACTCCACCGGTCCGGCCATCGGGATGCTCAGGACGGCGTCGCACGTCTCGCGCACGAGCCGCGACAGTCCCTTGCCCTCCGAACCGACCACGATGACCACCGGGCCGGTGCCATCGTAGGTGTCGAGGGTGGTGTCGCCGCCGGCGTCCAGGCCGACGACCTGGACACCCTTGGACTGCCAATCCTTCAGTGTGCGAGTGAGATTCGTGGCCCGCGCGACAGGCAGGCGAGCCGCGGCACCGGCACTGGTGCGCCAGGCGACAGCGGAGACGCTGGCGCTGCGACGCTGCGGGATCACCACACCGTGACCGCCGAACGCGGCAACCGAACGAACGACGGCGCCGAGGTTGCGCGGGTCGGTGATGTTGTCCAGGGCCACCAGCAGCGCGGGCTCCTGGTTGGTGCGGGCCGACGCCAGCAGATCGTCCGGGTGCGCGTACTTGTACGGCGGCACCTGCAGGCCGATGCCCTGGTGCAGTCCGTTGGCACTCATGCGGTCCAGGTCGGTGCGCGGCACCTCGAGGATCGAGATCCCCATGTCGGCCGCACGCTGCACGGATTCCTTGAGGCGATCGTCACTCTCGGCGCCCACCGCGACGTACAGCGCCGTCGCTGGGACACCCGCGCGCAGGCACTCGACGACCGGGTTGCGGCCCAGCACCATCTCCGGACCGTCCTCGGCCTTGCGGCCGGCCGGCAGACGACCCGCGCCGGGGCGGCCGCCGCCGGTGGGACGCTGCTGCGCCGCCTTCGCCGCGGCCCGGGCCCGCTTCGCGGCGGGATGCTTGGTGCGGGCCTCCGCCGGAGGCGTCGCGCCGCGGCCCTCGAGACCCCGGCGATGCTTGCCGCCGGACCCGCTGACCTGCCCCTTCTTGGTGCCGTCCTTGCGGATCGCGCCGCGCCTGCTCGAATTTCCAGCCATCACTGTCCCGATTCGTTAGAAGCTTGCTTGAGGGACCATTCGGCCCCGTTCGCGGTGTCCGTGACCTCGATACCGGCCTCGGCCAGCCGGTCCCGGACCTCGTCGGCCACTGCCCAGTTCTTGTCGGCCCGGGCCTGCTGACGCCGGTCGAGCTCGGCCCGAACCAGGACGTCGAGGGCATCGAGCGCCGTCGAGTTGTCAGTCGCGGACGCCCACTGCGGATCCAGCGGATCGACACCGAGGATGCCGAGCATCGCCCGCACCTGCGACGCCAGCGCGCGAGCACCGTCGAGATCACCGGACTCGAGCGCGATGTTGCCTTCGCGGACCCGGCCGTGGATCTCGGCCAGCGCCGACGGCACACCCAGGTCGTCGTCGAGTGCGGCGGCGAACTCCGCCGTCCACTTGCCCACCGGGACCTCACCGGCCCGCTCCACGACGCGCGTCACGAACGACTCGCAGCGACGGTAGGCGGCCGCACCCTCGTGCAGCGCGGTCTCGGAGTACTCGAGCATCGACCGGTAGTGGGCGCTGCCGAGGTAGTACCGCAGTTCCTGCGGGCGAACCTGCTTGAGCACGTTCGGCACCGACAGCACGTTCCCGAGCGACTTCGACATCTTCTCGCCACCCATGGTGACCCAGCCGTTGTGCAACCAGTACTGGGCGAAGTCGTCGCCCGCGCACTTCGCCTGCGCGATCTCGTTCTCGTGGTGCGGGAACACCAGATCCATTCCACCGCAATGGATGTCGAACGCCTTACCGAGGTAGAACTCGGCCATCGCCGAGCACTCGAGGTGCCAGCCCGGTCGTCCCGGGCCCCACGGCGTCGGCCACGACGGCTCGCCCGGCTTCGCGGCCTTCCACAGCGTGAAGTCCCGCGGATCGCGCTTGCCCTCGGCCACGCTCTCGCCCTGGTGGACGTCGTCGAGCTTGTGACCGGACAGCTTGCCGTAGTCGGGGTAGCTGACCACGTCGAAGTAGACGTCGCCGGCGGACGCGTACGCGTGGCCGTTGTCGATGAGGCGCTGCATCATCTCGACCATCTGCGTCATGTGCCCGGTCGCCCGCGGCTCCACGGACGGCGGCAGCACACCGAGCTGCTGGTACGCCCAGTCGAACGACCGCTCGTACGTCGCGGCCCACTCCCACCAGGGGCGGCCCGCCTCGGCGGCCTTGTTCAGGATCTTGTCGTCGATGTCGGTGACATTCCGCACGAACGCGACGTCGTAGTCGTGCGCGAGCAGCCAGCGGCGCAGCACGTCGAATGCGACGCCACTGCGCACGTGCCCGATGTGGGGGTCGCCCTGAACGGTGGCGCCACACAGGTACACCGAGGCATGTCCGGGGGTCAGCGGAACGAAGTCACGCGGAGCCCGTGTCACGGTGTCGTATAGGCGCAAGGTCACGACGTGCGATTCTACCGGTCGCGATCAGCGGGGATGATCAGCGCGGTCGCGACGGCAGCGATGCCCTCTCCGCGACCCGTGAGACCCAGTCCGTCGGTCGTCGTCGCCGACACCGACACCGGTGCGCCGAGCACGTCCCCGAGGACGCGCTGCGCCTCCTCCCGACGCGGACCGATCTTGGGCCGATTGCCGATGACCTGCACCGACGCATTCCCGACGACGTATCCGGCGTCGGACAGCAGGCTCCGGACCTCGGTGAGCATCCGCACACCGCTCACGCCGTCCCACTCCGGACGACCGGTGCCGAACACCGAACCGAGATCGCCCAGGCCCGCGGCCGACAACAACGCGTCGCACAGCGCGTGCGACGCGACGTCGCCGTCGGAATGCCCGGAGCATCCGTCCGCGTCCTCGAACAGCAACCCTGCCATCCAGCACGGACGGCCGGGCTCGATCGGATGGACGTCGGTGCCGATTCCGACTCGCACGCGTAGGGCTCCCTGTGCTCGAAAAAAACTCAGACTTACTCAGACTTACTCGGACTCCGCCGGTCCCGCCTGCCCCAGCAGAATCCGGGCCAGAGCGAGATCCCACGGTGTGGTGATCTTGAATGCTTCGGGCTCACCGACGATGGTGCGCACCCGCTCGCCAAGTCGCTCGACGAGGCCGGCGTCATCCGTCGCGTCGCCGTCGACGTCCAGGTAGGCGCGGCGCAGTAGCGACGCCTCGAAACCCTGAGGCGTCTGGACGGCGCGCAACTCCGAGCGTGGTGGTGTGCCGGTGACGGCACCGAGCACGTCGACCGTCTTGATGGTGTCGCTGACGGGCAGCACCGGAATGACCGCTTTGCGTCCCGCCTGAAGTTCCGCGACCACTCGAGCGATCAGCGACGGCGGCGTCAGAGCGCGCGCCGCGTCGTGCACCAGCACCAATTCGGCGCCCGTGGCTGCCGCGAGTCCGGCGCGGACCGAGTCGGTCCGCTCCTCGCCCCCGACAACCACGACGACGCCGTCGGGCAGATCCGCCCGCGCCTCGTCCACGAGCGTCTCGGGCACGATCACGACGACCGTGTCCACGACGCCCGACTCGAGGAGTCCGTCGACGGCTCGGCGCAGCATGCTGCGCCCGCCCAACTCGACGAACGCCTTCGGGACGGACTCGCCCAGCCGGACTCCACGTCCGGCCGCAGGGACCAGCGCTACGACCGGTCCTCGGTTCTCACCCACTGTCAGGACGCGGCGGCGAGGACCTCGTCGAGAATGATCTCGGCCTTGGCGTCGTCGGTGCCTTCCGCCAGAGCGAGCTCACCCACGAGGATCTGCCGCGCCTTGGCCAGCATCCGCTTCTCACCCGCGGACAGGCCGCGGTCCTGCTCACGCCGCCACAGGTCACGAACGACCTCTGCGACCTTGTTCACATCACCCGAGGCCAGCTTCTCGAGGTTCGCCTTGTACCGGCGAGACCAGTTCGTCGGCTCCTCGGTGTGCGGCGCACGAAGCACCTGGAACACCTTGTCGAGACCCTCCTGGCCGACCACGTCACGCACGCCGACGTACTCGGCGTTCTCCGCGGGAACGCGAACGGTGAGATCGCCCTGCGCGACCTTCAGAACGAGGTATTCCTTCTGTTCACCCTTGATGGTGCGGGTTTCGATTGCCTCGATCAGCGCCGCTCCGTGATGGGGGTATACGACGGTGTCTCCGACCTTAAAAATCATCTGTCCCGTGCCCCTTTCGATCTTTCGAGTTTAACACGTGACCAATCGATCGTCCCATCAACGGTGCAGGTCAGGGGCGTCCTTACCTGATCTTAGGGCTTGACAGGCCGCACCAACCGTGCATTTCGGGCCGCGCGAACCGCCTGCCGAGCGACCCGCGAGGCGCCACCGAACCTGCACGCGGACAACCGTTGTGCGCCCGACACGACCTCGTAACGAGTACCCAGCGCACAGCCGCTCCGAGCCGACTACTACTCTGCCTAGTGGATTGTGAACCTGACCCATGGAGGACAACCCGTGACTGCTCTCAATGCGTCGCCGACTCGCCGAGTCATGGCCGCTGTCGCTCTCGCTGCCGGCGCGACGCTCGTGCTGTCCGCGTGCGGCGCAGGTCAGGTCTCGCAGACCGCCACCCAGGTTGCTGCGGTGAACGGCAACAAGGCGACCAGCGGCGACATCGCACTGCGCAACGTGCACGTCGTGTACCCGAACTCCGAGGAGTTCAGCATCGAACCGGGCGGCAACGCGCAGCTCGCGTTCACCGCGATCAACCTCAGCGAGCACGAGTCCGACCGCCTGAAGGGCATCAAGACCGACTTCGCCGGCGCCGTCACCATCGACGAAAAGGAAGGCGGCCGCGACATCAAGCCGCAGGCCTCGCTCGGTGCGGGCAACCCCGACGTCACGGTGCCCGAGCAGGCGCCCGAGCACGTCAGCCTGATCGACGTCACGCTCGAGGACATCCGCGAGGGCGTCCGGCCCGGCCTGACGTTCCCGGTCACCTTCTCCTTCGAGAACGCCGGCGACATCGTCGTGCAGGTGCCGGTCGACGCCGGCCCGCAGACCGAGCGCCACGAGTCGGAGATGTCCCCCGACGTGGCCGAGGGTCATCACTGATCCGTCGGATCGGACGTACTTCCGGAAGAGCCCGGGCGACACCGTCGCCCGGGCTCTTCTGTCGGTCGGGACCACTAGGCTGCGCGCGTGGCAAAAGCTAAATCGAGCTTCCGGTGTTCGTCGTGTCAGCACACTGTGGCCAAGTGGGTCGGCCGCTGCCCGGAGTGCGGCACGTGGGGCTCGATGGACGAGGCTCCGGTCCTCGCGGCGGTCGCGTCCCGTCCGGGCGCGTCACTGGCACGCGCCGGTGCCAGCGCGCTGCTGCCGACCACGCCGGCGTCCCCCATCACCCAGATCGACGGCACCGCCACTCGCGCCAAGCCGACGGGCGTCGACGAACTCGATCGGGTCCTCGGCGGTGGCGTCGTTCCCGGCTCGGTGGTGCTGCTGGCCGGCGAGCCCGGCGTCGGCAAGTCGACGCTGCTGCTCGAGGTCGTGCACCGGTGGGCGTGCCGCGGACCCGACGACCGCGCGCTGTACGTCACAGGCGAGGAATCCGCGGGTCAGGTCCGGCTGCGCGCAGATCGCACCGGGTCGGTGCACGAACGGGTGTATCTGGCCGCCGAGTCGGATCTCGCGACAGTACTGGGACACGTCGAGCAGGTCCGCCCGACGCTGCTGATCGTCGACTCCGTGCAGACGATGCTCGCCGCCGACGTCGACGGCGTCGTCGGCGGCGTCACGCAGGTGCGGGCCATCACCAGTGCGCTCACGTCGCTCGCGAAGGCCAGCGGGGTTCCGGTGCTGCTGATCGGCCACGTCACCAAGGACGGCGCGGTGGCCGGTCCCCGATCGCTCGAACACCTGGTGGACGTGGTCCTGCACTTCGAGGGCGACAAGCACTCGACGCTGCGGATGATCCGCGGCATCAAGAACCGTTTCGGTGCGGCCGACGAGGTGGGCTGCTTCGAACTGCGCGAGGACGGCATCGTCGGGGTGAGCGACCCGTCCGGGCTGTTCCTGCACCACCGGGCCGAGGAGGTGCCGGGCACCGCCGTCACGGTCACGATGGACGGCAAGCGTCCCCTACTCGGCGAGGTCCAGGCACTGGTCGCGCCCACCAACAACCCGTCGCCGCGTCGCGCCGTGAGCGGACTCGACTCGGCGCGGGTGTCGATGGTGCTGGCCGTCCTGGAACGCCGCCACGGCATCAAACTCTCCGACCGCGAGGTCTACGCCGCGACGGTCGGCGGCATGCGGATGACCGACCCGTCGTGCGATCTAGCGCTCGCGGTCGCGGTCGCGTCGGCCGGCAAGGACCGGTCGATCCCCGCCGGCACCGTGGTGCTCGGCGAGGTCGGCCTGGCTGGTGAGGTCCGACGCGTGGCGGGTGTGAGCCGCCGCGTCGCGGAAGCCGCCCGGCTGGGATTCACCCGCGCCGTCGTTCCGCTCGACTCCGGCGAACTCCCGAAGGGCATCCGTCCCGTCGAAGTGGGAAACGTCGGAGATGCCCTGCGGGCCTTGAATCTTCGGTGAGGGTCAGACCGCCGACGTGCCGAACGGCGACATCGGTTCGCCGTCGACGAAGGCCGCCGTCGGAGCGAAGTGCTCGGGGTTGACGGTCAGGAACAGGCCGCGCGAGGTCGCGACGGGCGTCTCCGGGTCGACGCCGGGCCCCTCCACGATGAACGCCTCCGAGGTCGTGTACGCCTTGCGGCGGACCGTGCCCTCGATGCGGGCACGGAACTCGAGCACCGAACCCAGCGGGATCGGACGCGCGAAGTCGATCTCGAGGTGCGCGGTGACGACGGGGCCGCCGAGAACCATGCACGCCATGCCCTGCACCTCGTCGAACGCGGTGGAGAGGATGCCGCCGTGGATCACGCCGGGGCCACCCTGGTAACGCTTGGCAACCTCGAGGCGCCCGGTGACGGACAGGTTCTCTCCCGCGAGAAAGGTCATCGCCATACCGGCGGGCTGGTCGTCACCGCAGCCGAAGCACTTGGACCAGTGCTGGGGAAGCGGCTCTCCCGGCGCCGGGAAGAAATCCGGCAGCTCGGGAAGGACAAGGTCATCGGGCAAGGTCCAAGTACTGCTCACAACTAGGTAATGTAGAGGCGGCCCGACCGCGGCCGGAATGCGGCTCGGCCAGATGTGACGTCGAACGCACTCGGGATTCCGTCCGATCGGACCCGAGGCGCCGACCGGAAAGCGCCGACCGCACGAGGGGGGATTTCGCGATGAACGATGCCACGCCGTCCGCGGTGCTCCGCGAAACGATCGCGCGCCTGGCCCCCGGAACCGCGCTGCGCGACGGACTCGAGCGCATCCTGCGCGGCCGCACCGGCGCCCTGATCGTGCTCGGATACGACGACCAGGTCGAGGAGCTGTGCGACGGCGGATTCGAGCTCGACGTCGAGTTCGCGCCCACCCGCCTGCGCGAGCTGTCGAAGATGGACGGTGCCGTCGTCCTCTCCACCGACGGCACCCGCATCGTCCGCGCCAACGTGCAACTGGTGCCGAACCACAAGATCCCCACCGTGGAGTCCGGAACGCGCCACCGCGCGGCCGAGCGCACCGCGATCGAGACCGGCTACCCCGTCGTGTCGGTGAGCCAGTCGATGAGCATCGTGAGCGTGTACGTCGGCGGAATCCGACACGTCATCAACGGGTCGGCGACCATCCTGTCCCGCGCGAACCAGGCCGTCGCGACCCTCGAGCGGTACAAGGCTCGGCTCGACGGGGTCACCCGTCAGCTGTCGGTCGTCGAGATCGAGGACTTCGTCACGCTGCGCGACGCGCTGACCGTGGTGCAGCGCCTCGAGATGGTGCGCCGGGTGTCCGTCGAGATCGAACAGGACGTGCTCGAGCTGGGCACCGACGGCCGGCAGCTCGCGCTGCAGCTCGAGGAACTGGTCGGCGACAACGACACGGTCCGCCAGCTCATGGTGCGCGACTACCTGGCCGGATCCGAGCCCGCCTCGACGACGGCGGTGGAGAGCACGCTGTCCGCGCTCGACAAGCTCACCGACGTGGATCTGCTCGACCTCACCACCCTGGCCCGCGCCTTCGGTTACCCGGGCACCATCGAGGCGCTCGACGCGCCGATGAGCCCGCGCGGTTACCGGGTGCTCACCCGGGTGCCCCGGCTGCAGTTCCTGCAGATCCACCGGCTGGTGAGCTCGTTCGGGACCCTGCAGGGGCTGCTCGCGGCCACGGCCGCGGACCTGCAGTCCGTCGACGGCATCGGTGGCCTGTGGGCCCGGCACATCCGCGAGGGCCTCTCACGGCTCGCGGAGGCATCGATCAGCGGACCGTACGACTAGTTCGCCGCGTCAGGAGAAATTGAACGGCTCCGGGGAGCTACGCAGCTCGCCGAGCTGCGCGACCACCGAGTAGGCGCCCGGCGCGACCTGAACGCGCGGGGCCTTGCATCCCGGCTCCGAGGTGGTGCCCGACCACTTGACGGTGAATCGTGCCTGCCCACCCGGCTCGAGGACCTGCATCGCCGGATCCGCATCGGGGTAGCAGTCGACGTTGGACCACAGCCGGTTGCTGCCGTTGAGCGAGTAGACGAGCGCCTGCTGCAGTCCCGAGCCCAGGTCCCGCTCGCACTTGCTGGTACCGATGTTCGTGATCGCGATCGAGAAGCTGGGCTCGTCACCCGCCTTGTACTGGGGACGGTCGGGCGACACCTTCAACGCCAACGACTGGTCGGCACACGGGGCCACCTCGGGGCCGGCACTCGTGGAGGCCGCAGTCGTTCCGGACACGCTGGTGCCCGAGGCATCGGCCGTCGAGGACCCCGACCCGTCCGAGGGCTCGGCCGCCGGGGTGGTGGTCGCCTCGGTGAGCTCGGAGGTGCCCGCCGCGGCCGCCGACTCCGGGTCGTCTCCGCCACCACGGACCGACGCGATGATCCACACCAGCAGCGCGACGACCACGACGACACCACCGATGGCGAGCGCCCGTCGACGCCAGTAGATCTCAGGGGGCAACGGTCCGTTCGGTTCAAGCACGACTCAACCGTAATTCCATACGACCTGCCCTCGCTTCTTCGGTCCCGGCGTGTCGCGTCTGCGAACACGGCCGCGGTGGCCGAGTGGACACGTTCGGCTCGGCCTCAGTCCACCGACTCGCCGATGTCACCCACCACACCCTGCAGCTTGATGTCGCCGTCGGAGAGCTTGTAGGTGACGCCGACGATGGCGCACGTGCCCTTCTCCACCCGGTCGGCGATGATGCGCGAACGCTGCATCAGCAGCGAACCGGTCTCGACCACGTGCCGGCCCTCGAGCTCGTCGACGGTCGTGAGGCCCTCCTGCCGACCCATCAGGATCGACGGAGCCACGCGTTCGACGACGTCGCGGATGAAGCCGTTGGGGATCCGGCCCTTGTCGAGGGCGTCGAGCGTGGCCTTGACCGCGCCGCAGCCGTCGTGGCCGAACACGACGATGAGCGGCACGTTGAGGATCTCGACGGCGTACTCGATGGACCCGAGCACCGAACTGTCGATGACGTGACCGGCCGTGCGGACGACGAACATGTCGCCGAGACCGACGTCGAAGATGATCTCGGCGGCGACGCGGGAGTCGCCGCAACCGAAGAGCACTGCCGTCGGGTGCTGGGCGTCGACCAGTTTCGCGCGGTCGGCAATACCCTGACTCGGATGCAGCGGGGTGCCACTGACGAAGCGCTCGTTACCCTGCTTGAGGGCTTTCCAAGCGGAGATCGGGTTGGAATTGGGCATGCGGCAATTGTGCACCTTCGCGTGGCCGCCGTCTCGGTTGGACCGATGGCGACGGCGCGACGAGCGCCCGGCAGTGTGCGGAGAAGGGTGAGAGTTTCGATGTCGGTGGACGGTTCAGCACTGCTGCGCTGGTACGACGAGCAGGCCCGGGACCTGCCGTGGCGTCGCGACGGCGTGACGGCCTGGCACATCCTGATGAGCGAGATCATGCTGCAGCAGACCCCCGTCGTCCGCGTCGCGCCGATCTGGGAGGAGTGGGTGCGGCGCTGGCCGGTGCCGTCGCTGATGGCCGCGTCGAGCCAGGCGGACGTGCTGCGCGCGTGGGGAAAGCTCGGCTACCCGCGCCGGGCACTGCGCCTGCACGAGTGCGCGGGCGTGCTGGCCGACCGGCACGGCGACCAGGTGCCCACCGACGTCGACGTCCTGCTGGGCCTGCCGGGGATCGGCGACTACACCGCCCGTGCCGTCGCATGTTTCGCATACGGGCAGCGAGTTCCCGTGGTGGACACCAATGTTCGACGCGTCGTCGCGCGTGCCGTTCACGGCCGGGCGGATCAGGGCAATCCGTCCGCGAAGCGCGACATGGCGGACGTCGATGCGCTCCTGCCGCGCACCCGGGCCCGCGCCGCACGGTTCTCCGCCGCACTGATGGAGCTCGGCGCCACGGTGTGCACCGCCCGGACTCCCGACTGTGCGAGCTGCCCACTGCCGACCTGCGCATGGGTGGAGGCCGGGCGGCCCGCGCACGTCGGCGAGTCCCGCAAGGTGCAGAAGTTCGCGGGAACGGATCGCCAGGTCCGCGGGAAGCTGATGGACGTGCTGCGCGACAGCTCCCACCCGGTGGAGCGCGCGCGACTCGACCTCGTGTGGCTCAGCGACCCCGGGCAGCGCGATCGCGCACTCGATTCGCTCCTCGTCGACGGGTTGATCGAGCAGACCGAGGACGGACTGTTCGCCCTCGCCGGCGAGGGCAACTGACGATCAGTCCAACGTCTTCAGGAACTCCTCGACGGCGTCACGGTACCGCTGGGGCTGATCGTCGTGGACGAGGTGCCCGGCTTGGGCGACCCACATGTAGCGGGCGTCGTCGTGGCCGTCGAGCATGCGGCGCATCTGTCCCTCCGGGGTGATCGTGAACTCGCCCTCGATCAGCAGCGTGGGGGCCGTCACGGACTCCCACTGCGCCCAGAAGTCGCGGGTGCCCCACTCCTCGGAGATGTCGCGGAACGTCTCGACGTCACCGTGCAGGTACCAACCGTCGGCGCGGCGCTCGAACGACTCGAGGAAGTAGCGGCCGGCCACCTCTCCGAAGTAGTCCAGGACGGACTCCTCGGTGGGGAACGGCTGCGGCCACGCGGAAACCATTGCCGCCCAATCGTTTGCCGTCCGACCACGGAAGTCCGGCGCCATGTCCTCGAGCACCAGCGCGCGAACCCGCCCGGGATGGGCGGCCGCGAAGCACCACGCGTGCAGCGCGCCCATGGAATGGCCGATGACGGTGATCGGCTCGTCGACGGCGTCGAGCGCGTCCGCGAGGTCGGCCACGAAGAGTTCGGTCGTGGGAGCCGACGCGATGGGGCGTCCGTGCCCGGCGGCGTCGAATGTGTAGACACGGCCGTGGTCCCGCAGCCAGGGCACGTGCCGCACCCACGTCCGCGAGCTGCCCATCAGCCCGTGGAGCAGCAGTATCGGCCGGCCCGTCCCACCCTCGTCGTGCAACACAAGACCGACGGTAACCCACCGACGTCCGGAGTACCCTCACGTCATGGCAGTCGTGAAGATCAACGCAATCGAGATCCCCGAGGGCGCCGGCCCCGAGCTGGAGAAGCGGTTCGCCGCTCGCGCCCACGCCGTCGAGAACTCCCCCGGGTTCCTCGGATTCCAGCTCCTGCGTCCGGTGAAGGGCGAGAACCGCTACTTCGTCGTCACGCAGTGGGAGTCCGACGAGGCGTTCCAGGCGTGGGCTAGCGGCCCGGCCCGCGAAGCCCATGCCGGCGAGCGCGCGAAGCCGGTCGCCAGCGGTGCGTCGCTGCTCGAGTTCGACGTGGTGCTCGACGTCGCAGCGGCGTCCGGTTCCTGACGAATCCCCCTCCACATCGGACAAATCGTCCGGTTCGGTCACGGTGTCCATCGCTCGATTGACACCGTGACCCCCGGGTGCAAAAGTGCGCTCGACAGAGCGATGGATCGACGGAACCGGCAGCGATCGCAGCCATCACCGTCGCAGTAGTTCTCCTCGCAATGCTGGCCCTCTACCTGGTCGGATTCGACCAGGGGGCAATCTCCCGCAGCGGCATGCGCATGCACGAGCTCATGCATGACGGTCGGCACCTGCTGGGCCTGCCGTGCCACTGACCACGCTCACGGACAGTTTCAAGACCCTCCTCCTCCGCGGGCTGCTGGCCGGCCTGATCGCGGGCTTGCTCGCCGGTGCCGTCGCCTGCACGCTCGGCGAGCCGCACGTGCAGGCCGCGATCAACATCGAGGAGTCGGCAGCAGCCGCCGAGGCGCCTGCAGCGGACCATCACGCGGGCGAGGTCACCACGGATCCCGGCGCCGCGGAAGAGTCCGCGGGACACTCCCACGGTGACGAAGAACCCCTCGTCCGCCGCACCGGCCAGCGCGCAGGCCTGTTCCTCGCAATCGCGCTGGCCGGGCTGGCGCTCGGTGCGATCTTCGCGGTCGTCGCGCACTACGCACGCCGTTTCACCGCCCTGAACGGGCCGCTACTGGCGATCGCCGTCGCCGGATGCGGTTGGCTCGCAATCGAAGCCGTGCCGTTCTTCAAGTACCCGGCGAATCCGCCGGCCGTCGGCGACCCGGACACCATCAACGAGCGCACCCTGCTGTGGCTCGCGTCGGTGATCCTGGGACTGGCCGCCGTGGCCGTGTACGTGGGGCGCGCACTGCGCAACCAGCAACTGGTGACGCTGCGCGTCATCGGCCAGGTGGCCGCGTTCCTCGTCGTGGCTGCAATCGGGTACATCGCGCTTCCCGGCATCAACGAGGTCGGCGAGGACTTCCCGGCCACGCTGCTGTGGGAGTTCCGGGTCTCTTCGCTCGCAACGCAGGCCATGCTGGGGCTCGCGCTGGGGCTGGCGTTCGCGTTCCTCACGGAACGCGCCCACCGCCGCGTGACCCGCTAGATCAGATCGCGCACGTATCGTCAGTGCAGCCCTCGGCGTCACCGCCGGGGGCTGCACTGGTTTCGCCTGCCGTCTGGTCGTACGCCTGACGGAGCAGCTCCGCGAACACGTCCGCCGGCTGCGCGCCCGACACCGCGAGACGCCGGTTCGCCACGAAGAACGGCACCCCCGACACCTGCAGCTGGCGGGCCGTCTCGATGTCGGCCCGCACCAGGTCGGCGCCGGCGTCGCCGTCGAGCGCCGCCGTGACCTCGTCGGCGTCCAGGCCGGCGCTCGCGGCGAGCTCGACGAGCACGGTCCGGTCGTCGATCACCTTGCCGTCCGTGAAGTATCCCCGGAACAACGCCTCGAGCAGCTCGTCCTGCCGATCGCCGGCCAGATGCAGCAGGCGATGGGCGTCGAACGTGTTGGACGCGGTCAGGGTGTCGAGATCCATCACCAAACCGTCGACTGCAGCCGTACGGGCGACGTGCTCGTACAACTCCCGCGCCTGCTCGACCGGCACGCCCCGACGCTCCGCGACGACCTCGAGCTGACTGCGCCGGGCACCCACCGGGGTGTCGGGAGCGAGCTGGTACGACCGCCACACCACCTCGACACGGTCGCGGTGCGGGAAGTCGGCGAGGGCCGCCGCGAAGCGGCGCTTACCGATGTAGCACCACGGGCAGGCGATGTCCGACCACACCTCGACCAAAACGGTCGGCTGATCGGATTCGGATACGGCGGCATTGTTCTCGATGGTCACGAGCCATTCGAACACATGCCGCCCGCATCCTGTTCCGCGCCCACCGGGGGCGGTCAGCCGCGACTCAACTGCTCCCGTAACTCCCGCTTGAGGATCTTGCCGGACCGGTTGCGCGGCAGGGCTTTGGAGACGACCAGGCGCTGCGGCGCCTCGTCGGCGCCGACACCCCGGCTCTCGAGGTGCTCGACCAACTCGTCGAGATCGAGGATCGATCCGGGCCGACATCCCACGACCGCGACGACGCGTTCGCCCGTCCCGCCGTCGGGGCATCCGACGACCGCCACCTCCGCGACAGAGGGATGCTCCGCGATCAGCATCTCCAACTCGGCCGACCCGATCGGGACGCCGTCGCGCACGATGAGGTCGGCAGCCCGGTCGACGAACCTGAGGTACCCGTCGCCCGGACCGTCGATCACGAACAGGTCGCCGGTCCGGAGGAAGCCGTCCTCGTCGAACGGATCCCGGTCCCGCGCCGGGTTGAGGTACCCCGCGAACACCGTCGGCCCCTTGACCCGGAGTTCCCCGGGAACGCCCGGGACGACGATCTCGTCTCCGGTGCGGCCGTCCACCAAATCGACCTCGGCTCTCGTGGCGTCGCCTGCCCGCGGATACAGCAGAGTCCGCTGTCCCCGCGCCACGCCCGTCGGCGCCGAGCGCAGGCTCACGCCCTCGACGGTGCCGAAGAAGTTGATCAACTCGACCCCGTAGCTCTCCTTCCACTTCCGCACCGTGTCGGGCGACATCGGTCCGGCGCCTACGCCGATCCGGGTGAGGGTCGACAGGTCGACCGTGGGCCCCTCACGCCGTTCGATCTCAGCGAGTGCCGCCGGCCGCCCCGCGGTGTAGGTGACCTTCTCCTCCGCGATCTGACGCAGAAAGACATCGAGGTCGGACGGCTGATGCTGCACCAGCACACATCCGACGGAGAGCCACGGCAGCAGCGTTCCGACGATCCCCGCGGCAGTCATCATCTGGAACGGGTTGAGGATCACGTCGTCGACGGTCAGCGACGCGTATCGGACGAGGGCCCGAGCCTGGGCGAGCGACTCGTAGTGGGCGTGCGGCACCCCCTTGGGTTCGCCCTCCGTTCCTGCCGTCCAGCAGATGGCGATGCAGTCGTTGGGGTCGACGACGTGCGTTGTCGCGTACTCGGCAACCCTTTCGATGTCGGCTGCCGTCGGCACCGTGTGCCCGATCCGCACGACGCCGTCGGGCACACCCACCCCGTAGCTGAGGACGACCCGAAGCGTGGGGATCTGCGGCCGCACGGACATCACCCGACCGGCGACGGGGCTCGATCCGATCCGACCCGCGGTGACGAAGGCGCTGGCACACGACTCGTTGCACGTCTCGACGATCTCCGCATCGGTCGAATGCACCGGCAGCGGCGACACGATCGCACCGATCCGCCAGGATGCGAGGAAGACGACGACCTGTTCGACGGTGTTCGGCAACTGGACGGCGATCACCTCGCCGGCCCTGATCCCGGCCTCGAGCAGCACCGCCGCCAACCGGTCGACCTCGACATCGAGTTCGGCCCACGTGACCCGACGCGGCAGCGCGTCGACCTGCTCGGCCTTGTTCACGGGATCGACCACCGCAAGCTGGGATCCACGGTCCCGCACCCGATCGGCGAAGAGTTGTCGGACTGTCTCCGGAGTCCATGCGCCGGAAGCGGTGTACTCGGTGATCCGGATCTGAGGGTGAATCTTCAGGCTCCCCATGTGCCTTCCCTTCCGTCGATCCGACGCCCCGACCGTCGTCACTTCAGTTAGCGGTGTGATCTAGGTCACTAGATTTACCACGGACTGTTATCCACGCGCGACCTGGGCGCCCGGACCGGGAAGAACGCCCTGCCCTTCCGTGTCAGGTGGTAGGTGACCCGTCCCGGATACTCCGGCGCGGGGCGCTCGCTCAGCACGCCGAGTTCGGTGAAGACCCGCAGACGATCCGCCAGGACGGCCGACGGCGCGCCCGTCCACTCCGCGAACACCCCGAACCTCGTCGCCCCGAACGAGCCGCACCGAGCAACGCGGCCGACCACCGGCTACCGACCAGTTCCATCGTGTGCGGCAGCTGCGCGCGCCGACGGGCCGCCCCGGTGCGACGGCGACTCGCCGCCGCCGGGATGCTGCGCGATGCGCCACCGCTCGGACCGAGACTCGCAGTCACGTCGTCCACCCCGGCCGGCTCCCGGCACCGCGCGCACACCATCACCGGGGTGAACTCGGCCCCGCAGTCGACGTGCCGCACCCGCAACAGACCGGCCGGACCGTCCGGCGCCCACTCACGCTCCCACGACCACATCGCCGCCAGGATCGGCCACACCGCGCGGCCGCGATCGGTGAGCAGATACTCGGGCCGCGCCGAAGCGATCGGGAACACGACCTTGTCGAGCAGGCCCGCGTCGGTCAGCCAGGCGAGCCGTCCGGTCAGGACCGAGTTCGAGATCTTCCCCTACCCGCCCAGTCGCTGTACCGTCGCGCCGCGCGCAGGGCATGGTCGAGGATCCACAGATTCCACTCGTCGCCGAGCAGACCGAATGCGATTGCGAGCGCGTTGTCGCCACCCGGATCCACTACGTAGCCGCCCCCACGCATGACCAGCTCCCCGTCGTCAGTGGGCGGAGTACTGCACAGACCACGTCGGCGAATCGGCCGAAAGTCCGGTTTCCGGAGTCGTACCCGTTTGCCCGACATCCCGTCTCGTTCCGTCGCGTCCGACGATGCATCCGCAGTTGTGTGAAGTCCACAAGTCCGCGAGATCCACCGCATCGGCCGCGTAGCGTCAGTGACGCCTTCCGCCCGGCCGTCGGCCGCTCCCACAGTCGGCGGTCGCCCACGGCTTCGGCCGCCCGGCCGAATCGAGTTCTCCGGCCGCTTCGATCGCAGCGCATGACAAGCCAGCGGTGTTCGGACGCACCCCAGGAGGAGCCATGACTCTCGTCCACAGCCCGAATCGGGCGATCGAATCACTCGGCATCGCGCTCGTCGCGGTGGGTGTGGTTCTCCTCGCCCTGCTCACGCTCTATCTCGTCGGCTTCGACCAGGGCGCGATCTCCCGCACCGGGATGTACATGCACGAACTGATGCACGACGGCCGCCACCTCCTGGGGCTCCCGTGCCACTAGCAGGATCGTTGAAGAGCCTGCTGCTGCGAGGCCTTCTCGCCGGGCTGATCGCCGGACTCCTCACCGGCGCAGTCGCCTTCGCGCTCGGTGAACCGCACGTCACGACTGCCATCACGGTCGAGGAATCCGCGCCCGAGAGCGATGCGGCCGCCACCCACGATCACGGGGACACCGCCGCCACGCACTCGCACTCCGACAGCGACGAACCTCTGGTCTCGCGAGGCGGACAACGGGCCGGGCTGATCCTTGCGACAACGCTGGCGGGGGTCGCGATCGGCGCGATCTTCGGCGTCGCCGCACACTATGCGCGCCGGTTCACCGCGATGTCCGGCCCGCTCCTCGCGCTCGGCACGGCCGGGGCGGGGTGGCTCGCCATCGAAGCTGTTCCGTTCTTCAAGTACCCGGCCAATCCACCCGCAGTCGGCGATCCGGACACCATCAACGAGCGGGCGCTGCTGTGGCTGGCCGCCCTCGTACTCGGGCTCGCGGCCGTGGGGGCCGCCGTCTACGTCGCCAAGGTGCTTGCGCCGCAACACTACTGGACGGTACGGACCGCCTCCGCGATCGTCACCTTCCTCGCGATCGTCACCGTCGGCTATCTCCTGCTGCCGACCGTGAACGAGGTGGGAGAGGACTTCCCCGCAACTCTGCTGTGGCAGTTCCGGGTGTCGTCGCTGGCGACGCAGGCCACGCTGTGGCTGAGCCTGGGACTGGTCTACGCCTACCTCACCGAACGGGCACAGCGCGGCCCGGCCTCCCCCACCACGGCACCCGCATCCACGCCGGGGCAGGCGCCGACCGGCACCTCACGACCGTAGGAGGGGACCTGACGAGGATTCGGAGCACCACGAACCACCGGACCCACTTGGAAGGGAGACCTCCGTGAGCACCACCCAGGCACAATTCCAGACCCTCACCGACGGTCTGGCGAAGATCACCCCCGCAGTCCACGACGCGCAGGACTCGCCGTACTCGATCACCAACGCGCAGTACGACATCCTGCGGCACGTCCTGCACGACGTCGGCGGGCAGCCGGCACTCCCGGTCGAGTACAAGGAGAAGCCGGAAGAGGACTGGGAGATGAACACGTACCTCACGTGCGAATGCCTCGCGTGGCGCGGTTCGTGGAACTCCGAGATGCGCCGCCGGGCCGAGGTCGACCTCGGTGAGACCCAGTACTTCGGGCTCCCGTACTACGCACGATGGATCACCGTCGCCGCGAAGGTGATGGTCGACAAGGGGCTGATTCCGCTCGACGAACTCTCCGACAAGATCGACGAGGTGCGGGCACGGCTGCAGGAGGCGAGGAAGTGATGCCGAAGTTCAAAGTCGGCGACCGCGTGGTCGTCAAGGACCAGACCAGCCTCTTCCACACGCGCACACAGGCTTACGTGCGCAACCAGACCGGCACCGTCGTCGCGCACCGACCCGAATGGGTGATTCCGGAGGACGAGGCCTTCGACAAGCTCGAGACCGGCCGCAAGGAACCGTTCTACGTCGTCTCGTTCAAGCAGACCGATCTGTGGCCCCGCTACACCGGGTACGACATCGACACGCTCGAGACCGAATGCGCGGAGGGCTGGCTCCGGGCTCCCGAGAAGGGCCAGTAGGAGGAGAAGTGAGCGACTCACACAGCCATTCCGGCAAGGATGCACACGCGCCCATCCAGGCCTCCGAGGAGGTCAGCGAGTTCGAGGTCCTGGAACTCGCGCTGCGCGAACTCGCGATCGAGAAGGGTCTGTTCTCCGCCGAGGATCACCGCCGCTTCTCCGAGTGGGCCGAGTCGATCGGACCCTCCGGCGGGTCGAAACTCGTGGCCAAGGCTTGGACCGATCCCGAGTTCAAAAAGCGCCTGCTCGAGGACGGGACCGAGACCTGTAAGGAGGTGGGCATCGACTGGACCGACCCCACCGGCTCCGGAACACCGAGTGACTACACCTACTTCTACGTCCTCGAGAACACCCCGACGGTGCACAACGTGATCGTGTGCACGCTGTGCTCGTGCTACCCGCGCCCCGTCCTCGGCATGTCGCCGGACTGGTACCGGACGCCGAACTACCGTCGACGCATGGTGCGGCGCCCCCGCGAGGTTCTCGCCGAGTTCGGACTACACTTACCGTCCGATGTGGAAGTGCGCGTGCATGATTCGAACCAGAAGTCGCGGTTCATGGTCATGCCGATGCGCCCCGGGGGCACCGAGGGCTGGACCGAGGAACAGCTCGAGAAGATCGTCACCCGCGACACGATGATCGGTGTGGCACTGCCGTCCGCCGACTGGGACGCATCCGAGGCGCCGTCCGCGCCGTCTTCGGGAGGTGGCAAGTGACCACGGCACAGGGATACGAGATCATCCTCGGCACACTGAAAGAAGGCTCCGAGCGCGGCGGAGCCCTCCCCGACACCGACCGCAAGCCGGACCCGTGGGAGTCGGCAATGCAGGCCACGGTCGAATGCCTGTCGTGGCGCGGCGCGTGGGACAACCTCGAGCGCCGGCACACCGAGGACGAACTGGGCGAAACCATCTACAGCGAGTTCCCGGTCCACTCCCGGTCCGCCATCACCACCGCGCACACGCTGCTCGACCGCGGCATCGTCACGCAGGACGAACTGAAGGCGAAGATGGACCGGATCCGGGCGAGGCTCGAACGAGCCTGACCGCAAGGTCACCGGAAGCGATTCCGCCACAGTAACGTTCGAGCACCCGCCATACGGACTACTCGAGCGCGGCATCCAGCGTGATCGTGACGCCGGTGAGGGCCTTACTCACAGGGCAGGACTCCTTGGCGGCCTGGGCCACACGGGCGAACCCCGCAGCGTCCAGGCCGTCCACCTCACCGCGGACAGTGAGCGTGATCCCGGTGAGCTTGAAGCCCGGATCGTCGGGGCCGAGCGATACGTCGGCCCGGATGTCGAGACTCTGCGGGACCCCACCCGCCTCGCCGATCAGGGCGGACAACTGCATCGCGTAGCAGGACGAGTGCGCGGCCGCGATCAGTTCCTCCGGACTGGTGGTGCCCCCGGCGTCCTCGGCGGCCCGCTTCGGGAACGACACCTCGAAGGTGCCCGCCCCCGAACTGGTGAGTTCGACCTGGCCCGAACCCTTTTCGAGCGTCCCGTTCCAGGCGGTGTGTGCGGTACGTGTAGGCATGGGAGTCCTTCCGTCGGAGTGTGCGGGTGACATCCACCAGTGTTCACCGACACCTCGCCCGGTACTCGCGATTTACTCAGGATCACCGGTCGGCGCGCTCGGTCGCCTCGTCGGTCTCGTGATACTGCGCGAACAGTTCCCGTTCCCGATCGCGGTGCGGGTAGGCGAAGAAGACGAGCGCCGCACCGACCAGGACGATCACGATCGCCGCGCTGTACGCGCGGGTGTCACCGTCGAGGAAGGCCGCACGGGCGGCGGCGGTGATCGCGTCCGCGTACTGCGGGTACCGCTCCGCGACGTTCTCGGCACCGGCGAACGACTTCTCCAACGCGGCCTCGGTCTGATCACTGACGGCGCCGGAGTCCGGACTGGCGGCGATCGAGGCAGCGAACGAGGCCGCGTATCCGGCGGTGAGCAGCGCGCCGAGCACCGACTGCACGATGGCGCCACCCAGGTCGCGCTGCAGGTCCGCGGTGCCCGACGCCATTCCCGCCCGCCACACCGGCACCGACCCGGTCAGCGAATGCGAGGCGGGCGTGCCGGCGAGTCCGACGCCCGCGCCGAGGAACATGTAGCCGAGCGCGATCTTCCAGTACTGCGCGTCCTCCTTCCACAGCAGCAGGGCCACCAGCAGTCCCAGCACGATCGCCGTGTATCCCAGCAAGAGGGTGAACCGCGCGCCGTGCGACTCGACCAGCTTGGCCGACTGCGGCGCCACCACCACCATGACGGCCGCCGCGGGCAGACCCGCGGAGCCCGCGGCCAGCGTGGAGTAGCCGAGCACGTTCTGCATGAACTGCTGCCCGATGTACAGCGTCCCCATCAGGGTGCCGAACACGACGATGCCCGCGACCGCCGCCACCCAGAAGATCCGCCGGCGGGCCACCCGCAGGTCGAACAGCGGGTACTTCGCCCGCAACTGCCGTATTCCGAACGCAATGCCCGCGGCGGCCGCGACCAGCAGCATCGACAACGCGGTCATGCGCATACCGTCGACGGGAGCGAAGTTGATCCCCAACACCAGTGCAGCCACCAGGACCACGGAAACGATCCCGCCCAGATGGTCCACCGGATCGGTCGACTCGTTGACGTGGCTCGGCACGAAGAACACGGCGAACCCCAGTGCGACCAGCGCGAGCGGCACCGTCACCAGGAACACCGAACCCCAGTCGAACGACTGCAACAGGGCACCGGACACGAGCGGGCCTAGCGAGGAGATGCCGCCCCCGATCGCGGACCACAGTGCGATCGCCTTGGTCCGGCCGGCCCCCGACCAGAGTGCGGTGATCAGCGCGAGGGTGGTCGGGAAGGCCATCCCGGCCGCGACTCCACCGAGCAGGCGCGCGAGGATCAGCACCTCGACGGTCGGCGCGAACGCGGCGATGATGCACGCGGGCAGCGACAGCACCATGCCGAGCACCAGCATCATCTTGCGGCCGAACCGGTCACCGAGGGCACCGAGGTAGAGCACCGAACCCGCGAGCCCGACGGAGTACCCGACGGCGATCAGGTTCAGCTGCGTCTGGCTCGCGTCGAAGGCCCGACCGATGTCGGGCAGCGCGACATTGGCCACCGCCAGGTTCAGGTTCGCCACGGCGGCGACGAGGATCAGGGCCGTCAGGACCAACGAGGCCCGGGCGGGGCGTGTCCCGACCGCAGCGGACGTCATGCGGCCAGTTCACACCATCGAGGTCCGTCCCGCTCACCGACAGGCCGACACGACCGGGACGAACCCCGCGGTGATCTGGTGGCAGGCCCCCCGGCAGCCCCCCGGAGCCCACTCGACCGCCTCGGCGAATACCGACCGGGGCGACGATCGGCATAGCGTGCTGATCGTGACCACCGACGACGATCAGACCAGCCGGGCGCAGGCCGAGGGGGCAGCTCGGACCGCGGCTCTGGCCCGTGCCGCCCACCGACGGCGGCGTCGAGGACGCCGACCGATCCTGGTAGGCATCGACGGTCCCGCGGGCGGCGGAAAATCGACCCTCGCCGATCGGGTCGCCGCGGCGCTGGGCGACGCGCCGATCGTCCGGATGGACGACCTCTACCCCGGCTGGGACGGTCTTGCGGCGTCCGTGCCGCTACTCGTCCGGTGGGTCCTCTCTCCCGCCGAGCACGGCCGGATCCCGCGCTACCGGCGCTACGACTGGTATCGCGGCGGATACGCGGAGTGGCGCGCGGTCCGCCGCCACCGCTACCTGATCGTCGAGGGTGCCGGATCGACCTGTGGCATCGCGCGCGGGTACTTCGCGGTCCGGGTGTTCGTCGACGCCTCCCCGGACGAGCGGATGCGTCGCGCCCTGCGGCGCGACGGCGACATATTCCGGCCGCACTGGGACCGCTGGGCCCGGCAGGAAGTGGCGTTGTTCGGGCCGGACCGGACGCGCCGCGCCGCGCACGTCGTGGTGATGACGGGGTCGACGGGCCCCTGCACCTGAGTGGGTCAGCCCGGTTCCGGCACCGGACGGGCGGCCCGGTGCCGATCGGCCATGCCCGACGCCCGGAGCCTGATCCCCTCGCGCAGACTCTCGGGCCCGAGAAGTTCCGCATCCTCGCCGAGCATCCACAACACTCCCCCGGCGTGAGCGGCGTCGCCGAACTCGACCTCGGCCGTGATCCAGCCGTCCGCGCGAGTCTCCGAGGCGGCGGAGAGCACCGAGCCGAGAAGGTCCTCCCGCCGCTCGGCCCGCACCCGAACGATGGCCGCCACGGACTCGTGCAGCGCACGGAACTCGGACCGCCGCCGGTCCCAGATCCCGGCCAGGTCGACGACGGGGTCGCGCCGCGCCGGCTCGTCGAGCTCCACGGCGTCCTGGATGCGGGACAGCCGGTACGTGCGCTCCGAACCGCGATGCGTTGCCACCAGGTACCACCTGCCGCCGGCATTGACCAGGCCGATCGGATCAACTGTGCGCCAGCGTGATTCGCCGCCGCGGGCGGCGTACCGGAGCCGAAGCCGGCGCCCCGCGAACACCACCTGCTGGATCAGGCCGAGATACGCCTCGTGGGACGAATCGGTGAGCCAACCGCCCTGCCGCACGAGCACCCGTTCCGCGACTCGTGTGGCGGCCGAGCGATGCGTGTCGGGCATGGCGGCCGACACCTTCCGCATCGCGGACGCGAAGGCGGGCGCCATCCCCAGCGCCGCAGGGGTGGCCGCGGCGCCGGCCGCGAGCAGCGCCTTCGCCTCCTCCACCGTCAGCCCGGTGAGGTCGGTGGTGAACCCCGGCAGCAGGGCGAACCCGCCGTCCCGGCCGCGTTCCGCGTAGACGGGGATCCCTGCCGTCGACAGGGCCTCGACGTCACGCAGCACCGTGCGAGTGGACACCTCGAGCTCCCGGGCGAGGGCCGTGGCGGACATCCGTCCCCTGTTCCGCAGCAGCAATACCAGCGAGAGGAGGCGGTCGGCGCGCATTGCCCCATCCTCTCAGCAATACATGACAGGAGATGTCGTGATTAGGGACGAGAGTGGGCGCGGTCCGCACACGTGCACTCGATCGAAAGGCCCCACCATGACCGACATCACCGATCCCCGCCCCCTGTACCGCGAGGCCCTGGCCTGGGTGACCGCCTTGATTGCCGAGGTGCGGCCGGACCAGCTGACGGATCAGACGCCGTGCGACGAGTTCGACGTCGCGACCCTGATGGGCCACCTGGTCGCCACCGTCGACCGGGCGCGCGTCATCGGGGAGGGCGGCGACCCGACCACCGTGCCGTTGGTCGCGATCGCCGTCGACGGCGATCGGTGCGCCGCGTACCGGATCGCCGGCGAGAGGATGTGGGCCGTCTGGAGCGACGACGCGCTGCTCGACGTCACCGTCACCGCGCCGTGGGGCCGCGTACCCGGCCGCGCCGCGATCTGGGGATACCTCAACGAGACGCTGGTCCACGGCTGGGATCTGGCCGCCGCGACCGGGCAACCCACCGAGACCGACTCCGCACTCGCCGAATCGGCACTCGCGGTGGCCCGCCGCGCGATCCCCGCCAACCCCCGCGGTGGGCACGTGCCGTTCGGCGCGGTGGTCGAGCCGGCCGAGGGAGCGGGACCGACGGAACGCCTCGCCAACTGGTCCGGCCGGACCGGCATCGGCCGGCCCACGATCTCGGCCTGACACACGACGACGCCCCGCACGCTGCTGCGTGCGGGGCGTCGTCGTGCCTGTGAACCTACTCGGCGGAGCCACCCTCGGACGGGGCGTCGCCGGCACCGGCCAGCGCCTCGGCGGGCGAGTCCGGCACCTTGACCGGCTTCGGGTTGGGCGTGAACGTGAACTTCGCGTCCTCGCCCGCGCTCTCGCCGTCCCAACCCTCGACGTCGACGAGCACGATCTGACCGGGGCCGACCTCGTTGAAGAGGATCTTCTCCGACAGCTGGTCCTCGATCTCGCGCTGGATGGTGCGACGCAGCGGCCGCGCGCCGAGCACCGGATCGAACCCGCGCTTGGCGAGCAGCGACTTGGCCTGCTCGGTCAGCTCGATGTCCATGTCCTTGTTCTTCAGCTGCTTCTCGACGCGGCCGATCATCAGGTCCACCATCTGAATGATCTGATCCTTGGTCAGCTGGTGGAAGACGATGATGTCGTCGATGCGGTTGAGGAACTCGGGGCGGAAGTGCTTCTTGAGCTCGTCGTTGACCTTGAGCTTCATCCGCTCGTAGTTCGACTCGCTGCCCGTTCCGGCGGAGAAGCCCAGACCCACGGCCTTCGAGATGTCGGAGGTGCCCAGGTTCGAGGTGAAGATCAGCACGGTGTTCTTGAAGTCGACCGTACGACCCTGACCGTCGGTGAGACGGCCGTCCTCGAGCACCTGCAGGAGGGTGTTGTAGATCTCCTGGTGAGCCTTCTCGATCTCGTCGAACAGGACCACCGAGAACGGCTTGCGGCGCACCTTCTCGGTGAGCTGGCCGCCCTCTTCGTAGCCGACGTAGCCGGGAGGGGCACCGAACAGACGCGACGCGGTGAACCGGTCGTGGAACTCGCCCATGTCGATCTGGATGAGCGCGTCGTCGTCGCCGAACAGGAAGTTCGCGAGCGCCTTGGACAGCTCGGTCTTACCGACACCGGACGGACCGGCGAAGATGAACGAACCGGACGGACGCTTCGGATCCTTCAGGCCGGCGCGGGTGCGGCGGATCGCCTTGGAGACGGCCTTGACGGCGTCCTCCTGGCCGATGATCCGCTTGTGCAGCTCCTCCTCCATGCGGAGCAGACGCGTGGTCTCCTCCTCGGTGAGCTTGAAGACCGGGATACCGGTCCAGTTGCCCAGCACCTCGGCGATCTGCTCATCGTCGACCTCGGCGATGACGTCCAGGTCACCCGAACGCCACTGCTTCTCGCGCTCGGCACGCTGTGCGACGAGGGTCTTCTCCTTGTCGCGCAGGTTCGCGGCCTTCTCGAAGTCCTGCGCGTCGATCGCGGACTCCTTCTCGCGACGGGCGTCGGCGATCTTGTCGTCGAACTCGCGCAGGTCCGGCGGTGCGGTCATCCGACGGATGCGCATCCGGGCGCCTGCCTCGTCGATGAGGTCGATGGCCTTGTCCGGCAGGAAGCGGTCGTTGATGTAGCGGTCGGCCAGGGTGGCCGCCGCGACCAGCGCACTGTCGGTGATCGAGACACGGTGGTGCGCCTCGTAGCGATCGCGCAGACCCTTGAGGATCTCGATGGTGTGCTCGACCGTCGGCTCGCCGACCTGGACCGGCTGGAACCGGCGCTCGAGGGCGGCGTCCTTCTCGATGTACTTGCGGTACTCGTCGAGCGTGGTGGCACCGATGGTCTGCAGCTCGCCGCGGGCCAGCTTCGGCTTGAGGATCGAGGCCGCATCGATGGCGCCCTCGGCCGCGCCGGCACCGACGAGGGTGTGGAGCTCGTCGATGAACAGGATGATGTCGCCGCGGGTGTTGATCTCCTTGAGCACCTTCTTGAGGCGTTCCTCGAAGTCACCGCGGTAACGGCTGCCGGCCACCAGGGAGCCCAGATCCAGCGTGTAGAGCTGCTTGTCCTTGAGGGTCTCCGGGACCTCGCCGTTGACGATGGCCTGTGCGAGGCCCTCGACCACGGCGGTCTTACCGACGCCCGGCTCACCGATGAGGACAGGGTTGTTCTTGGTGCGGCGGCTCAGCACCTGCATGACGCGCTCGATTTCCTTCGAGCGGCCGATGACCGGGTCGAGTTTGCCTTCGAGGGCGGCCTGGGTGAGGTTGCGGCCGAACTGGTCGAGGACCAGCGACGTCGACGGGGTGCCCGCCTCGCCACGGCTGCCGCCGGCCTCGGCCGGCTCCTTGCCCTGGTAGCCCGAGAGCAGCTGGATGACCTGCTGACGGACACGGTTGAGGTCGGCGCCCAGCTTGACGAGCACCTGAGCCGCGACACCCTCGCCCTCGCGGATCAGGCCGAGCAGGATGTGCTCGGTGCCGATGTAGTTGTGGCCGAGCTGCAGCGCCTCGCGCAGGCTGAGCTCGAGGACCTTCTTGGCACGGGGGGTGAACGGAATGTGGCCGGACGGGGCCTGCTGGCCCTGGCCGATGATCTCCTCGACCTGGCTACGGACACCTTCGAGGGAGATACCCAACGACTCCAGCGACTTCGCCGCCACGCCCTCACCCTCGTGGATGAGACCGAGCAGGATGTGTTCCGTGCCGATGTAGTTGTGGTTGAGCATCCTGGCTTCTTCTTGCGCCAGGACAACAACGCGCCGCGCGCGATCGGTGAACCTCTCGAACATCGCTCTCCCTCACACTCTCCGGCGGTCCAGGTCCGAGGCCCCGCTTGTCACAGTGTCTCGTACCCGCCCGCCGCGTTTCGCTCCGGCACAACAGGCTGACGGCCTCCGGAACCGACGAAGGTTCCACGACCCCACCTCATACTCTAGTGGGCTGCCATTCGACCCGCCGCTCCTCCACCCGTCAAACGTGCGGAGTCAACCTGCTCGAAGTCTTCAACGCCGCAGGTGGCGGAATCGTTTCCCGCCGGCTGTACGCCTGAAGCGAACACTTCCGCAGCGGTCGCTCGGAGGGGAATCGGCAAGGTTCTGTACGGTGATCCCGCCGGACGGGGGCGTCGCGGCATCTATGGTGTTTCGGTTCCGGGGGGAATTCTGGTGCGTCCGATCAAGCCCGCACGACGACGTGCGCTGATCTCGCTGCTGTGCCTTGCCCTCACGGTCGCCGCCGCATACGGGGTGATTCTCCTGATCCCCAGACTGGCAAGCCTCGGACCGGATGCGCCCGATTCGAACGAGTTGCGCTCGGCGCTCGCGCTGCCGACCGCGACTGCGCCCACGTCGACCACACCCCCGCCGTCCCTGCCTCCGGGATTCCCGTCGATGCAGTTCCCGCCACCGAAGATCGACGTCGAGCCGGGGAAGCCGCAACCCATCGCGACCAAGTTCGGGCTCACCTACGACATTCCGCCGGACTGGGAAAACCGCTGGGGTGCCGTCGCAGGATGGTCGAACCTCGAAGGCCCGATCGTGACCCTCGGCGCGGTCGGACGTTTCGGGTATGGCTACTGCCCGGACAGCGACGGGGCGCGAATGGCGATGACCGGCGCCACCGGCCTCAACGGGATCGACATCGATTCCGCGGCCCGTGAACAGGTAAGTCTTGCCCGGGAGATCTTCACCAACGATCAGGGTACTGAGCCGAAAGTCGAGATCACGGGCCCAGTGTCGTTCGAGATTTCCGGGCGGCCCGCGGTGAAGTACACCGCGAAGATCACGGACATACCCCCGAACAACCGTTGCACACCGCCATCGGCGCGAGTGGAGGTCGTGGCGACCCCGGCGTACGCGACTGCCGAAGTGATGGTCTTGCTTGCGGAGGCCCACGAGGGGATTTCCGGAGCAGCCGCTCCTTCGACGTTGGACGCGATCATCACGTCCGTACGCGCTAGTTAGAAAACACACCGGCCGGACCAGCAGATTCGAAGACAGAAACATAGGGGGATGTGACGTGGGAGAGGTATTCGAGGTAAATGCCGCGGAAGTTGCCGGGTTGGCAGTACTGGCCGAGGCGATCGGATGTGACGCGCAGGCAGCCTCACGCTTCCTCGACGAACACACCCGACCGTCGGGTGACTTCGACGGCGGGATCATGCAGATGCTGCTGAGCCCACTCTCGCTCGCGACAGACTTCACGCATGGCCGCTACGACGACCTCAGCTCAACCTGCTCCAGCATCGGCGTCGAACTGAACCGCGCGGCCTGGATGTACGCGGACCAAGAGAAGAGAAATTACGACGCCCTGAACGCGAACCTGCTGAGCTGTCTGCTCCCGGAAGCAGGCGCCGATGCGGAGCATCCGGGTACGGGAGTTGCTGGGCCGTTTCCCGAGCCGTCCAAGTACTCCGCTGTCGAATCGGTCGATCTCGCTCCTCCGGAAACCGCGGCCGAGGACATCCGCAAACTGATCTCCGACTCTGCGGGCTGGTTGGGTGATGTCGATGACGGGATCAAGGTCGCGACCGGTTGGAGTCCGCTCGAAGAAGTGATCAAGCCGATCAGCGGGAACTGGAACGAACTGAAACGCATCGGCGACGCATACAAGATCGCAGGCGAGGCGATGGAGACGTCCGGTCAGAACCTCGCAGCGGGTGCGAAACAGGTCGACGAACACTGGGACGGGAAGGCTGCCGTCGCGTTCCAGGAGTACGCCTCGCGACAGGCCGAGGCAATGACCTGGGAGGGGCCGGTCGGAAGGGTGACCAAGGTGTGTCTCGAGCGGGTTGCCGACGAAATCAAAGCGGCAGTTGAGGAAGCCGTGAGCCACCTCGCCGACATGCTCGAGGAGCAGGTGCAGGTCAACGATGCGAGCCACCTGCTGAAATTTGTTCTCAAGAAGATTCCGCTTGCTGGAACCGGATACCAGGTTTACGAAATCACCAAGATCATCGACGCGGTCCAGGGTCGGGTCACTTCGTTGGTGGAGAAGATCCGAGAGGTGGTCAAGGCTCTCAACGGGTTCCTCGCAGCCGTGGCCTCGCCGAGCGGGACGCTCAACGAGCTCGCGGAATCTATTCTGGCGCCGATCACCTCCAAGGTCGACGACGTCCGGACGAAGGCCGAACTGGCGTTCGACATAGCCGGGGTCGCCGACGCTGACGGACCACTCCACAAACCCACCGAGAGCTTCTCGATGGGGACCGGAGGCGAACCGTGGGAGGACGCGGCATGATCGACGGGATTCCGCCCCACCTACGTTCCGCCTACGACCGGCTGATGAACTCGGCCGATTCTCTGGCCACGGAGCGCATCCGCGCCGAGCGACAACGGCACGGCGATTGGGACACACGCACCGAAATCGACGACGCCTTCATGGACCGACTCGCAGCGATGCCGGACGTATCGGACGAACTTCGCGCATACGCCGCGAGAGTCGCTGCCGGAGAATGCCGTTGGGAAGAGATCGAGTGGCGAGCGGCCGCAGTGCCGCCGGAGATCGCCGAACTTCGCCAGTCACGCCACTTCGTGTGGTTCCGCAACCCGACACCGCGGCCGACTCCCGTCGAGGAAGACGAAGCCCCGTATCGATTCCAATGGGAATGACCGCACCCGCCAACCGACTTCGACGCAACCCTCACGAAACGAGCACCATGCGCATCCTGCCCGTCGCAATAGCGACCTGCGCCGTCCTGGCCATACTTACCCTTACGGCGTGCAGCGCCCCGGAGGAAGCACCCGAAACCGGACCACAGGTCACAGTCACCTCCGAGGCGCCCGTCGAGCCGACGTTCGACGAAAGTGCGTCTCTGGTGAAGCCCTCGACGCTGAGTACGCGCAGGACTGCACCCATCACGAATGCCGGATCCCCGATGCCGGTCGCGATGGACTTCGATCCGTGCGGATTGCTCACCCCCGACGAGGTGGCAGCGACGACACGGGAATCATTGGTGCCCGGTGTCGTCACCCATGAAACCGATGCTGGGCCGACAGGCTGCATTTGGGGGGCCGAGGAGGGCTCCACCGCGGTCTCGTTGGCACAGTTCCAAGCGGAAGCCAACGCCGGGGAAGCTGCCGTCGTCGCGGACATCGATGGCCGCGAGGTGTTTCTCATGTTCGGCAACCAGGCGCGCTGCCTGATGTACACACACTTCTCGGGCAACCGAACGGTGATGATGGACGTCAAGGCCCGCCCGGGCGACGGGCGCAGCCCCGACGACCTGTGCGCGCAGTCGCTGACCCTGCTCACGAGCGCCGGCAATCGACTCGACTGGGAGTAGCCCGGGTCGCCGCCGCGTCGACGTCGGGCACCGCCGAGTCCACGACGGATGCGCGCCGGGTGACGGTCACCCGCCGCTCCGCCCGCGGGCCGGTGGGCAGCACGCGTTCCAGCGTCCGGTGCAACACCCACGCGATGGGGACGGAGAAGGCGACGGTGACGATGAAGACGCCCATGGTCGAGCCCTGGAAGGTGCGGTAGCCGAGCATCTCCATCACGAACTCCATCACCACGAGGTGCACCAGGAACAGTTCGTACGAGATCTCGCCCAGCCACACCATCGGTCCGGACGCGCACAGCTTGCCGAGGGGACCGGGCCGGTCGCCGATCACCAGTGGCGCCATCAGCGACATCGCGAACAGCAGGTAGAGCGTCGATTTGGTGACGGCCTCGGTGACGTCCATCGGGATGATCGTCGCCTCGCCCGCCAGCGGCGTGCATGCCAGCAGCAGGAAGTACAGCGCCAGCAGACCCATCGCGTACGGGTTGCACCGCTTCACCGTCAGCGACACCACCGCGAGCAGCATGCCGCCCGCGAACCACGCGATGAATCCCGGCAGCCACAGCCGTGCGGTGTACGTGAGGTCGGTGTTGTGCGTGATCAGCGTCCACAACGGCGTGATCGCGACGACCACGAGCAGCGCGATCGCGAGCCGGACCGGATGCCACGAGCGGCGGCAGACGACCACGACGAGGAACCACCCGAGCACCGGCAGCAGCAGATAGAACGTGGCCTCCACCGCCAGGCTCCACATCTGGGTGAGCCCGGTGTGCAGGTGCCCGGTCCCGTAGATCTGGGTGAGCGTCATGTTCCGCGCGAACCCCGACCAGCCCAGACCCGTCTCCCCCGGCTCCCGGAACAGATAGATCACGTAGGTCGCGACGACGGTGATCCAGTACGCCGGCAGGATCCGTCGGACCCGGTGCCACAGGTACGTGCGCGCCGACGGCAACTCCTGCTGCCCGGCCGCCGCCCGTAGCCACGGACGGAAGAGCAGAAAGCCCGACAGCGCGAAGAACACCGCGACGCCGATCTCGAGGCGGGAGAACGCGCCGCCCGCCAGGTCGTTCGTGTACCGGCCGGTCCAGAACGCGGCGTGCGCGCCGACCACGAGCAGCGCGGCGACCGCGCGCAGGCCGGTGAGCGACGCCAGATACCCGGCGTCCCCGTCCGTTCTCACGAGCCGGACCCCGCAGCCGGGACGACGGCACCGACCGGACCGGCTCCGACGCACAGCGCCAGTCCAGGATTCACCGGTTGCACGCGCACCGCGGTGCCGGGGCCGAAAAGCCGCACGAACACCTGGTTCAGCCCGGCCTGGACGGGGACAGTCACAGCGTCGGCAGCCGGGCCGCTGCCGCTGAGCCCGACCTCGATCGTCCCGTCGGCGCTCGCGAAGTAGTTGAGCTGGGCGGTCCACTCCCAGTCGATCAGCGGGCCGTCGAGCGGGATGTCGGTGGCGCCGTCCTCGACGCGGTAGCCACAGCCCGGCACCGGCCCCTGACCGATGTTGCGGATCGACGTCACGGCGGCGGGGATCAGCCGGCCGGAGTCGTCGAGGAGTTGCAGGTAGTTGGTGGACCGGCCGAACTCGGGGCGCTCGTCCAACGGGGCGAAGATGTGGCTGGTCGTGTTGTGCGGGTACGCGACGGGCAGCAGCACCCAGATGGACACCGGCTGATCCAGCAGCGGCGAGCCCTGATTCGCGGCCAGCGAGGCGCGGGCGTTCGCGAGGTAGTCGACGGTGGGGTTGTCGCGCCACCGCTGGACGAACGTGAACGTCGACCACACACTGCTCACAACGAACAGGACGGTCAGGGCCAGCGCGACGACCGCTCGTCTCTCCGGCTTCTGGAGCGCAGCCGGGGTGCGCAGCCGAGGATTCTCGCGACGCGGTGCGCGGACGATCAACGCCCAGCCGATCGCGATGACGACGGCACTGTCGGCGACGTAACGGAGCGTCTGCGCCAGCTCGTAGGCGGTACCGGGACCGGACCGGGTCAGCACCATCGCCGCCTCCGACGCCGCGACGTAGGCCACCAGCGCCAGCCACACCGCACCCGTGCGCTTCCGGCACAGCAGCGACCACGCCAGCGCCGCCAGCAGCACCGCCCAGGCGAGCACGACCAGGACGGTCGGCGGCGTCGCCCACGGCGGGCTCGGCGGCCACCGATCCCACGCCCACGGTCCGCCGAGCAGTGTCGGCACCAGGCCCAGCGACGTGCCGTGGTGGGCGAGGCCGACGGTCTGCGCCGGACTCGGGACGACGAACCTCGACTCGGTGAAGTACAGGTACGCCGCCGCCCACAGCGCGGTGACGGCGACCAGCGGAATCCACAGCACCCGACCCCGGCGCCACGCCGAACGCAGCGGCCGCTCGATTCCGTCCAGCCGGAACAGCAGCACCACGGTCGCGAACGCGACGATCGGCACCAGCACCGATTTCTCGAAGAACGCCAGCGACAGCGCGGTCACCACGGAACCGGACACCGCGAACCGGACGCGTCCGGTCCGACAGAGCCGGATCGCGTCGCCCGCCACCCAGGCGAGGGCGATCTGCATCGGCAGCGAGTTCAGTCCCGCGGCCCACCACGCGAACGACGGCAGGGTCAGCGGAGAGAACAGGTAGAACGCGAGCGGCAGCAGCACGATCGGGCGCATCCCGAGCAGCAACCGCAGGACGCGAAGGACCGCGAGCGACGCCAGCAGTTGCAGAAACAGCAACATCAACGCAGAGACCGCCCAGGTCAGCGGTGCCACCGTGGTCGCGAACCAGGCCGCCAGGAACGCGGCAGGCATGAAGTGACCGTCGTGGTCGTAGAACAGGAACTGCCCCGACAACGCCGGGTACTGCCCCGAGCGGCTGATGAGGATCAGGTCGTCCCAGTAGAAGTCGCCCGAGAAGGCGACGATGCCCCGCACCACCATCTGCAGGGCGACCATTGCGGCGGCCACCGCAACGACTCGTCGGGAATCGAGCAGCCACCAGGGATTCCGCGTCGGTGTGGGCGAGTCGATCTCGTCGCCGAGGCCCGCCTCCGGAACTGCTCGCACCCGCACACGCTCCTTCCCGTCGGCCCGATCGCCGGAGCGGAACCTTACTGACGCAAATTAATGCGAGTCTGAGGAGCCGCCGGAGTGCTGTGCGAGGTGCTTCAGCCTCCTGTGATCGGTGCGACGAACTGGCACGGAATCGGACGCGGGCGGCCGCGGTCCAGCGCATTGAGCATGCGCGCCGCCATCGACTCCGCGGCGATCGCCGCATGCCCACCGTAATCGGTGCCCCGCCGGCGTGTCCTCTGCTCGATCGGCTTCATTCCGTCGAACGCCGGAATCGACCAGGAGAGATCGGCGAATGGAACGGGAGGAAGCGAGAAGACGCAATATTCCTCGGTCGCCGGGGGCGGGGCATACGTGGCCCCATTGTCCGGGCCGGTTCCCCCCGGTGCCGTGTACCGGCACAACCGGATTCGGATGACTGTCGAGCGGATTACGCGACGAGTGGTTCGATCCCGGCCCGGACCCACCCGGATTGTCCAATATCGAAGGCACTGCGTCGGTAAACAATCGCCTCAGCCGCACATCGCGGACACTAGCAGCGCGCCTTTACACGCGGGGCCGAATCGGCGGAGGCGACGTCCGGCCGTAATCAGTGCGCCTTGTTGTACGCCTCGGTGATTTCCGCCGAGATTCGACCGCGAGAGGACACCGGATAACCGTTCCGGCGTGCCCATTCGCGAATCGCCGCACTCTGCTCGCGGTCTACCGAAACACGCGACGAGGTCGCACTGCTACTGGAAGTACCCTTGCCGCCACGACGACGAGCCGTCGCCTTGCGGGCATGCGAAACCCAAACATCCAACTGTTCACGAAGCTTCGCGGCATTCTCCGAAGACAGATCGATCTCGTACAGAACCCCATCCAGGCCGAACTCGACCGTTTCATCGGCAGTGGCGTCCTGATCGACGTCGTCGATGAGCGTTACAGTGACCTTCTTTGCCATGGGGTCAATTCCTTCCGAATGACGCGACGTTGCTCAGACGCGATGCGCCCCAGCCGGTAACACGAATGCAATCGTACCCCTGAATCACCAAAAGTGATGACTCGGCAATAGGAGCGAATTGAAACTCCCGGTCAGCGCGCGCTCGGTCGGACAATTGGGAACAAGATGGTTTCCCTGATTCCCAATCCGGTGAGTGCCATCAGCAGACGGTCGATTCCCATGCCGGTTCCGGTGGTCGGCGGCATACCCTGCTCCATCGCCGCCAGGAACTCCTCGTCGAGAGCCATCGCCTCGTCGTCGCCGGCCGAGGCGAGACGCGCCTGATCGACGAAACGCTCACGCTGAATGATCGGATCGACCAACTCCGAATATCCGGTGGCGAGTTCGAATCCGCGGATGTACAGATCCCACTTCTCCGTGACACCCGGCAGGGTGCGGTGCTGGCGGGTCAGCGGCGACGTCTCGACCGGGAAGTTCCGCACGAACGTCGGCGCGTACAACTGGTCACCGCACTGGTGCTCCCACAGTTCCTCGACGAGCTTGCCGTGGCCGTATCCCTTGTCCTTCGGGACCTCGAGACCCACCTTGGCGGCCAGCGCCAGCAGCTCCTCGACCGTGGTGTCCGGGGTGACCTGCACGCCGATGGCCTCGGACAGCGACGGATACATGTCCATCGTCTTCCACTCGCCACTGAGGTCGTACTCGGTGCCGTCCGCGAGCGTGACCACCTGCGTGCCGAACGCCGCCTGCGCGACCTCCTGGACCAGCTCGCGGATCATCTTCGCGGAATCGTCGTAGGTGCCGTAGGCCTCGTACGTCTCGAGCATCGCGAACTCCGGCGAATGCGTCGAGTCGACGCCCTCGTTGCGGAAGTTGCGATTGATCTCGAAGACCTTCTCGATGCCGCCGACCACGCAGCGCTTGAGGAACAGCTCGGGCGCGATACGCAGGTACAGGTCGATGTCGAGCGCGTTGGAATGCGTCACGAACGGGCGGGCCGCGGCGCCGCCGTGCAGCGTCTGCAGCATCGGCGTCTCGACCTCGAGGAACCCGCGCCGCTCGAGGGCATTGCGCAGCTCACGAACGACGGCAACACGCTTGCGGGCGTTCTCCCGGGCCTCGGGGCGGACGATGAGGTCCGCGTAGCGCTGACGCACGCGGGACTCCTCACTCATCTCCTTGTGCGCGACGGGCAGCGGACGCAGCGACTTGGCCGCCATCTGCCACGAGTCGGCCATGACGCTGAGCTCACCGCGACGGGAGCTGATGACCTCACCCTGCACGAACACGAAGTCGCCGAGGTCGACGTCGGACTTCCACGCGGCCAGGGCCTCTTCGCCGACGTTGGCCAGGCTCAGCATCGCCTGCAGCTGGGTGCCGTCGCCCTCCTGCAGCGTCGCGAAGCAGAGCTTGCCCGTGTTGCGCACGAAGATGACACGGCCCACGACGCCGGCCTGCTCACCGGTAGCGGTGTCGGGCTCCAGATCGGGGTACTTCGCGCGCACCTCCGCGAGGCTGTGAGTGCGGGGAACGGACACCGGGTACGGCTCCTGCCCCTGGGCAAGCAGACGCTCCCGCTTCTCGCGGCGGATCCGGAGCTGCTCGGGGGTGTCGTCTACTGGCTGGGCGGGTGCTTCACTCACGGGATACAAGACTATAGGGCGGCATCTGCCGAGCGTGTGGCCGGTAGCGCGGCAGCGATCGCGAGCACCACGCCGGATGCGAAGTAGACGCCGACCCGGACGTGATTCCAGAGCGTCCATCCGGTTCGGTAGCTCTGCCAGGCGGCCGCGTCGGCCAGGTCCGCCGACGCGAACGCGTCGTTGCGCGGAACGTGGTAAATCGCGGTGACGGCGAAGGCCGCGATCGTCCCGACGACACCCACCAGCACCAGGACCCATCCTGCGGGGCGGGCGATCACAGCCCACACGCCGCAGACCGCGGCGGTGAGCGCGGATCCCATCAGCGGAACCATCAGTGCACTGCGCGGAGCCGCGACGTTGATCGCCTGCATCGACTCGATCGCCGAGGGCACGGGGATCGAACTCAGCGCGGGCATCACGAACGCGGAGAACGCGAACAGGGCCCCGCCGGCGATCACGGCGCCCAGCGCGGTCACTCCGACGAGGATCTCGAAGGCGACTGCTCCCGACGACGACGTGCTGTCCGCTGTTGTGGTCATGAATCGATACCACCGCAACAATGCGAGACGATCCATGGCGCAGCGTCGCAGAAACATACTCGAGCGTCTACCGTCGCGGGCATGGACGCACTGTCGATGGTGCTCTCCGACTCTCGGGCGGAGGGGGCATTCCTACTGCGCTCGGTGCTCGCTCCGCCGTGGTCGCTGCGCATCGAGGACCACGCGCCGGTGACGGTAGTGGCACTGCTCCGGGGATCCGCGGTCGTCGTCTCGGATACCGGCGCCGGCGCGACTCTCACACCGGGCGACATCGCACTCGTGCGCGGACCCGACGCCTACACGGTCGCCGACCGCCCGGACACGCCGCCGCACGTGATCATCGACGAGAACCAGGCCTGCCACACTGCCGCCGGAGCACCGGCCATGAGGATGACCGACCTCGGCGTCCGAACCTGGGGCAACGCGCTCGACGGCCCGACCGTGATGCTGACCGGCACGTACCGGCTCGACAGCTACCTCAGCCGGCAACTGCTCGACTGCCTCACCCCGATCGCGGTGGTACCGCGCAGCACCGACACCGAACCGATGACCGCCCTGCTGGCGCAACAGATCACCTTGGACAGTCCCGGCCAGAGCGTACTGCTCGATCGGCTGCTGGACCTCGTCCTGATCGCATCGCTTCGGGAATGGTTGGCCCACAACTCATCACGGTCACCGAACTGGATCGCAGCCTACGACGACCCGATCATCGGGAACGCCCTGCGGCTGATCCACAACCAGCCGGAGCAGCCGTGGACCGTCGAGGGCCTGGCCCGCGAATGCAACTGTTCCCGAGCCGCTTTCGCACGACGGTTCTCGGCGCGCATGGGCGTCGGGCCGGTCGGCTACCTGACCGGATGGCGCCTGTCCGTCGCCGCGGACCTGCTGTCGGATCCCGGGCGGACGGTGTCGTCGATAGCCGCCGCGGTGGGCTACTCCAGTCCGTTCGCGCTCACCGCAGCGTTCACCAGACACCACGGTGTGAGCCCACGCGAGTTCCGCCGCCGGCCGAATGTCACACGCGTTCAGTCCAACTGAACGTATGTGACATTCGGCCGAGCGGCCGGTGACCTCAGTGGGCGGAGACCGTCGCCAGCTCGCGGGCGCAGTGACGCTCCCCCATCAGCGCGCCGAGCAGACCGGCCGACTTGATAGCCTTGTAGCCGCCGACGAGGTCGGTGGCCTTGTTCAGCCCGAGCTGCCGCAGCGACGCCGCAGCCAGGCTGGAGGTGTACCCCTCGGAGCACACGATCACCCATTCGACGTCGTGGTCGACGGCGAGCGCCAGGTGCGCGCTGCTGGTGGGGTCGAGTCGCCATTCGAGGACGTTGCGTTCGATCGCCAACGCGCCGGGCAGCGTGCCCTCGAGCGCGCGCTGCGCCTGCGGGCGGATGTCCACGAAGATGGCGCCGCGCCGGTAGGCCTCGGTGAGTTCGAAGACGTACATGCGGTCGATCTGCGAACGAGCGTCGTCGAGCATCTGGTCGATGGTCACTTGGAGCCCCCTTCGGGCAGATCGGTCAGCTCGGTGCGGGTGCGGCGCAACGCCCCGCGATCGGTGACCTCGTAATAGGACATGGCGGTGAGCGGCGGCGAGTACGCGTGCACGCTCAGCGTGGGTTCGGTGGTGACGGTGACCGGGCCCGGAGCCCGCATCACGTCGTGCACCCATCCCAGCGGGAACGACGCCTGGTCGCCGGCCTCGAGGGTGCGGCGACGCAGCTCGCCACCGGTCCAGCGGTACTCCGCGAGGTTGCCGCTGAGCACCGTCAGAGCCCCGAAAGAGCCTGCATGGTCATGTAATTCGGTGGACCTGTCGGGTACCCAGCTGATCAACCAGACGTCGACGTCGTCGTCGGCGTAGAGGCGGGTCGACCACCGCTCCCGCGTCGGGAACGCGCCCGGCAGCAGGTGGTCGTGACGGCCTTCGAGGACGTCGGAGGCACCCTGGTCGGTGATACGCAGCAGGTCGGCGGGGCGCAGACGGGAGGGCGGCGCGGCATCGAAGCGGCGAGCACCGCGGTCGGAAGCAGACGTGAAGACGTCAAAAGAATATGCAGAAAGCATGAGTAGAGCTCCAGGAAGTGAAATTGGTCAAGGCAGCGTTCAGCCTCGACAACACTCCTGGGCACTCATGCAACGGGACACGTCGAACAGTGTGACACAACATCAGCGACGACGGAAGCCCACGGAACCCCGGACGCGCAGTGACGCCGGTTACTCCGGCGCTCAGATCTCGGTGCGCCGTGCGCGCCGGGCGAGGTTGCGCTCGTACACCAGCCGCAGACCCTCGAGCGTCAGATCCGGCTCATGATGCTCCACGGTGGCGCACTCCGGCATGATGAGCGGCGCGCTGTCCCCGGTCGCGATCACGGCCACGTTCGAGCCCGCGAAAGCGGTGAGCTCCGAGCGCACCCGGCTGACCAGACCGTCGACCAGGCCGGCGAACCCGAAGATCGCCCCCGACTGCATGCACTCGACCGTGTTCTTGCCGACCACCGAGCGCGGCCGCACCAGTTCCACCTTGCGGAGGGCCGCCGACTGGGAAGCCAGTGCGTCCGTGGAGATCTCGATCCCCGGCGCGATCGCCCCGCCGAGGAACTCCCCCTTCGCGGAGACGACGTCGACACACGTCGAGGTGCCGAAGTCGACGACGATGCACGCACTGTCGTAGAGGTGGTGCGCGGCCAGACTGTTGACGATACGGTCGGCGCCTACTTCCTTCGGATTGTCGACCAGCAGCGGGACACCGGTCCGGACACCGGGTTCCACCACGACATGCGGCACGTGATCCCAGTACCGGCCGAGCATCACCCGGATCTCGCGCAACACCGACGGCACCGTCGACAGCGCGGAGACTCCGGTGACCTGTTCTGCGTTCACGCCGAGCAGTCCCCGGATCTTGAGCGCCAACTCGTCGGCGGTCAACCGGGGATCGGTACGCATCCGCCAGTCCTGCACCAGCTTCGAGTGCGAACCGCTGCCGGTGAACAGCCCGAGAACGATGTTGGTGTTCCGGACGTCGACGGTGAGGAGCACCGTCTACACCAGACTGGAGAGCATCCGCGGGGTGATCAGTCCGGAGCCCTCGGGCGCGTGCGCCGGATCCGAACCGAGTTCCACCGGCTTGTTGTCGGCATCGACGAACACCACGCGCGGCGCGTACTCGCGAATCTCCTGCTCGTCCATCACGCCGTACGCGATAAGGATCACCAGGTCGCCCGGGTTCACCAGATGCGCTGCGGCACCGTTGATCCCGATGACACCCGAACCGCGCTCGCCAGTGATTACGTACGTCTCGAGGCGGGCGCCGTTGTCGATGTCGACGATCGTGACCTGCTCACCCTCGAGCAGGTCGGCCGCCTCCATCAGATCCTGATCGACGGTCACCGATCCCACGTAGTGCAGGTCCGCGTGCGTGACCGTGGCACGGTGGATCTTCGACTTCATCATGGTGCGCAGCATCTTCGGCCCTTCGGTTTCAGTGGGAGAGGAGGTCGTCAGTGGCCGGATCGCCCGGCTGGGGGTCGCGCTCGAGGAATCCGGTTCCCACCGCGACGCCGACGTTGTCGATCAGTCGAGTGGTACCGATGCGGGCGGCGACGAGCAATCTGCCGTCACCGCGCTCGGGAGCCGGGCCGAGGTCCACGCCGCGCACCTCGAGGTAGTCGACCTCGACGCCGGGAACGGACGCGAGCACGTCGCGGGCGACGGCCAGGATCCCCTCCGCACCGCCGGCGGCCGCGTGGGCCCCCGCGACGAGCGCAGCCGACAGGACGGTCGCCAATTCGCGCTGCTCCGCGTCCAGGTAGCGATTGCGGGAGGACAGCGCCAGGCCGTCCTGCTCGCGGACGGTCGGCACGCCGACGATCCGGACGTCGAAGTTGAGGTCGCGCACCATCTGCCGGATCAGCGTCAGCTGCTGGTAGTCCTTCTCACCGAAGTACGCGGCATTGGGCGCCGCGATCTGCAGCAGCTTCGCGACGACGGTGAGCATGCCGGCGAAGTGCGTCGGGCGGCTCGCACCCTCGAGCTCGGCGCCGAGCGGACCCGGCAGCACCGTGGTGCGCGGGCCCTCCGGGTACATCGCCTTCGCGCTGGGCGCGAATACCAGCTCGACGCCCTCCGCGCGCAGCAACTCCAGGTCCGCGTCGAGGGTGCGCGGGTAGGCGTCGAGATCCTCGTTCGCACCGAACTGCAGCGGATTGACGAAGATCGACACGATCACGACCGCACCGGTCAGCTTCGCCTGGCGGACCAGCTCGATGTGCCCCGAATGCAGAGCACCCATCGTCGGGACGAGCGCGACCTGACGGCCCACGCCCCGCAGCGCCTTCGACACCCGCGTCACGATCGCGGGGTCGTGGTGCACGGTCAGTTCGCCGCGCTTGTATCCGCCCTGCAGTGCAGAAGCTTCGGTCACAGTGCCCATTCCCTGCTCATTCCCGATCATCGAGTACTTCCATCAGTTCCGGCTTGGCCCCCGTGCGCTGCGCCGTCCGCAGCGACAGGGCCCGATATCCGGCGGCCAGTTGCGGGTCGACGTCCCCGAGCACCTCGAGGTGCTTCGCGACCGCCGCCGCGTCCCCACGCGCCACGGGCCCGGTCAGTGCCGACTGCCCGCGCCGTAGCGCGTTGTCCAGCGCCGCCGACAGCAGCGGCTGCAGCACCCGCTCGGGCAACCCGTTGGGCTCGTCGCCGACGAGTTCCTGACCCATCAGTTCCTGCCCCTCGAGGGCCACCCGCAGCGCCGCGACCGCGTCGACGACGAGCGTCACGAGGTGATTGCTGCCGTGCGCGAGGGCCGCGTGATAGAGCGGGCGGACGTCCTCGCGGACCCGCACCGGCTCGCCGCCGATCTCCAACACGAGGGACTGCCCGATCGCGTAGCCGATGTCGTCGGCCGCAGTGATGCCGAAGCAGGCGTCGGACAGACGCGCGGTGTCCTCGGCGTGACCGGTGAAGGTCATCGCGGGATGGATCGCGAGCGGAACGACGCCCTGCGCGGTGAGCGGCTCGAGAATCCCGATGCCGTTGGCGCCGGAGGTGTGCACGACGATCGTGCCGGGGCGCACCGCTCCGGTGGCGGCCAGGCCGTTGATCAGGCCCGCGAGCTCATCGTCGGGGACGGCAAGAATCAGCAGTTCGGCGCCGGCCGCGACGTCGGGCACCGGCAGGATCTCGGTGTCGGGAAGCCGGGTCTCGGCACGGAGGACGGACGCGTCGGACACCGCGGAACAGGCGACGACGATATGACCGACCCGCTCGAGCGCGGCGCCTACGGCAGTTCCGACCCGGCCCGCCGAGACGATTCCTACCGTCAATCGTGCAGGCGCAGGCCCGTTGGTGATCCCGAAAGAGGTCACACTTGTCCTCTCGTTCGTTCCAGTCCCGCTCGGCGGGTACCAGACGTTCTGCGGAGAGAATAGCCCCGCGCGAAGACACGCCGCCACGGGCTAGTGACGTGATCTACAGCTCACTTCACGACCGACAGCCGCGGGACCTCGACGATCACTCGGCGCGGCGACGGCGACGCGGCTCGGCGTCACCCGAATCCGCCGACTTCATGTTCGCCATGATCTCGGCGACCGACAGCCCATTCGAGTGCGCGCCCCCGGCGTCCCCGGCGTCCTCGGCGCGGCGACGCGACCGCCGCGACGCGGGCACTTCGCCGCCCGCGTCCGCATCGGCGTCGGCCCCGGTGTCGGGATCCGGAACGAGAGTGGGAACGGGTGCGGGCTTCTTCTCCTGAACGCGCTCCTGGACGGCGGGGGCCGGCTTCCGCTCTTCTCGCGTGACTCGCTCGACGGGCGTGGCCCGCTCGACCGGCTTGACCCGCTCGACCGGCTTGACCTGCTCGACCGGCTTGACCCGCTCGACCGGCTTGACCTGCTCGACCGGCTTGACCTGCTCGACCGGCTTGACCTGCTCGACCGGCTTGACCTGCTCGACCGGCTTGACCTGCTCGACCTTCTCGGCCCGCACGACCGGCTGCGGCACCACCGGCTCGGCAACCTCGTCGACCTCGACGTCGATCGGCTCGGGTGGAACGACCGATGTTTCGGCGGTCACCGGATCGTCGTACGGCGACGCGAACGACGGCCTGTTCGGTGCCGGCCGCGGGGCGTTGTTCCGCGCCGGTGCCTGAGCGCCCGGCCGGAACAGGCCCGGCGCCGACGGCTGAGGGCCACCTGCCAGCTCCTGGACCCGCATCGACTCCGCGCGCAACGCCACCCGCTCCTCGGGCAGGCGTCCGTCGAACAAGACCTCGAGGTTCTTGCGCAGCGCCGCAAGCTCTTCGCGCAACGCGGCGATGTTCTCGGCCTCGGCGCCCAGTTCTCCACGAACCCGGGCCTCGACGCCCAACTCGTACTCGCGGCGAGCGCCGATCTCGCGCTCCAACTGCAGCTCGTACACCTTCTGCAGGTCGCGAACCTTCGCCTTGTCGAGGGCGGATTCGCGCCGGTACTTCGTCATCGCGATTGCACCGAGTGTCGCGGCCCACAGCGCGATCACCAAACCGACCCGCAGCAGCTGGACGCTTTCGCTGAAGATCATGAACAAAGAGGCGGCGACGGCGAGCACAACGAGACCTGCAATGATCATCTGGCTCGCACTGCGCCGGTTGCGGCGTACTGACTTGGCGCGACCCGGAACCGTCATGCAGATCAGGGTAGCCGCACTCAGAGGGAACCTCCGCCCGGACACATCCGGGCGCCAATCCCGTTTGTCCGGTTGCGCAGATCAGTGCGCGGGTTCGTCCGGCGGCTCGTCCGGAGTCCGGCAACAGTGCTCGAGCCACATCGCGGCCACCACCAGCAAGACCGCGGCAACCAGCCCGACGATCGCGCCGGGACTGTCCGACACCGCCGCCCGCAACTCCGAACGCTGCGGCCACAGGAACACCAGGAAACCTGCCCACACGCCGGCACTCGCCGCACCGACCAGTGCCGACGCCTTCGCCAGCGCCGCCGCTCGGGCCGCGGTGATCGGGTGCAGCTGACGCGGCCCCGGGCCGATCGCGTGCCCACGAACCCGGGCCCGGATCACGAACGCCAACACCACCTCGATGAGCGCCACCGGGTACAGCGATGCCCCGGCGTAGATGGGAATCGGGGGCAGCGAGCCATACGAGACACGCACCAGCAACCATGTCGCGACTGCGGCCAGCAGTGCCAGCGACAGCAGGTCCCAGATCCGGGTCGGCTTCATCACGGCTACCGTAGTTCCAGTTGCAGCGCCGTCCGGCGAACTCCGGCTCTTTCGGCCGCGTCGAGGCCCGTGACCAGCTCATCGACGCGGACGGTGATCCCGCCCACATCGAGCGTCGCATCCGGGTCCACATCCAGCCAGGGCACCAATACGAAGGCGCGTTCGTGCGCGCGGGGATGCGGAAGAGTCAGCTCCGGATCGTCGCTGCGCACCCCGTCACACGTGACGACGTCGACGTCCAACGTGCGCGGTCCCCACCGCTGCTCACGAATCCGATCGGCCGCGGCCTCGAGTTGCTGTCCGCGTCGAAGCCAGCCCCGGCAGTCGGTGCCGGGATCATCGACGATCACCGTCGCGTTCAGAAAGTCCTGCTGCTCGACACCGCCCCACGGAGCGGTCGCGTAGACCGGCGAGACCACCACGATCCACTCGCGGAGCCCGTCGACGACACCCTGCAGATGCGCGAGGCTGTCCCCGATGTTGGAGCCGATCGACAGGACCGCCCGACTCACCGGGAGCCCTCGGCGGCCGCGCGCGATCGACTCGCGACCACCGCGACATCGGCGAATGTCAACGGGATCGGCGCGGACGGCTTGTGCAGCACCACCTCGACGCGCCGGACGCGGGCGTCGCGCATCACGTCGTCCGCGATCTCCGCGGCCACCGTCTCGATCAGGTCCCGCGCAGGTCCCCCGACGATCGTCGCCGCACGCTGAGCGAGGTCGCCGTAGTCGAAGGTGTCCTTCAGATCGTCCGACGCGGCAGCCGGCGCCAGATCCATCCACAGCGTCACGTCGACGAAGAAGTCCTGACCGTCCCGCTTCTCGTGATCGAACACACCGTGGTTGCCGCGGACCTTCAGCCCCCGCAACTCGATGCGATCGCCCGAGACATCACTGCCATCACTCACCGCCGCCTCCTGGCACATCACCGCTGGGACTCGGGCTCTGGGAACCCCGCGCCCACGCCCCCGCGACCGCGATCGCGTCGAGCGAGGCCTGCGCGTCGTGCACCCGCACGCCCCACGCACCGTGGGTCACCGCGAGCGCGGACACGACCGCCGTCGCGACCTCGCGGCCGGCCGGTGGGCGCACGGTGCCGTCGGCGTCCGCGAGCAGCGAGCCGAGGAAACGCTTACGGGACGCGCCGATCAGGACCGGGAAACCCAGATCGACCAGTTCCGGGAGCCGATTGAGCAGCTGCCAGTTGTGGTGCGGATCCTTGACGAAACCGAGGCCCGGATCGAGGGCGATCGCCTTCGGGTCCACCCCGGCCGCGACGGCCGCGTCCACCTGGACCATCAGCTCGTCCCGGACGTCGCGGACCACGTCGTCGTAGTGGGTCGACCCGCCGGCGTGGACGAACCCGCCGGTGGGCCGCCAATGCATGAGGATCCAGGGCACACCGGCGTCGGCGACGACCCTGGCCATGTCCGCGTCAGCGCGTCCACCCGACACGTCGTTGACGATGGTGACACCGGCCTCGATCGCGGCCTGCGCCACCGATGCCCGCATCGTGTCGACGCTGACGGTGACACCCTCCGCGACGAGCGCGGCGATCACCGGCGCCACCCGGGCCGCCTCGACCTCCGGGTCGACGCGGGCGGCCCCGGGCCGGGTGGACTCACCCCCCACGTCGACGATGTCGACGCCGAGATCGTGCAGGTGCACTCCGTGTGCGACGGCGGCGTCCCGGTCGAGGAATCGGCCCCCGTCGGAAAACGAATCGGCGGTCACGTTGAGGACGCCCATCACGACGGGGCGGCCCGGGTTCGGTAAGGCGATCACTTGCGGAGGATCAGATCCAGAGCCTCGGCACGGGAGGCGGAGTTCGACTGGAACAGCCCCCGCACCGCCGACGTCGTAGTGCTGGCACCGGGCTTGCGGATGCCGCGCATCGCCATGCACAGGTGCTCGGCCTCGACCACGACGATCACGCCGCGGGGATCGAGCTTGCGCATCATCGCGTCGGCGATCTGGCTCGTGAGCCGCTCCTGCACCTGCGGGCGCTTCGCGTAGAGATCGACCAGACGTGCCAGCTTCGACAGGCCCGTCACCCGACCGGTCGGGCCGGGGATGTAGCCCACGTGCGCGACGCCGTGGAACGAGACCAGGTGGTGCTCGCAGGTCGAGTACATGGGGATGTCGCGGACCAGCACCAGTTCCTGGTGGCCCTCGTCGAACGTCGTGTTCAGTACGTCGTCCGGGTCGGTGTAGAGACCCGCGAACACCTCACGGTATGCGCGCGCAACGCGCGCCGGAGTATCGAGCAGACCCGGGCGGTCGGGATCCTCACCGACCGCAATCAGGAGTTCGCGAACCGCGGCCTCGGCCCGTGCCTGATCGAAAGGCCTTCCCGTCATGAGCGCGACCGGCTCACTCCCCAGCTGATTCACCGACAACCGACCGCACCTCCAGTATCGGGGCTGAATGCCCTGACCCACACCGAAACGGGGTGAGCCAGGGCTAAGCCTAGTTCCGAGCCGACTACTGCGGGCCGCTCGGCCCCTCCCATGCCTGCGTCCGCGCATCGTCATCAGACCGTCCGGTCCCCTGATCGCCAGGTCGGTGGACCGGACGTCCCTCGGGATCGGTGGGCCGCTGCTGCTGCGGCGGCTCCCACTGCGGATACGGCTGCCAGCCGCTCGGGTTCTGCGGGCGACCCCGGCCGTCCGGTTCCTGCGGGGGCCAGCCCGGGGCCGACCAGCCCGCGGGGGCGCCGTAGTCCGGTCGCGTGCCCTGCACCGGCGCGGCCGGCTGCTGCGGGTGCGCCTGCTGCTGGTGCCGCGACGGATCGGGTGCCGCGTGCCCGTTGGCGGGCGGGGTCGGCACCGTATCGCGCTTGACGAAGGTCGGCTGCGGCACCTCCGGCGTCGGCTCGGGCTCGACGGTCGGCGGCCACGTCTCGCCGCGCTCCACCGCGAGTTCGCGCGGCGTCTTGATCGGCGGCTTGTCCGACGGCGTGCGCTCACCGAAGACGTTGAACGCGGTGATCCGCGGACGCTTCTCGACGCTCGTGAAGATCTGCTCGAGATCCTTCCGGGTGAGCGTCTCCCGCTCGAGCAGCTCGCGCGCCAGGATGTCGAGGACGTCGCGGTACTCGTTGAGGATGGACCACGCCTCGGTGTGCGCGGCCTCGATCAGGTTGCGCACCTCCTCGTCGATCTCGCGGGCGACCTCGTGCGAGTAGTCGGAGTTCATGCCCATCGACCGACCCAGGAACGGATCGCCCTGTTCCTGGCCGTAGCGGACCGCACCGAGCTTGGCGCTCATGCCGTATTCGGTGACCATCGCGCGCGCAATCTTGGTGGCCTGGTCGATGTCGGAGGACGCGCCCGTCGTGGGCTCGTGGAACACGAGCTCCTCGGCGGCACGACCGCCCATCGCCATCACCAGTCGAGCAATCATCTCGGACCGCGTCATCAGGCCCTTGTCGTCCTCGGGCACGGTCATCGCGTGACCGCCCGTGCGGCCGCGGGCCAGGATCGTGACCTTGTAGATCGGCTCGATGTCCGGCATCGCCCACGCCGCGAGCGTGTGACCGCCCTCGTGGTACGCGGTGATCTTCTTCTCGTGCTCGGAGATGATCCGGCTCTTGCGGCGCGGACCACCGATCACGCGGTCGACGGACTCCTCGAGCGCCGCCTCGGTGATCACGGTGCCGTTCTCGCGCGCGGTGAGCAGCGCGGCCTCGTTGATGACGTTCGCCAGGTCCGCACCGGACATGCCGACGGTGCGCTTGGCCAGACCCTCGAGGTCGGCGTCCTGCGCGATCGGCTTGCCCTGCGAGTGGACCTTGAGGATCGCGCGGCGGCCGGCCAGGTCGGGCGCGCCGACCGGGATCTGCCGGTCGAAACGTCCGGGACGCAGCAGTGCGGGATCGAGGATGTCGGGGCGGTTGGTCGCGGCGATCAGGATGATGCCGGTGCGGTCGCCGAAGCCGTCCATCTCGACCAGCAACTGGTTGAGGGTCTGCTCGCGCTCGTCGTGGCCACCGCCGAGGCCGGCGCCACGCTGGCGGCCGACCGCGTCGATCTCGTCGACGAAGATGATGCACGGGCTGTTCTGCTTGGCCTGCTCGAACAGGTCGCGGACACGCGAGGCGCCGACACCGACGAACATTTCGACGAAGTCCGAACCGGAGATCGTGAAGAACGGCACGCCGGCCTCACCGGCGACGGCGCGCGCCAGCAGCGTCTTGCCGGTACCAGGAGGACCGTAGAGCAGCACGCCCTTCGGGATCTTCGCGCCCAACGCCTGGTAGCGAGCCGGATTCTGGAGAAAGTCCTTGATCTCGTAGAGCTCCTCGACCGCCTCGTCGGCGCCCGCGACGTCCGCGAAGGTGGTCTTGGGCATGTCCTTCGACAGCTGCTTGGCCTTGGACTTGCCGAAGCCCATCATTCCGCCGCGCCCGCCGCCCTGCATGCGGTTCATGACGAAGAAGAAGATGCCCAGCAGGATGATCATCGGCAGCACGAACAGCAGGAGCGACGTCAGCCAACTCTCCTGCGTGACGCTGGTGTTGAACTCCTGCGCCCCGGATCCGGAGACCTTGTCGAAGATCTGCTCGGACGCCGCGTTCGGGTACTTGGCGATGATCTGCTTCGAATCCTGGGTCGCCTCGTTGCCGTCCTTGAGCCACAGGCGCACCTGCTGCTCGCGGTCGTCGATCTGCGCCTTCTCGACGTTCTTGGAGTCGAGCTGCGAGATCGCCACCGAGGTGTCGACCGACTTGAACCCGCGCGTGTCGTTACCGAAGTAACTGAAGGCGTAGATCACCAACAGGATTCCAGCGACTATCGCCAGGTTGCGGAACACAGTCTTGCGGTTCATACAGGTTCGGCCACGGCGGCCGGTCCTTTCGATAGTGCGGGCTACGCTCGTGCAGGTACGGGGTCGACCGTCCGGATCCCCGGACAGTCGGCGTTCGGGCTGCTCGGACACCTCAGATTACCGCGAACGATGATGCTCGACGCCTGGTAGCAGCCATCCACTCCGAGAAGTGGAGTCAATCCGTTCAACGCACGCCGGCCCCCCGCCGGTTCCCGCTGGCCGCCGAACTCACTCGACACAGGACGATACGTGCCGCAAGTCACACGGGTGCGTGGCGAGGCCAGGCCTGTCGCCGCTCGAGTTCGGCCGCGACCGCGAGCACCGTCGATTCCCCGCCCGGCGGTGCGACGATCTGGACCGCGATCGGCGTACCCGACGTGGGGTGCATACCGACCGGCACGCTGGCAGCCGGCCAGCCGAGCACGTTCCACATCGCGCTGAACGGGGCATATCGTACATTTGCGACAAGGTTGGCCGCCCACGACTTCTCGCTCCACGGGAGCGCCTCGATCGGCGGTTGGGCCAGCGACGGCGTCAACACCACGTCGTACGCGATGAAGAAGGACCGCATTCGCGCATCGAGACGGTCCACCTGCGACGACCGCACCAGCCCCGCCCGGTTGACGGCCCGCCCGATCGCGGCGTGCCACCAGGTCCGCGGCTGCAGCAACGCGGGATCGAGGTCGGCGGCGTCGTCGGCGGTGCCGGCGAACCAGCGCAGGAACGCCGCCGACATGTTCGGCGGGTACGGCACCCTCGTCTCGCTGGTCCGGTGTCCGGCCTCCGCGAGGACAAGCCGGGTCTGCTCGACACCGCGCGCCCAGTCCGCGTCGACGCGCAGGATCGGCGACGCCGGGTTGACCGCGACACCGACGCGCAGGGGTCGCGACTCCGGGATCTCAGCCAGCGACGGATCGTCGGCCAGCACCGACAGCATCAGCGCCGCATCCTCCACGGTGGTCGCGATCGGCCCGTTCTCCGACATCCCGAACCACGAGTGCGCGCCCAGCTCGGCCGGCACCAGACCACGGCCCGGCTTGATGCCGAACACTCCGCACGCGGCCGACGGGATCCGGATCGAGCCCATGCCGTCGGCCGCCAGCGCGATCGGCACCATGCCGTCGGCGACGGCGGCGGCGGAACCACCGGACGAGCCGCCGGGGACCCGGTCCGGATTCCAGGGATTGCGCGTGATCACGCCGGGTGAGTCGACGGCACCCCAGACGCACAGCTCGGGCACCGCCGTCAGCCCCACCGGGATCGCCCCGGCCGCGCGCAGCCTGGCCACCGTGGGGTGGTCGTGGGTGGACGGGCCCGGATCGGTCGCCGCCGACCCGTCACGCATCGGCTCGCCTTCGACCTCGACGTTGTCCTTGATCGCGACCGGCACCCCGGCCAGCGGCAGGCTCGACAGGTCGGGGTGCGAGGCCAGGGCCTGAGCCTCGGCGCGAGCCCGCTCCCCCAGCACGCGCACGAACGCGTTGATCCGCGGGTTGCGTTGCTCGATGCGGCGGAGCGCGTCCGCGACGACATCTACCGGCGACAGCGCACCGGAACGCACGCGGGCAGCGATGGAAACTGCGGTGAACTCCTCGACCAGGTGATCCTGCACCTGCCGAGTATGCCGCCGACGGCGATATCATTTCGAGTACCCCGAGGGGTGAGTTCACCCCACCCTTCCGGCCGCTGCCCTCTCCCGAACGGTGACGAGTGATGGATGGCCCAGGTTCGGCAAGCGCTGGTTCGGCGGACCTCGCTGCGACGACGGCTCCCACGGCCGCCGCCGGGGCGCCGCCGGATCTCGGCGCGCAGACCGTCACGTTCCTGGCGGACGTGGTGGCCCGGTTCGCGGCCGAGTGGGAGACCACCGGCGAGCCGCCCGACATCGAGACGTTCCTGCCCGGCGGGCTGGCCGTGGGCGACGCGTTGCGCCGCGCCGCGCTGGTGGAGTTGATCAAGGTCGATCTCGACTACCGGCTGTTGCGGACCGACCGGCCGAAGCCGCTGACGGACTATCACTCCGAGTTCCCGGACCTGCACGCGAAGCCGCTGCCCCTCGACCTGATCTACGAGGACTTCCACCTGCGCCGACGCTGCGGCCGGGTCGCCGACGCGGAGGCGTACGCGCGCGAGTTCCCCGCACTCGCCGAGCAGCTGGCCCGGGTCGGCAACGGCGCGGGCGACTACCGCAGCACGCTGATCGCACAGCCCGGCGCGCAGCACGCCCTCGACCAGGTGGACGTCGGCGACTGCATCGACGACTTCGATCTGCTGACCGGGCTCGGCCGCGGGTCGTTCGCACGCGTGTTCCTGGCGCGGCAGCGGTCGATGCAACGACTGGTCGCGGTGAAGATCTCGCACGACCACGGCACCGAGCCGCAGACCCTCGCCCAGCTGGACCACGACTACATCGTGCGGGTGTTCGACCAGCGGCTCCTCACGGACCGCGAGCTGAAGCTGCTGTACATGCAGTACGTGCCGGGCGGCACGCTGCTCGGTGTGCTGCGCCGCGTGCGCGAGGAGCCGGACGATCCCGAGCACCCGCGCACCGGCCGGCTGCTGCTCGACGCGATCGACGAGACCCTCGAACGCAAGGGCGAGATCCGTCCCAGCGACTCGAGCGTGCGGGACGAGATCGCCGGGCTGACGTGGCCCGAGACGGTGGCATGGCTGGGCCGACGGCTCGCCGACGCCCTCGACTACGCCGACAGCCGCGGCGTCCTGCACCGGGACATCAAGCCCGCGAACGTGCTCCTGACGTCGGAGGGCGTCCCGAAGCTCGCGGACTTCAACATCAGCTTCAGCGACTGCGTCGCCGGCACCAGCCCGGTCGCGTACTTCGGCGGCTCGCTGGCCTACATGTCGCCGGAGCAGTTGGAGGCCTGCCATCCCGACATGGCCGGATCGGCGGCCGACCTCGACGTCCGCAGCGATGTCTACGCGCTCGGTGTGATGCTGTGGGAGCTGCTCACAGGTCGCCGGCCCTTCGCGGACGAGCAGGGCGCCGGCGAGTCGGCGACGTCCCTCGAGCGGATGCTCGCGCTGCGCCGACGCGACATCGACCCGCAGTTCCAGTCCGATCTGCCCGACGACTGTCCCGCCGCGCTGCGACGCGTACTGCTGACGTGCCTGGCCCCCGATCCCGAGGGGCGCTGGGCGACCGGCGCCGAACTGGCGCAGCAGTTCGACCTGTGCCTGGACGCGCGCGCCCGCGACCTCGTCGATCCGCCGCCGAACAGCTGGCGGGCCCGGCTGCGGCCGTGGATGATCCCCATCGTCGCGGTCGGGGTGGGCGTGCCGAACGCGCTGGCCGCGATGTACAACTACCACCACAACCAGACGCTGATCATCGAGGAACTCTCCCCGGAGGCGCAGCAGCGGTTCGTCGAGATCTCGCAGGTGATCAACAGCACCCTGTTCCCTCTCGGGTTCCTGCTGATCGTGTACTTCTGCCGGCACGTCATCTCGGTGCCCCGTGGCCTGCGCAAGGGCAAGTCCTACGACGCCGCGACCCTCGCGCGGGCCCGCGCCGACACGCTGCTGATGGGCGACCGGATCGTGGCCGTGGTGTTCACGCTGTGGCTGGTCGCGGGGATCGTCTTCCCCGTCTCGCTGCAGTTCGCGGCGGGCAGCATCCCGCATGGCGCGTACGTGCACTTCCTGGGATCGCAGATCGTGTGCGGCGCGGTCGCCGTCGCGTACCCGTTCTTCGTCGTCAGCTTCTACGCCGTCCGCTGCCTGTATCCGTCGCTGCTGCCGCACGGCATCACCAGCAGCAGCGACGAGCGCCGGCTACGCGGACTGGACCGCCGCAGCACCCTGTATCTGGCGGTGGCCGCATCGGTGCCGTTGGTCGGAGTCGCCGGGGTGACGTTCCTGTCCCCCGACGAAATCTCCGTCGTCATCTACGCGGTGCGGGTGCTGTGCGTCGGCGGTGTGGTCGCCTTCGTGCTGGTGTACTGGCTGTTCCGCCTGCTCGAAGAGGACCTACGCGCCCTCGAGCGCGTGGTGTCGCAGGGGAACTATCCGCCGTACACCTTGGGGTCGAGGGTGCCGATGTAGGGCAGGTCGCGGTAGCGCTCGGCGTAGTCCAGGCCGTAGCCGACGACGAACTCGTTGGGGATGTCGAAGCCGACGTGCGCGACCTCGATGTCGACCTTGCACGCCTCGGGCTTGCGCAGCAGCGTCACGACCTCGAGCGACGCCGGGTTGCGGGTCTTGAGGTTGCGCATCAGCCACGACAGCGTCAGACCGGAGTCGATGATGTCCTCGACGATCAGCACGTGGCGACCGGCGATGTCCTTGTCGAGGTCCTTGAGGATCCGCACGACACCGGACGACGACGTCGACGAGCCGTACGAACTGACGGCCATGAACTCCATCTGGGTGGGGATCGACAGTGCCCGCGCGAAGTCGGTCATGAAGAAGATGGCGCCCTTGAGGACACCCACCAGCAGCAGGTCACCTTCCGGCGCGCCCACCGGATAGCGCTCGGCGATGGCCTCGGCCAGTTCGGCCGTGCGCTCCTTGATCTGCTCCTCGGAGATGAGTACCGATGCGATGTCGCCCTCGTACACGGAGCATTCCCTTCAGTCGTTCACGAACCCCGCCGACAGCCTGCCACGCCGCCGGGATGCAACCAACCTGACTCCCGGTCTTCCGCCCCCGACTGCGACACCACCCTGCCCCCGCCACCGCCCGACCAGTTCGTCCACGGCACGTAACTGCCGGTCGGTCAACGCCTTCGCACCGCAGTCGTGGAGCCACAACCGCAGGACACGGCGCCGCACCGCGACCGGGACATAGATCAGCCGCTCGACGACGAGGTCGTCGCCGTCGCGGGCCGCCGCCAGGGCCTGTCGAGAAAGTGTGTCGAGCACCTCGCCGTCCTCGCGGAGCTGCTCGGCGGTGCGGGCCAGGGCCGGGGCGACACCGCCCCCGAGGACGTCCTCGAGCAGCGGCAGCACCTCGGTGCGCAGCCGCACCCGGGTGAACCCGGGATCGGAGTTGTGTGGGTCCTCGTGCGGTTCGAGCCCCAGTTCGGCGCACGCGGTCCGTGTCGTCGCGCGGCGCACCCCGAGCAACGGACGCCCCCACGGCGCGTCGTACTCGGCCATGCCACGGATCGAACGTCCCCCGGAACCCCGGGCCAGACCGAGCAGCACCGTCTCGGCCTGGTCGTCGAGGGTGTGCCCGAGCAGGACGGGCCGACCGCTCCGGCCCGCATCGAGAGCGGCGTACCGGGCGGCGCGGGCGGCGGCCTCGAGTCCTCCCGGGCCCGTCACGTCCACCGCCACGACGTCGGCGCCGGCGCAGCCCAGTGCGAGCGCCCGGGAGGCCGCGACGGCGGCGACGTCACCGGACCCGTCCTGCAGGCGGTGGTCGACGACCAGTGCCCGCACCGCGGGTGCCTCGGCGACGGCGGCCGCGGTCAGCGCGAGCGAGTCCGCCCCGCCCGAGAGCGCGACGACCACACCACCGGCCGGTTCGTGCCGCGCCAGCCACGCACGCACCGCGTGCCGGATCTCGAGGATCGCGGGGGCCTCGGGCAGGACGGCGGGCACCGTCACCCCAGCACCCGGGTGATCCAGGCGTCGGGGTTGTCGATCTCGTCGACGGTCGGCATGGCCTCGGCCCCGGACCAGACGGCGTTGAACTGCTCCATACCCACGCGCGCGACGACGGCGTCGACGAAGCTCTTGCCGCGCACGTACTGCGCCATCTTGGCGTCCATGCCGAGCAGTGCCCGCACCAGTCGCTGCACCGGGTTGCTCTTGCGGCGGCGGCGCGCGTCGAACGCATTGCGGATCCGCACCACCGACGGCACGACCTCGGGCCCGACGGCGTCCATCACGTGGTCGGCGTGCCCTTCGAGGACGGTGCCGAGCATCAGCATCCGGTCCAGCGCTCGGCGCTGCGGTTCGGCCTGGGTGGCCCGCAGGAGCCCGATGACTCCGCGCTGGTCGGCGGGCAGGTCCTCGCCGCGGCGGCGGTCGCGCAGTGCCCCGGACAGCCGGGCGACGAACTCGCCCATCGGCTCGTCGGTCGACTCGCCGAGGGTGGCGACGGACTGGCGCATGTACTCGCCCATCCACGACGCCGACGAGAACTGCACCCGGTGGGTCACCTCGTGCAGGCACACCCACAGCCGAAAGTCGCTGGGCGGCACCTTCAGGGTGCGCTCGACCTGCAGCACGTTGGGCGCCACCAGCAGCAGGGTGCCGTGTTCGCCGGTGAACGGGTCGTACTGGCCGAGAATCGCGGACGACAGGTAGGCCAGCATCGCTCCGGCCTGCACACCACCGGGCTTGCCGGCGATCAGCGTGCGCTGCGCGGCATCGATGTCGGTCCCGGTCAGCTGCGCCATCGAGTGCGCGGCGGCACGGATCCAGCCGGCCCGGTCCACGACCTGCGCGGTCGGGATCGGCAGCCCGTCCGCGAGACCGGTGACCTCCCGGACCGGGCCCTCCGCCCGGATCGACGCGGACTTGAGTTCCGCCACCACCGCCTGCGCGGTGTACCGGGACGTCGACGGCCCGGCCGGAGCCAGCCGCGCACCCGTCCGGGCGGCCAGACTCCAGTCCACCGCATTCCCGAATCCGCTCTCCGGCTCCGTCACCTCACCGCTCACTTCCCCTCAACTCACCGGCATCCGCACAGCCGCAGCGCCCCGGCGACCGCGTCCAGCGCGGGACGGCTCGCCTCCGGTGGACTGTTGTTGGACATCAGCGCGAAGGTGAGGACCCGGCCGTCGACGTCGACGACATATCCGGTCAACACGCTGGCGACCGAGAGAGTTCCCGTCTTGGCCCGCACCCAACCCGCGCCGGTCCGGTCCCCCGAGGCGTACCGGTCCGAGAGCGTGCCGGTGGCGCCGGCGACGGGCAGGTCGTCGAGCATGGGCCGCAACTGCGGCTTGGTGTCGCCGGCCGCGGCCGTGAGCGTCTCGTTGAGGAGCCGGGCGGGAATGCGGTTGTCGACGGATAGGCCGCTGCCGTCGTGCAGGGTGAGCCCGTCCATCCCGAAACCGGCGTCGTACAGCGTCTGCGAGATGGACGCGGTGGCACCCGCGAACGATCGTTCGGCGTTCTTCGCGCCCGCGACCTCGCGGGCGATGGCCTCGGCGAGCACGTTGTCCGACTTGCGCATCATCTGACCGAGCCGGTCGCGCAGCGGCGCCGACAGCACGCTCGCGACGGGGGCGGCACCGGATTCGGCCTTGCCGAGGGTGACACGGGCGGGGTCGATGCCGAGGGCCTGCGCCAGGACGCGGCCGGCGTCGAGCGCGGGGGTGGCGCTGCGCGGCGACTCGTCGGCGAGCGGCGAGATCCGGCCACCGTCGATCATGAGCGGTTCGGTGGGCGCGATGTAGCCGGCGGCGACGTCGTCGGGCATCCAGCCCTGTGCCATCGTCGGGCCGGTGTACGCGCTGGTGTCGACGACGATGCTGTCCACCGGCGCGCCCGCGCGCTGGATCTGCTCGACGAGGTCCGCGATGCGCGGTGCCCCCGGGTAGTAGCCCGGCTGCCCTGCCGGCTGCGCGGTGAGCGTCGGGTCGCCGTCGCCGACGAGGACGATCTCACCGGGCCGCGAGCCCTGCACCACCTGCGTCGCGACCCGGTGGTCGGCGGGCAGCGCGAGCATCGCGGCGGCCGCGGTGAGGATCTTGGTGGTCGATGCCGGCGTCATCGGGGTGTCCGGGTTCTGGCTCCACAGCACGTTGCCGGTGAGGGCGTCGGCGACGGAACCGGTGAACGCGCCGAGCGCGGGGTTGGCCACGACCGGCGCGAGGGCCGCCGCCAGTGCCTGCGGCGTCGGCATCGGGGCGTCGTCGGACAGCGGCGCCACCTGCGGTGTCGCGCTGATGGGCGACGGCTCCGGGGGCGCGGCGACCACGTCCTCGGCGGCGGTGGCGGTCCCGCGCTGCATCACCACGATCGTGGTGCCGGCGGCGGCGAGGACGAGCACAGCCGCCAACGCCATCAGGATCCGGATATTTCGGCGTCGACGCCCCGCCAGGGTGCCGATCTTCTTCTTTCCCTCGCCCGCCAACATCCCTCCGGGTTCTCGCTCCACCGACTTCTCGGACTACTCAGACCGTTTCGCGCGAGGGGCCGACCAAGTGCCCGGCACCTGCACAACACAGTATCGCCGACCCGCTACCCTTTTCCCGAACCGTCTACCGAGGCGGCAGCCGCAGACAGGACAGTGAGGACAAGACGTGGAGTTCGACGTCACCATCGAAATCCCCAAGGGCCAGCGCAACAAGTACGAGGTCGATCACGAGACCGGCCGCGTGAAGCTGGACCGCTACCTCTACACCTCCTTCGGCTACCCCGCCGACTACGGCTACATCGAGAACACCCTCGGCGAGGACGGCGATCCGCTGGACGCGATGGTGCTGCTGCCCGAGTCCGTGTTCCCCGGCGTCATCGTCGAGGCTCGCCCGGTCGGCATGTTCAAGATGGTCGACGAGGCCGGCGGCGACGACAAGGTGCTGTGTGTCCCCGCGGGTGACCCGCGCTGGGATCACATCCAGGACCTGGCCGACGTCGCGCAGTTCGAACTGGACGCGATCAAGCACTTCTTCGTGCACTACAAGGATCTCGAGCCGAACAAGCACGTCACGGGCGCCGACTGGGTCGGTCGCGCCGAGGCGGAGAAGGTCATCGCGGAGGCCGTCGAGCGTCTGAAGGCGAACGGCGGACACTGAAGTAACCACCGGTGAAGGTGTGGGATCACGTTCGTGGTCCCACACCTTCGCTGTTTCCGGGGGTGTCCCCGGCCCCCACTACCATTCGCCGGGTGACCGGTTACGACGATCTCGACATGTTCGGTGGCCTCGACGCCTCCACCCTGCCGCCCCGCCGGCAACGGATCCTGCTGACGATCCGGGACTGGGTCGACGCGTACGGGTGCCCGCCGAGTACCCGTGAGATCGCGGACGCGGTGGGACTACGTTCGACGTCGACGGTGTCCAAGCATCTGCGGATCCTCGAGGACAGCGGTTTCCTGCGCCGCGGCGGGGCGATGACCCGCCAGCTGGACGTGCGCCCCTTCCTCGCCGGTTCCGCGCCGGGACGGGCGACGGAGAACACGGTGGCGGTTCCCGTCGTCGGTGACATCGCGGCCGGCGCACCGATTCTCGCGGAGGAGCACGCCGACGAGGTGCTGGCCCTGCCGCGTGAGCTCGTCGGCTCCGGCACCGTGTTCGCGCTGCGGGTGCGCGGCGAGTCCATGGTCGACGCCGCGATCTGCGACGGCGACACCGTCGTGGTGCGCCGCCAGGACGAGGCCCATTCCGGCGAGATCGTCGCCGCGATGATCGACGGCGAGGCCACAGTGAAAGTGCTGCGCCGTCGGAACGGCCACGTGTACCTAGAGCCCCGCAACCCCGCCTACGAGGTCATCGACGGCGACGAGGCCGTCATCCTCGGCAAGGTGGTGTCGGTAATGCGGCGGATCTGATCCCGCTACGCACGCGAACGAACGTCCTTCGCCTCGACTTCGCGCGCTGCGCTCGCAAATCTCGACCGCGAGTTGCGGCCGACTCCCGGATGCGCCCTCGGTATTTGGCCACTTTCGGCTATCTCTCCTGATTGCCACTTATGCCCTCCGATTTGCCCTGTTATGGTGCGAATTTGCAGTGGGCCGACTATCCGGTTTTGCGTGCTTCCGAGTGGTGCCGCCGCTACGTCCGCCTGCTGGTGGTCACCGTTCACCACTCTCATACGAAGGAACCGATCTCGATGCTGCTCGCCGCCCCGGCCTCACCACACGGTGGGGACGCTCCGCCCCGACACTCGACCGGCCGCCGCGCGCCCCGATTCCGGCGTACGGTCCTGACGGCTCTCGCCGCGACCGGTATCGCCGTGGCGCTGGCCGCTCCCGCGGCCGCGGCCCCGGTCGGGGTCCCGGTCGGGGTCCCGGTCCCGCCCAGCGGCCAGGCGATCGCCTGGGGATACAACTACGACGGGCAGACCGCCGTGCCGACGCCGCCTACCGGGCAGACCTACACCGCGATCGCCGCCGGCCTCTACCATTCCCTCGCGTTGACCTCCGCCGGGCAGGTGGCCGCCTGGGGAAACAACGACAACGGGCAGGTGGCCCCCGAGGGCGACAACGGTCAGAACGCCGTGCCGGCCCCGCCGGCCGGGCAGACCTACACCGCCGTCGCCGCCGGCGGCTCCCATTCCCTCGCGTTGACCTCCGCCGGTCAGGTGATCGCCTGGGGAGACTACAAGGGTCAGACCGCCGTGCCGGCCCCGCCGGCCGGGCAGACCTACACCGCGATCGCCGCCGGCGGCTTCCATTCCCTCGCACTGACCTCCGCCGGACAGGTGATCGCCTGGGGATACACCAACGAGGGTCAGACCGCCGTGCCGGCCCCGCCTGCCGGGCAGACCTACACCGCGATCGCCGCCGGCTACTCCCATTCGCTGGCACTGACCTCCGCCGGGCAGGTGATCGCCTGGGGATACACCAACGAGGGTCAGACCGCCGTGCCGGCCCCGCCTGCCGGGCAGACCTACACCGCGATCGCCGCCGGCCGCTCCCATTCCCTCGCGTTGACCTCCGCCGGACAGGTGATCGCCTGGGGAAGCAACGAATTCAGGCAGACCGCCGTGCCGGCCCCGCCGGCCGGGCAGACCTACACCGCGATCGCCGCTGGCCGCGCCCATTCCGTCGCGTTGACCTCCGCCGGACAGGTGATCGGCTGGGGAAACAACGCCTACGAGGTGTCCGTCGTGCCGGCGCCGCCTATCGGGCAGACCTACACCGCCGTCGCCGCCGGCGGCTTCCATTCCCTCGCGCTCGCGTCGGTCACCTCCGAATCCTCGGCAACCGGCTCCCTCGGCCCGATCTTCGGATCCTGACCGGCTCCCACCACACCACCAACTCTGTGGCCGCCCACCCCTGCGGGGTGGGCGGCCACGAGTGTCACAAACAGCGAGTGACCTCGAAGACATTCTAGGGGCTGACAACTCTCGTGGTCGTTGCGGCAGTCGTGGTCCTCACCGCCGTGACGATCGGAGCGTGGAAGTACCAGTCCAAGGACACGTCACCGACAAGCAACTTCCCATCGGCCGATCAGCGAAACCGCCTGCCCGGTAGCGTTCGCATTGGTTTCCAGTTTCTCCAGACCAATCCACGACGGTGTTGAAGGGACGGTGAAGGTGCAGTCGCCACGGAAGCACAGCGCAGCGATTGACGGACGTCATGCAGCGCGCAGGAGAGTTGCTGCGCGTCCGCGGCGCCGCGTGGGGACCGCAGGTCGCTACCGGTACACAATTGTCCGCCAGCGAGGCGTTCGAGCTCGCGGCATCGGTTCCAGGTGATGCAACGGCCGTGGAGATGGAATGGCTTCGTCAAGCACAGCGGGACGGTGTGTACGACGACCCGAACAGATCGCTTGAGACGATCGTTCGACACATCGAGTCGACGACCATCACGGACGGCGATCTCCTCGACCATCTGGGGCAGAACTGGCCGGCGATCGTCAACACGGTCGGGGATGTCGCGGCTATCGGGTTCGACGACTACGTCGACCAGGTTCGGGCCTCCCCGCCGATGAGGTCCGCCGCTGCCCTCGACCTCCGTTCGCAGTTGCGGGTCAAGGCCGTCGCGTCCGGTCTGAAGGAGCAATGGGACCGGTCCCAGGAACTGGTCGGGGTCTACTTCCAGGAGTGCAGCAGCGATGCCGCGATGCGGCGGGACCCGTCGGTTCCCGTCGCGGACTACATCCAGGACTGGGACCTCGCGGAGGCGCTGGTCCGTGACGCGGTTGCCGCTGCCTTCTTCGCGGGTTCGTCCGGCGACGATCTCGAGCGAACAAACGTCCTGGAACGGGGATTGCAGATCGTCCAGACTCCCGACGATGTCGAGCGGGACGATTCGCTGACCCGCTCGGTGCAACCGAACGAGAACCTCCACCCGGACGATGCCGCACTACTCGAACTGGAAGAACCTTCCCTCGACGATGAGTGATCTGACTTCGCCATCCCACAGTATCGACTCGATAACAAAGGGCTCCGCGAAATCAGCAGCGAATCCCTGGCCAACACCCCGTTGTGGACATCGTCCATGACGCAAGAGCGCAGCTCAACGGACCAGTGCCGCCGCAGGCTAAAGATATCGTTCGTTCTTTGACCTCGGTCAGCGAGCGTCGAACACGACAGTCTGTGAAGGAGAACTCGGAGAGTAGAAAGGAAAGGTGGGAAGACAGGCAACCGTCGTGCTCTACGTGCTCGCGCTGGTAGCCGTAGTGGTTGTAGTGGACGTCCTGTTCTTCAGGCACCATTTCTGGGGGCGGTTGATGGTGAATGTCGGGATCGTCCTGGTGTTCACGGCGTTCTATCTGAGATTCGTGCAGCGTTCATGAACGAAGGAGTGCTGGCAGGTTTCCGTGATCTCGCCGGCTCTCACTGGAACGCATCAGTTCTGGGACGCACCGCACACAACTTCCACGACGACGGTGAGGTCATCCATCCAGCCCAGCTTGCGGTCGGCATGTCGAGCGCAGAACCCTTTGTCGGCGAGTCGAATTCGTTGTTACGCCCGATATCGGTCCAACCGTATCGAACTCGATTACGTACAAGTCCCTGTCGGTCGCCGGGCCTGCTGTCCAGCGATCTGGTGGATGCAGATGCCGCGGACGTCATGGGCACACGTCAGCTGATGTCGGATCGTGCCTCGTCGATGCCCGACTTCTGACGCAGCGGCACCTCGCGCCAGATCAGGATCAGCACCAGCGACGCGACGGCGAGGACGACGATCGGCGGGTAGACCGCCTCGAACGCGGTCGCGAAGCCGTCCTTGAACGGTGCGGCGAGCGTCGGATTCAGTTGCTCGATGAACGACGTGTCGTTCATCGACGCTTGTGCGGCGGTCGGGTCTCCGCTCATGAGGCCGCGCGCGATCCCGGCTTCGACGGGGTTGGCGCTGTTCACCGCGGCCGCGACGGCCTGCTGGAACTCGGGCGACTGGGCAGCGTCGTGCAGTTGGGTGGTGATCGCCGGCGTCAGTTGGGCGAACAGGATCGACAGGAACAGCGCGACGCCCAGCGTGCCGCCGATCTGCCGGAAGAACGTGGCGGCTGCGGTCGAGACGCCCATGTCCTTGGGCGGCAACGCATTCTGGATCGCGAGGGTCAGCGGCTGCAGCAGATTACCGAGGCCCAGGCCGAGCACGAAGATGAACACCATGAACACCGGCAGGCTGGTCTGCGCGGTCACGGTGTGCAGCAGCAGGGCTGCGACGGCGATCAGCACGGCGCCGACGATCGTGAAGATCCGGTAGCGGCCGGTTCTGGCGATCAGCTGACCGGACAGGATCGATCCGAGCGCTATGCCCAGCACGGCGGGCAGCATCTGGAAGCCGGCCATCGTCGGACTCGACCCCTTCACCACCTGCAGGAACTGCGGGATCACGGTGATGGCACCGAACATCACGGCACCGACCAGGAAGCTGATGAGCACGCCGAGGGCGAAGGTCTGGCCGCGGAAGAAGTGCAGCGGGAACAGCGCCGCGTCGCGCATGGCGTATTCGACGGCGACGAATCCGAGTACGCCGACGACGCCGATTCCGTAACAGATCAGGGCCTTCTCGCTGCTCCAGCCCCAGGTGCGCCCCTGCTCGGCGACCACCAGCAGCGGCACCAGCCCGACCGCGAGGACCAGCGCACCCCACCAGTCGATCCGTATCATGCGGTGCACGGGTGGCAGGTGCAGGACCCGCCACACCACCGCGAGCGCGACCAGTCCGATCGGCACGTTGACCAGGAACACCCACCGCCAGCCCGCGATCCCGAGGATCTCGTCCTGCCCCGCGAGCACGCCGCCGATCACGGGCCCGAGCACGCTCGACGTGCCGAACACCGCCAGGAAGTAGCCCTGGTATTTCGCGCGTTCGCGCGGCGGGACGATGTCGCCGACGATGGCCAGCGCCAGCGAGAACAGGCCGCCGGCACCGAGTCCCTGAATTGCCCGGAACACCGCCAGCATGTACATCGACTGCGCGAACGTGCACAGGATCGACCCGATCACGAACAGAACGATCGCGGCCATGAAGTACGGCTTGCGCCCGTGGATGTCGGAGAGCTTCCCGTACAGCGGGGTGACCAGGGTCGCGGTGATGAGATAGGCGGTGGTCACCCACGCCTGCAGCGCATACCCGTCGAGGTCGTCGGCGATGGTGCGCATCGCGGTGGCGACCACGGTCTGGTCGAGCGCCGCGAGGAACATTCCGAGCAGCAGGCCACTGAGGATCGCCAGGATCTGGCGGTGCGTGAACGTGACCTGCTGCCCGGAACCCTCCGGCGCGACGGCGGGCTCGACGTCCCGATCAGAATCCTGAGGTTCCTCGGCCATGTCGGTCCCTCGCCGTCGCTCTCACAACTGCAGTGGCAAACGCCTTTCGAGCCTAGCGACCCTTGAACTCGGGCGGACGCTTCTGGAACACCGCCGTGATGGCCTCGGTCAGGTCTTCCGACGGCAGGAAGGCCGCATTCCACGCGGCCACGTAACGCAGGCTGTCGTTCACCGCCGCGGAACGGCCGTGGTCGAGCACGTCCTTGACGCCGTGCACGACGAGCGGCGGGTTCGCCGCGATGTCGGCGGCGGTCGCGTGAGCCGCGGCCAGGACCGCGTCGGCGTCCTCGAACACGTCGTTGACCAGACCGATCTTCTCCGCGCGGGCGGCGTCGATGTCCTTGCCGGTCAGCGCGAGCTCACGCAGGTGCCCGTCACCGATGATCGCGGGCAGGCGGGCGAAACTGCCCATGTCGGCGACGATGGCAACCTTGACCTCGCGGATGCTGAACTTGGCGTCGGCGCTCGCGTATCGGATGTCGGCGGCCGAGATCAGGTCGACGCCGCCGCCGATGCACCAGCCCTGGATCGCGGCGACGACGGGCTTGCGGCAGTCCGCGACGGCGTTGATGCCGGACTGCATCCGCTTGATGAGGTTGTGGAAATCGGTACGAGGTCCGGCCTGGGCCTTGTCGGCGAGGACGGCGCCGAAGCCGCCGCTCATCGCGGGCAGGTCCAGGCCGAAGGAGAAGTGCTTACCGGATCCGGCGAGCACGACGGCACGGACCTCGGGGTCGGCGTCGAGTTCGGCAAAGATGTCGGGCAGTTCCTCCCAGAAGTCCGGGCCCATCGCATTGCCCTTGCCGGGGCCGATGAGCGTCACCTGGGCGACGTGGTCCTTGCGCTCGACTGTGAACGCCTTCCAGCTCTGCTTTTCCGTCATTACTCGAGAGTAACCTTTGCGGCTCGGGCAGGCGAAGACCCGGTCGTCAGGGGGCAACCGGGTAGTGGCTGGTGATCGCGACCCTGTTCCACGCATTCATCACGACGGCGAGCCAGCTGACCGCCGACGCCTGCTCGGCGGTCAGGGATCCGTCGTCCCACGTACGTGTGTCCGGGACCGAGAGCCTGGTGACCTGTTCCGCCAGGGCCAGGGCTGCGCGCTCCTGCGCACTGAAGTACTGAGACTCCCACCACGCCGCCACGACCGCCAGACGATCGCTGGTCTCCCCCTTCGAGATGGCGTCGCGGGTGTGCATGCGCAGACAGAACGCGCAGCCGTTGATCTGCGAGACGCGGATCTTGACCAGTTCGGCCAGCAGCTGGTCCAGCCCCGACTCCTGCACGGCCGTTTCGGCCTGCGCGTTCAAGGCGCCCAACTGCTTGTACGCGTCCGGGTGCTGCTTGCTGAGATTCAGGGAGCTCATGCGGATTCCTTTCGACGAAGGCACGTCCGACGGGGTCGTTACCGATGTGGCCCTTCCCGATGTCTCACGATATTCAGAATGTTGCCGTCCGGTGCTCGGACGAAGAATCTGCGAACTCCCCACGGCTCGGTGGTCAGCGGGTACACGATCTCGTAACCGTGCTCCTGCGCTTCCGCGTATGCCGCGTCCACGTCGTCGATGTGAACCGATACGACCGAATCCTCAGGAGCGGAAGCATCTTTCGTGACGAGCTGGACGCTCGCCCCGGTGCCCGGCGCGGTGCAACGAGCGACCCAGCCCATGTCGAATTCCTCGGTGCTCAACCCGAGGTAGTCCGTGTAGAAGCGTTTGGCAGCATCGACGTCGGGCACACGAAGATTGGCGGTGATACGGGTGACGCGCATGAAGTCCTCCTGTCCCAGGCGTGGACGGACGCATTCGATTCTCCCCGTTCGAGGGAACCGGTGCGCCCGACTCGTGATTCCTCTGTCGGTGCCCGCCTGAAGAACTACCGGGGCAAGGCGCACGAAGGAGGCAGATCGGTCTTGGGCAAGCTTGTGAGGGGTCGAATCCCGGAGATCATCCGTTCGAACGGAGAGACGCCGGTGGTGCGGCAACTGACCGCAGCTCGGAATCGCCGCGTTCCACGGTTTCGACCTCGACGACATCCTGCGCATCGCAGCGAGCAAGCGCACCGTGCGATTTGGTTTCGCCGAGCGGACCTGGCTGGACCAGACCCGCGGTTCGATCGTCACCGAATCCGCACAATCCGGTGCGACTCGTTAATTGTGTGCAAACATCAGCGCCGACCGGCCGGTTCCCGCCCGCGAACGGCGGATGATCGAACTGCCCGCACGGGCACGTCCGCGACGCCGAGCGGAGGATGCGCATGCTGATGCACCAGGGAATCGGCCTGGACCGGTTCAACGACCTGCCGCGCCGGCGCGCGGTGCACGCACTGTTCGAGTGCTGTTCCAGCCTGCCGTGGTCGGCCCGCCTGGCCGACGGCCGCGCGTATGCCATGCACACCGATCTGCTGAGCCGAGCGGAGAAGGAACTGCGAATCCTGCCCGAGCAGGAGATCCAGCAGGTCCTGCAGGGCCACCCCCGGATCGGGTCCCGGGCCCGGAGCCTGCAGTCGTATCGGGAGCAGTGCGCGGTGTGGGTCGAGGACGCGGCCGCGATGGGCATGCTCGACGAGGCCGGTTCCGCGTACGAGGAGCGGTTCGGGTTCCGGTACGTCTGGTGCGCCGACGGCCGGGACGGGCGCGCACTGCTGGCGAATCTCACGGCCCGGATGAGCCACGATCTCGAGACCGAGCGTGATGTCTGCACCGCGGAGCTCGCGACGATCACCCGCACACGGCTCGAACGGATGCTCGGACCGGAGGGCGGGTTCCCGGACTACTGACGACGGGTGGCCCGGGCGACGGCGCCGGCGAACAACGCGGTCACGGCGGCGCCCATCGCGCGCTGGTCCACTTCCTCGGGATCGACGGAGTGCTCGAGGACCAGGCCGGAGATGAGCGCCATCAACGAGATCGCGGTGGTTCGCACGTCGATGTCGACGCCCCACTCGCGGGCGCGGTCGCCGATCAGTTCGACGAGTTTGCCGCGCAGATAACGGCGTTCGCGTAGATAGGCCTGTTTGATGTTCGGGTCGCGGCCCGCTTGGACCCCGAACTCGAGGACCAGCAGCGACCATCCCGGATCCGCGATGAGGGCCGACGCCACCTCCGCGCCGCCCTTGCCCACCGCGTCGGCGGGGTCGAGTCCGGAGATCTCGGCGAGGACCCGGCCGGCGAGTTCGAGGGACCGCTGCGCGAACAGCTCCGCGAACAGGTCCTGCTTGGACTCGAAGTTCGAGTACACCGCGCCCTTCGTGAACCCTGCCCGACGCGCGATCTCGGCGAGGCGGGCGGCGGCGAAGCCGCGTTCGGCGAACTCGTCGGCGGCCGCGTCCAGAATGCGTCCGCGCACCACATCCCGGGCCGGACGCGCCGTTGCGGCCACCTCGTCTTGACGACTACCAGTCACGATACCTACGGTATTCAATACCCGCGGTATCGACAAGACCGCCGGGGCCCACCCAGACTTCGAGGAAGCCCGTGACCACATCGACCGAGACACCGACCATCCCCGCGGCAACCGCCACGCCCTCGCCCACGCACCGCAGCCCGCTCGAGCGGTTCGGCAGCGGCAAGGTCATGGCCGCGCTGGTCATCGGCGTCCTGGCGCTGCAGCTCGGCTTCATCCTCAGTTACGTCGCCGCGTTCCATCAGCCGACGCCACGGGACATCACGGTCGCCGTCGTCACGGCCCGTGGCATCCCGGAGGGCGTCGGACAGCAGTCGGTGGACAAGCTGAACGCGCTCGACGGACATCCGCTGGACGCACGCGTCGCGTCCGACACCTCGGAGGTCCGACGGCTGCTGCGGGACCGCGAGATCCAGGGCGCATACGTCATCGACCCGAGCGGGACGGACACCCTGATCACCGCGAGCGCCGGTGGCAGCTCGATCGCATCCGCGCTCGAGGCGGTCTTCGACCGGGTCGCGGCGGATCAGGACCGGCAGCTGGTGGTGCGCGACGAGATCCCCGTCGGCGCCCACGACAACCGCGGGCTCTCGGGCTTCTACCTGTCGATCGGATGGGTCGTCGGCGGCTACCTGCTGGCCGCGGCGATCGGCCTCATCATCGGAGCGCCGTCGACGATGCGTCAGGCGTGGACGCACATCGCGGTCCTGTTCGGCTATTCGGTGGTGTCGGGCGCCCTGGGCGCGCTGATCACGACGCACCTGCTGGGAACGTTTGCCGGACACTGGTTCCCGCTGTGGCTACTGGGCACGGGCGTGGTGTTCGCGACGGCGCTGTTCACACTCGGACTGCGGGCCGCGGTGGGCATTCTCGCGGTCCCGCTCGCGATCGCGGTGTTCGTGGTGTTGGGCAATCCGAGCGCGGGTGGCGCATTCGGCGCGAACGTGATTCCCAGCTTCTACGCCGCGATCGGGCAGTGGATCACCCCCGGCGCGGGCACCGAGGGTGTGCGCAGCATCGTGTACTTCGACAACGTGGGTCTCGGCCAGCCGGCGCTCGCCCTCGCGCTGTACGCCGCGGTCGGTGCGGCGATGCTGCTCGGCTTCACCGCGCGGCGAACACGCCGGACCCGGACTTCGCTCACGCATACGCCTACCCACGCCGCGAGTTAGTCCTACCCTGAGAACATGCCCAGGCTGCTGCATCCCAATGCGGCGCACGTCGCCGACACGCTGATCGCGCGCGGACATCACGGGGTCATCGTCACCCAGCCCGCGCCGACGCACAGTGCCGCGGAGGCGGCGGAGGCGCTGGGCGTGCAACTCGGTGCCATCGTCAAGTCGCTGGTGTTCCTGCTCGACGACGAACCGGTGCTGCTGCTGGTGTCGGGGGCGCACGAGGTGGACGTGGCCGCCACGGGCGTCCGCCTGCAGGGCACGCTGTCGCGGGCCCCGCTCGACGTGGTCCGGGAGGTCACCGGCCAACCGATCGGCGGGGTCGCGCCGCTGGGGCATCCCACCAATCTGCCCACCTACCTCGACAGCGCCCTGGCCGGCCATCCGGATCTGTGGGCGGCGGCCGGGCACCCGGACACGGTCTTCCGGACCACCTTCCCGGAGTTGCTGCGGGTGACGGCGGGTCTGGCCGTCGACATGGGCCGACCGACCGAGGACGCCGCGATGGGACACGAAAACCAGTTGCCCGCTGAGTGAGCGTAAGCATGCCTGGTCTGTGAGCCTGGCCCTATAGTGACGGCAGTCAATCAGGTCCGAATCGGAGAATGCCTTGTCACAGCACGTCGAGAATGCGCCCGACCTCACCGTCGTCCCGAGCGAGGAGGGCATCGGCAACGACGAGTACAAGGCGGCCATGCGCCGCCACCCGGCCGGCGTCACGATCGTCACCCTCGACTCGGAGTCCGGTCCGGTCGGCTTCACCGCGACGTCGTTCGCGTCGCTGTCGATGAATCCGCCGCTGATCTCGTTCAACATCGCGCTGAACTCGTCGAGCATCAACGCGCTGCAGGCCGCCGATTCGATCGTCGTGCACCTGCTGGGCGAGCACCAGCAGCACCTGTCGCAGCGCTTCTCACGCAGCGCCGACCAGCGTTTCAGCGACGAGTCACTGTGGTCCCGCCTCGAGACGGGTGAGCCGGTGCTGCACGGCACCCCGATCTGGATGCGCACCACGGTCCACCAGCTCATCCCCGCGGGCGATCACACCCTCGTGATCGGCCTGATCACCCGCATCCACAACGAGAACGACGACGAGGCCGCGGCCGCTCCGCTGCTGTACCACGAGGGCCGCTACCACCGCGCCGCACCGCTCGACTAGACGCTTCGACAGAGTTCTGGCCAGGCTCGTCCACGACGAGCCTGGCCGGAGCCGTTCACGGGCCGGAGCGTCACGCCGTTTCGGCGGCCGACCCCAGTCGGGGGAAGGGGTCGGTGGAGAACACGACCTCCACCGCCACGTCGAAGTAGGCGGCGATCCGCAACGCCAGATGCAGGCTGGGACTGTATTCGCCGCGCTCGAGGTAGCCGACGGTCTGATAGTGCACGCCGAGCGCCTCGGCCAGTTCCCGCCGCGATATCCCCCGCTCGGCGCGCAGCATCGCGATCCGGTTGTAGATGACTTCAGAAGGCACGCTGCATCGCCTTGTCCCGCCGCTCGGCCATGCTCGATCCTGATTCGTGACGCGCCATGCGTCGCAACACTACCGGCGCGATCAGCAGCTCCGCGACCGCCCAAACGCCCAGCACCGCGGCCGTCTCGAGGTGCCGCCAGGACTGGCCGATCTCGATCGCGGCCGCGTCGTCGGGCAGCAGCGCCGAACGCATGCCCAGGCCGACCCAGTAGATCGGGAACGCCTGACCCACGCCCTGGAGCCAGCCGGGCAGTGCGGTGATCGGATAGAAGATGCCCGAGATGGCGACGAGCGCCATCATCGGCATCGTCAGCAGGAAGGTGGCGCGCGGACCTTCGAGGACGCCGCCGAGGATCGCCCCGGCCGGCAGCGTGGCGAGCAGGCCGAGCAGCACCACCCAGACGAAGGTCGTCCACGCGCCCACCCCGTCCAGCGAAGACCCGCCGATGATCACCATCCCCGCCGCCATCACGATGGCCACCTGCACCAGAACCGATCCGGACGCGGAAAGGATCTTGCCGATGAAATAGCCGATCATGCCGTTGGGTGCCGCCTTGGCCCGCAGCAGTGTGCCGTCCTCCCGGTCGAGCACCAGCACGTTGGTTATCGCGAACACGCCATTGAACGCGATGATGCTGCCGATGAGGCCGGGCAGTGCCAGCTCGGCGATCGAGAGATCGCTGCCCGCGTACTCCCGGTTCCGCAGCAGGTAGAGCGCAGCGAGCGCGATCACCGGCATCGCGAACTGGCCGATGAGGTCGGGGGCGTTGGTGTACAGCTGACGGAACTCGATCCATCCACGGGTGAAACCGGCGCGGACAACGGTACCTGTCGGGCTCATCGTGCGACCTCCGAGAGTGTGTGGACGGCGGCCTCGGCCTCGCCTGATTCCTGGCGGCGGACCAGCGTCATGTAGGTGTCTTCCAACGAGGCGCGGCGCACCTCCAGGTCCTCGATGCGCTCGCCGTGCTGCTTGAACAGTTCGTGGACGAACTTCGTGGACTCGGTGGTGGTGTGGACGAAACGCTGGTCGTCGACGGTCCACCGCACCTCGGCTTCGCCGGCGATCGTGCGTGACAGTTCGTCGGCGGAACCGTCGGCGATGATGCGGCCGCCCGCCAGGATCAGGATCCGGTCGGCGATCTTCTCCGCCTCGTCGAGGTCGTGGGTGGTGAGCAGCACCGTCGTGTTCTCGAGATCGGACAGGCGGTGCACCAGGTCGTGGAAGTCCCGGCGGGCCGCGGGGTCGAAGCCCGCGGTCGGCTCGTCCATGAACAGCAGTTCCGGACGGCCCACGATGCCGATCGCCACGTCCAGCCTGCGGCGCTGACCACCGGACAGTGTGGCGACCTTCGCGTCCGCCTGCGCGGTGAGCCCGACCAGGGCGATGAGTTCGTCTGTGTCCCAGGGCTCGCGAGATCGCTCCGCGAGATAGGGGCGGTAGAACGCGCCGAGATGGTCGAGCAGTTCGTGTACCCGCCACTTGGCGTGGTCGCGCCAGGACTGGAGGACGACACCGATCCGGGATCGCCACTGTTCGTCGCCGTGTTCGGGATCGGCGCCCAGGACGGCGACGCGGCCCGCCGAGCGTCTGCGGAAGCCTTCCAGGATCTCGATCGTGGTCGTCTTGCCCGCGCCGTTCGGGCCGAGCATGACCAGCACCTCGCCGCGCCGCGCCTGGAATGCCACGTCGCGCAGAACATCGACGTCGGCGTAGCGCATTCGCAGCGCGCCGACGTCGAGAACAACGTCGTTACTCAAAGCCATGAACCCTCCCCAGTCACGATCCTTCGATGATCTGTAGCATACCTACTACATTCTGCAGCGCTAGTGCTTCGTCGAATCCTCTCGAAACGGGCACGAGGACGTCGAGACCCGGGACCGCACACAACATGGAGATGGGGATGGCGTGGCAGCTCTATGCCCGGGATCCGTGCCGATCCGCGATCCCGCGCAGAGACCGGCAGTAGCATTGAGCCGACCACATCCGATCCACGGGATCGAGAAGTCATGGACCTGCACCTGGCCGGCAAGACCGCCGTCGTCACGGGCGCGAGCAAGGGCATCGGGCTTGCGGTGACCACAGCCCTGGCATCCGAGGGCACTCACGTCGTCGCCGGATCACGCACTCGCACTGCGGAAATCGAGTCGCTGGAGAACGACGGCAACGTCACGTTCGTTCCGTGTGACCTGTCCACGGCCGAGGGCCCGGTGGCCCTGATCGAGGCGGCCGCCGAGCGCGGCGGCGTGGACATCCTCGTCAACAACGCCGGCGCCGTGACGCCGCGGACCGGCGGATTTGCGAGCATCTCCGATGAGGACTGGCTGGCATCGCTGACCCTGACGTTCCTGTCCGCGGTGCGGACCACCCGCGCCGCGCTCCCCCAACTCGTCCGGCGCGGCGGCGGGGCCGTCGTGACCGTCAGCTCGGTCAACGCGTTCCTGCCCGATCCCGGGGTGGTCGACTACTCCGCTGCGAAGGCCGCACTCACCAACTTCTCGCTTTCCAAAGAGGTTGCCGGTCAGAAGATTCGGGTCAACACGGTCAGCCCCGGACCGGTCACCACTGCGCTGTGGCTCGCCGACGACGGGGTCGCGTCCACCGTGGCCCGGGTCAGCGGCAGCACGGCGGAGGCGGTCGTCGAGGCCGCCGCTGCAGGGTCCGAGACCGGACGCTTCACCCGCCCCGACGAGGTGGCGGATCTGGTGCTGTACCTCGCGAGCGAGAGGGCCGGCAACATCACCGGGGCCGACGTCGTCATCGACGGCGGGCTGATCAAAACGCTGTGAGCACTGGGACAATCACGGACATGGAGCGCACCTTCGACAGTCTGGTTGCCGAAGCCGAGGCCGCATCGGTCGACGGCTGGGAATTCTCCTGGCTCGACGGCCGCGCCACCGAACAGCGCCCGTCGTGGGGCTATCAGCGCCTGCTGGGCGAGCGCCTCGCACGAGCGACGGCCGCACTCGATATCGAGACCGGCGGAGGGGAGGTTCTCGCGGGCGCCGGCGCGATTCCTCCGACGATGGCCGCGACGGAGTCCTGGCCGCCCAACCTCGCGAAGGCCACCGCGGTGCTGCACCCGTTGGGCGTGGTGGTGGTCGCGGCCTCGGACGAGCCACCACTACCGTTCGCGGACAACGCCTTCGATCTGGTCAGCAGCCGACATCCCAGTACCGTGTCGTGGCCGGACATCGCGCGGGTGCTCGTCCCCGGCGGAACCTATCTGGCCCAGCACGTGGGTCACGAGAGCGTCTTCGAACTCGCCGAGTTCTTCCTCGGTCCGCAACCCGAGGCGCGGCGATCGAGGCATCCGGACACGGCCGCGTCCGAGGCGTGCGCCGCCGGGCTCGAGATCATGGATCTGCGTTTCGAGCGACTGCGCATGGAGTTCTTCGACATCGGAACGGTGGTCTACTTCCTACGGAAGGTGATCTGGATAGTTCCGGGCTTCACGGTCGACGCCTACCGTGACCGGTTGCGGGACCTCGACCGACACATCCGCGCGGAGGGATCGTTCGTCGCCCATTCCACCCGATTTCTCATCGAGGCCCGCAAGCCGGACTGACGGAGCGGTCTCAGGACGCGCGTGCGGGACGATGCAGCCCGAACTTGGCCAGCGCCTCGTCGGCGGTCTCGGACGCGGCGACGAGCCCGCGGCGTTCGAGCCACGGCAGCGTGCCGTCGACCACACGCTCGAGCACCCTCGGGAGTGCGAGCGGCACCAGCGTCACCCCGTCCGCGACGTCGGCGGCGTGGATGTCGGCGATCAGGCTCGCGAGGCCGTCGGCGGTCCCGATGTAGGACAACGACGTCGGCAGGTGGGGCACTCCGAGGGTCTCGTCGAGCAACGCGAGTTCGGAACGCGCGCTTCGGGAATCGACGGCAAGGAGCGTCTCGACATCGACCAGCACGGTGATGCCGTCGGGGTCGCGCCCCTCGGCGGCCACCTCGGCTCGGATCCGGGCCCGGGTCTGCTGTGCCTCACGCAGATCGGATGCCTGGACCCGGTAGACGACGGGCGGCTGCGCAGCCAGGTCGAGGTCATCGGGGCCGACGGTCAGGTCGACCCAGTAGTCGGGGCCGGTGAGCGGGACGTTGCCGGCGATACGGGCTGCGGCCGGGTGGTGTCCCGCGCCGGTCAGTTCGACAGCGACGCGGAGTGGGCGACGGTGCGCGGCCGTGGAGACGGAGGCAAAGAAGTTCTCGGACATGGCAATTCCTCGCAGGAAGGCAGGTACAGGGCGCGGAGCGATCAGCGCGTACACATGCCGGACGAGGTGCGGCACAGGTCGACGTGCCGGCGGGACCTTTGACCGCCCGTGTTCGTCGACTCCATGTGCGTCACGCTAGCCGTCCCTTCGCGTCCCCACCACAGTTCGAATCACGGCGATTTCGGACGTGCCGTCTACACGCACTCGGCGGCGCCGGAGGTCCGCTCGGAGAACCCGCGGGTCTCGGGGACCGGGTTCCACAGTCCGTCGGTCTTGCCGTAGTTCCAGGTCTCCTCGCCGGCGGCGAGCTGGCGGACGGCCGCGATCAGGCGCTCGACGTCGGCCGAGCTGGTGCCCAGCCCGATGCTGGCACGCACGGCACCGCCGGCGTGGCCGATGCGGCTGAGCAGCGGGTGAGCGCAGAAGCGGCCGTCGCGCACGCCGATTCCGTGTTCGGCGGACAGGAACGCAGCGATCCGGCCCGGCTCGAAGCCGTCGATCGTGAAGGTGACGATGCCGACGCTGTCCGGCGCATCCGACCACAGGCGCAGCAGGTGCACACCGTCGATCTCCGCGAGGCCGTCCGCGAGGCGGGTCGACAGCACACGCTCATGCTCGACGACACGGTCGAAGTCCAAGGCGGACAGCGCGTCACACGCGGCCGCGAGCGCGGCGACACCGAGGACGTTGGGGCTGCCGGCCTCGTGGCGGGCGGGGGCGGGCGCCCAGCAGGTCTCGTCGATCGTCACCTCGCGGACGGCGCCGCCACCGGCGAGGTACGGCTGCGCGTCGTCGAGCCAGTCACGGCGGCCGACCAGTACGCCCGCACCGAAGGGTGCGTAGAGCTTGTGGCCGGAGAAGGCCAGGTAGTCGACGCCGCACTCGGCGAGGTTCACGCGGCGGTGCGGGGTCAACTGCGCGCCGTCGACGAGGATCCGGGCGCCGCAGCGGTGCGCGATGTCGGCCAGTTCGGCGATCGGCAGCACCTCACCGGTGACGTTGGAGGCCCCGGTGATCGCGAGCAGCGCGGCGGGCTTGGCGCACAGTTCGGCGACCAGGCGACGGATCGTCTCGGCGACCGTGTCGGCAGCCTCGACGATGCGGGAGTTCTTCCACGGCAACAGGTTTGCATGGTGCTCGATGTCGAGGACGACGACATCGCCGGGCACGCAGTTGGCGAGCAGGTTGAGCGAGTCGGTGGTGTTGCGGGTGAAGACGACGACCTGGTCGGTGTCGGCTCCGACAAAGCGCTCCACCGATCCGCGGGCGTTCTCGTAGGCCTCGGTGCTCACGCGGGAGGCGTAGCCGGCGCCGCGATGCACGCTTGCATAGAAGGGCAGCAGTTCCTGGACCCGGTCGGTGACCTGCGCCAGGGCCGGCGCGCTGGCCGCGTAGTCGAAGTTCGCATAGGTGCAGGTTCCACCCCCGACAAGCGGAACCTGCAGGTCACAGCCCGACACCCGAGCAATCGGGGCGGTGGCGCAGCAGGTATCGGCAGTCAGTACAGCAGTCATCACGACATCCTTCGAGTTCAGGACTCGTCGGCGATGAGAGTTGACGCCATCGGAGTCCGCGCTTGCCGCGGCCTTGTGGCCGACAGCCTGGTCGTCACCCGGAGCACCCCACCGCGGTTGGAGGGTTGCCGACCAGCTAGCCGGGGCTTGACGCTGGTACTCGTGACCTGGCAACGAGAATGGCAGAGGCGTCCGCGCCATGTCAACCCATCGTCAACCCTTCCGGAACGAGACGGTGGTCACATCTCGCCGAGTTCGGCGAGGCGCCGTTCGAGGAATCGTCGCGACGACGCGGTCCGCGCCGAGGACGCCGCGCGCCGATACTCGGCGACGGCGTCTCGGCGCCGGCCGGAGCGGCGCAGCAGGTCGGCTTGCACCGCGGCCACCGCGTGATCGAACCCGGCCGCACCCACTCCCCCGATCTCGTCCACCGCGACGATTCCGGTCTCGGGCCCATCCCGAAATCCCACTGCGACAGCCCGATTCAGTTGCACGGCGGGGGATTGTCCGAACCTGAGGAGACGGTCGTAGGCGGCGACGATCGCAAACCAGTCGGTATCGGCGAAGGTGGGAGCGACGGCGTGTGCCGCGGCGATGGAGGCCTCGACGGTATAGCGCCCGCCACCGCCCGCGCGGGAAACGATCAAGCGCGCCAATCCTTCCGAGATCCGAGACCGATCCCATCGGCCACGGTCCTGCTCGTCGAGCGGAACGGCTTCGCCGGAACTGTCGACGCGTGCGCGGCGGCGACTGTCCTGCAGGCACATCAGGGACGTGAGCCCCCAGACCTCCGGCGCGTCGGGCATCAGTTCACACAGCAGACGACCGAGCCGCAGCGACTCGTCACACAGCTCGCCGCGCACGCTCGCATCACCTGCGGTGGCCGAATACCCTTCCGTGAAAACGAGATAGACGCATGCGAGCACGGCGGGCAGACGTTCGGGGAGCAGGCCGTCGGACGGCACCCGCAGTGGGATGCCCGCAGTCCGGATCTTCGCCTTCGCCCGACTCAGCCGCTGCCCGACGGTGGGCTCCGGCTGCATGAACGCGCGGGCGATCTCGCCGGTGGTCAGCCCACACACCAGCCGCAGCGTCAGCGCCACCTGCGACGGTGCGGACAACGCCGGATGGCAACACGTGAAGATCAGCCGCAGCTGGTCGTCCGCCACCGGAGACACCTCCCCCGGGTCGCCGTCGTCCTCGGGCTGCTGCCGGAACGCGTCCTCCTCACGATCACCGCGCAGTCGCTCGCGACGTAGCCGGTCGATCGCGCGGTTCCGGGCGACCGTCGTGATCCATGCCCCCGGTTTGCGGGGCGTGCCGTCGACGGGCCACGTCCGCAGCGCCTCCGTGAACGCATCCTGCACCGCGTCCTCGGCGATCTCGATGTCCCCGACCAGGCGGGCGACGGTGGCCAGCGCCCGCCCGGATTCCTCCCGGAACACGCGCGTCAGTGCCACCGTCGCCGCCTCGGAGGTCATGCCTCGCTCACTCGGCGACGATCTGCCGGAGTTCGACGCACCCCTTGGGCCCGAGCGGGATCTGCGAGGCCAGCGCCACCGCGGTCTCCCGATCGGGCGCGGACAGCACGTAGAGACCGTTCGCGATCTCGTTGGCCTCGGTGAACGGCCCGTCCGTCAGCAGCATTTCCCCGCCGCGCAGTCGTACGGTCGTTGCCGACGCCGGCTGATACAGCGCCCCGGAACCCTTGATCCGGTCGCCCGCGATCTCGCCGAACCACTGATGTTCGGCCACGCGCGCGTCCCACTCGGCCGACCCCGGTTCGTTGGCGGACCCGAGAGGTTCACGCAGCAGCGCAGCCCACCACGTGTCATTCGGTTCGTCCACCGAATTCCAGAACACCATCGGCCACAGCTCCACGTGCCCGGTCGAGACCTCGGGGATCTGCCGCACCAGACTCAGCGCGGCGTCGAGGTCGGCGGCATCGAACACGTAGTACCCGCCCACGACCTCGGCGGCGTCGGTGAACGGGCCGTCGGCGACGAGGGTGCGTCCGCCGTCGTGCCGAATGGCCGCTCCCTCGCTGGAGGGATACAGCCCGCCACCGGCAACGGCCTCCTGCGCCTTGGTCCAGAACTCCTGGTGCCGCGCCATCGACGCCTTGTGCTCATCGGTGCCCGGGATCGAGGTGCGACCGTCCTCCTCCGCTGCCAGCAATGCCAGGTAGTACATGTCGTCTCCTTCCGACGATGCGGGGCCCTTCACCCCACTTTCGTCAACACGACGTGCGCGACGCGCCGATTTCGACACAACCGGTGGAGAATCGTCACGAAGAACCGACCCCTGGAGGATGTCCACGCCGTCGGAGCGTGTTCATCAGCCGGACACCTGGTCGTGAGACAACCAGGTGCCCGCACAGCCAGGACCAGAGAGGGACGCCCCGGATTGTCTGCCCAGCCATCGACAAACCAGACTGATCCGCACCGGATGCACCGGATACCCGCCGAGATGCTCCGGTCCGCGCTCGCGCCCGCGCCACGCACGCTCATCGACATCCTCACCGCAACTGCCGAGGCGTACCCGGAGGCCACGGCGATCGACGACGGCCACCTGCCTCTGACGTACCGCGAACTGATCGGGCAACTGGAGACGGGCGCCCGCTGGCTCGCCGATGCCGGCGTCGGCGCGGGCGATCGGGTGGGTGTCCGGATGCCGTCGGGCTCCCGCGACCTGTACGTCGCGATCCTGTCGGTGCTCGCGGCCGGCGCGGCGTACGTGCCGGTGGACGCCGACGACCCCGACGAGCGCGCCGACCTGGTGTTCGGGGAGGCGCAGGTGGCGGCGATCCTCACCGCCGACGGCGTGCAACCCGGCACCGCACCTGCGCGTGCGGCAGCCCCGGAGGTCCGTCGTCCGACACCCGACGACGACGCCTGGATCATCTTCACGTCCGGCTCCACCGGCACCCCGAAGGGGGTCGCGGTCACGCACCGCAACGCCGCGGCCTTCGTCGACGCCGAGGCTCGGATGTTCCTGCAGGACAGCCCGATCGGGCCCGAGGATCGCGTCCTCGCGGGCCTGTCGGTGGCGTTCGACGCGTCGTGCGAGGAGATGTGGCTGGCGTGGCGGCACGGCGCCGCCCTGGTGCCGGCACCGCGCTCGCTGGTGCGCAGCGGCATGGATCTCGGCCCGTGGCTGGTCTCGCGCGATGTCACGGTCGTCTCCACCGTCCCCACGCTCGCGGCGCTGTGGCCGGCCGAGGCGCTCGAGGCCGTGCGGTTGTTGATCTTCGGCGGCGAGGCCTGCCCGCCGGACCTGGCCGAGCGGCTCGCGGTGCCCGGACGCGAGGTGTGGAACACGTACGGGCCCACCGAGGCCACCGTCGTCGCGTGCGGCGCGCTCATGGACGGCACCGGCCCGGTCCGGATCGGCCTGCCGCTCGACGGCTGGGACCTCGCCGTGGTCGACGGGTCCGGCGAACCGGTCGCCGAGGGCGACGTGGGCGAACTCGTCATCGGGGGTGTCGGGCTCGCCCGGTACCTCGACCCGGCGAAGGACGCCGAGAAGTACGCGCCGATGCCGACCCTGGGCTGGGACCGCGCGTACCGCAGCGGCGACCTGGTCCGCCTCGACACGGCCGGTCTGCTGTTCCAGGGCCGCGCCGACGACCAGGTGAAGCTGGGTGGCCGGCGCATCGAACTGGGCGAGGTCGACAACGCGCTGCAGAACCTGCCCGGCGTCAGCGGCGCCGCGGCCGCGGTCCGCAAGACCGCGGCGGGCACCTCTGTCCTCGTCGGGTACCTCGCGAGCACCGATCCGGACTTCGACGTCAGGGCGGCGCGGGACCAGCTGGCCGAGCAGCTGCCCGCGGCCCTGGTGCCGCGGCTCGCGCTGGTCGACGAGCTGCCCACCCGTACGTCAGGCAAGGTCGATCGGAACGCGCTGCCGTGGCCGCTGCCCGGTGCCCGCGAAGACACGGTCGATCCGGCCCTCAGCCTCGACGGCACCGCCGCCTGGGTCGCCGGGCTGTGGGCGTCGATCCTCGGCGCGGGTGTCACCGGCCCCGACGACGACTTCTTCGAGATGGGCGGCGGCTCACTGTCCGCGGCGCAGCTCGTCACGGCGCTGCGCGAGCGCTTCCCCGAGATCACCGTCGCCCAGCTGTACGACCATCCGCGGCTCGGCTCGCTCGCCGGCTTCCTCGACGAACTCTCCCCCACCGAGACCGTCGAACCGCGCCACGTCGCGCCGACGCCGCTGCGCGCGCAGCTCGCGCAGATCGCGGCCACGGTGCCGCTCACGACGCTCACGGGTCTGCAGTGGATCACGTGGCTGGCGATCGCCGGCAACGTGCTGTCGTGGCTGGATGTGCCGTGGGCACCGACACTGTCGTGGTGGTGGGTGGCGCTCGCCTTCTTCCTGTTCATCACCCCGCTGGGACGGATGGGCATCGCGGTACTCGGGGCGCGCACGCTGCTGCGCGGCCTGAATCCGGGCACCTATCGACGCGGCGGCAGCGAACACCTGCGGCTGTGGATCGCGCTGCGCCTGGTCGAGGCCAGCGGTGCCGACAACCTGTCGGGTGCGCCGTGGATGCTGTACTTCGCGCGCGCCCTCGGCGCGCGGGTGGGTAACGGCGTCGACCTGCACACCCTGCCACCGGTCACGGGCATGCTCGTACTCGGCGACGGCTGCTCGGTCGAACCCGAAGTGGACCTGTCCGGGCACTGGATCGACGGCGACGTCGTGCACATCGGTGAGATCCGGATCGGCAACGGCGCCACCGTCGGCGCCCGCTCCACGCTGTTGCCCGGCGCCCGGATCGGCCGCGGCGCCGAGGTCGCGCCCGGCTCGGCGGTGTTCGGGAAGGTCAAGGCCGACCAGCACTGGGCCGGGTCCCCGGCGGTGAAGGTAGGCAAGGCGACGCACCCGTGGCCCGACCACACACCGCGCCGCGCCCCGCACTGGGTGCCGATCTTCGGCGTCACGTCCGTGGTGCTGGCGGGCATGCCGATCTTCGGCCTCGCCGCCGGCATCCTGCTCGTCGGCTGGTGGATCCGCGACGCCGCCGACCTCGGGGATGCGGCCCTGTGGTCCCTGGCGATCCTGCCGGTCGCGACGGTCCTGTCGCTGTTCGTCTTCGCCGCGCTGACGGTGATCGCGGTGCGGCTGCTGTCGATCGGACTCACCGAGGGCTACCACCCCGTCCGCAGCCGGGTCGGCTGGCAGGTCTGGGCCACCGAGCGGCTCATGGACTCGGCCCGCACCTTCCTGTTCCCGCTGTACGCGAGCCTGCTCACGCCGCTCTGGCTGCGACTGCTCGGCGCCAAGGTCGGCCGCAACACCGAGATCTCGACGGCGCTGGTGCTGCCGAAGTTCACCACCGTCGCCGACGGCGCATTCCTTGCCGACGACACCATGGTCGCGAGTTACGAACTCGGCGGCGGGTGGATGCGGGTCGAGCCCGCGAAGGTCGGCAAGCGCGCGTTCCTCGGCAACTCCGGCATGGCCGGCCCGGGCCGACGCGTGCCCAAGAACGGCCTCGTCGCGGTGCTGTCCGCAGCGCCCAGCAAGGCGAAGTCGGGATCGTCGTGGCTGGGCAGCCCGCCGGTGCGGCTGCGCCGGGCGGCCACCGAGTCCGACGCGTCCCGCACGTTCGCCCCGCCGCTGCGGCTCAAGATCGCCCGCGCGGTGGTCGAGACGTGCCGGCTGATCCCGGTGATGGTGACGTTCGGGATCGGTCTCGGCGTCCTGTTCGCCCTCGCGTGGCTGGTGTCGGTCGGCGGGTTCGCTCTCGCGGCGCTCGGCGGCGGCGTGGTCCTGATGATCGCGGGCGCCGTCGCCGGCGCGGTATCGGTGGCGGCCAAGTGGCTGGTCGTCGGCCGGATCGGCGCGGTCGAACATCCGCTGTGGAGTTCGTTCGTGTGGCGCAACGAGGTGTCCGACGCGTTCGTCGAAACCGTTGCCGCACCGTGGTTCGCGCGGGCCGCCAACGGCACCGCGGTGATGAACGTATGGCTGCGCGGACTCGGCGCGACGATCGGCCGCGGCGTGTGGTGCGAGACGTACTGGCTGCCCGAGGCCGACCTGGTGACCCTCGGCGACGGCGCCACCGTCGAGCGAGGGTGCGTCGTGCAGACGCACCTGTTCCATGATCGGATCATGTCCATGGACACCGTCACGCTGGGCGCCGGCGCCACCCTCGGGCCGCACTGTGTCGCACTGCCCGCCGCGGGACTGGGCGACGGCGCCACCGTCGGCCCGGCCTCGCTCGTGATGCGCGGCGACACCGTCCCGCCGTCCACCCGCTGGCAGGGCAATCCGATTGCACCGTGGCCGGATTCGACGACGAACGGGGGCACTCGATGAAGCCCGGCAAGTTCTACGAGGAACCGATCGATCCGTACCTGCCGCAGAACGGCAACCGCGGCTACCGGGTCTCCCGATACGAACTCGACCTCACGTACAAGGTCCCCAGCAACCGGTTGTCCGGCAAGGCGTCGATCACGGCCACCACCACCGACGTCCGAGGCAAGTTCTCGCTCGATCTCGCGCAGACGATGCAGGTGTCGAAGGTGTCGGTCAACGGTGGCCGCGGCGCCAAGTACACGCACCGTGACGGCAAGCTCACGATCACGCCGGCACAGAAGATCCCAGCGGGCGGCCTGCTCGCGATCACCGTCCAGTACGGGGGCAACCCCGAACCGATCACCACCATGTGGGGCGACGTCGGCTGGGAGGAGCTGGACGAGGGGTCCCTCGTCGCGAGCCAGCCCAACGGCGCCGCGTCGTGGTTCCCGTGCGACGACCATCCGAGTTCCAAAGCCAGCTACAACATCTCGATCACCACCGACTCGCCGTACCACGCCGTCGCGAACGGGACGCTGGTCAGGAAGCAGACCCGCGCGAGCCACACCACGTGGGTGTACGAGCAGGCCGAGCCGATGTCGAGCTACCTGGCGACCATCCAGATCGGACCGTACGAGCGCCGACGCGTCGGCCACGGCAGGGTGCCGATCCACGCACTGCACCCCAAGGAACTGCGGGTGCCGTTCGACCACGACTTCGCCCGGCAGCCCGAGATGATGGACGTCTTCGAGAGGCTCTTCGGCCCCTACCCGTTCGAGGACTACTCCGTGGTCGTGACCGGCGACGAACTGGAGATCCCGATCGAGGCGCAGGGCCTGTCGATCTTCGGCGCCAACCATTGCGACGGCGTACGCGGCTCCGAACGTCTTGTCGCGCACGAGCTTGCGCACCAGTGGTTCGGCAACAGCCTCACCCTCGGCATGTGGAAGGACATCTGGCTGCACGAGGGTTTCGCCTGCTACGCCGAGTGGCTCTGGTCGGAGAACTCCGGTGGCCCCGACGCCCACACCCACGCGCAGCAGGCGCATCGCGGGCTCGCCGGTAAACCGCAGGACATCCTGCTCGGCGATCCCGGACCGCGGCTGATGTTCGACGACCGCATCTACAAGCGCGGCGCCCTCACCCTGCATGCGTTGCGGCAGCAGATCGGCGACGACGCCTTCTTCGCGCTGCTGCAGAAGTGGACCGCGAAATACCGGCACTCGACGGTCTCCACCGAGCAGTTCACCGACCTGGCAGCGCATTTCACCGACAAGCCGCTGCGCCCGCTGTGGGACGCGTGGCTCGCGGCGAAGCCGCTACCGGCGCTCTGACGCCTCCGCGGCGACCGCCGCCGGCAGGTCCGCACGCCACTTCACGACGACCAGGACGAGGCTCGCGGCAGCCACGATCGCGCCGATCACGAACATCATCGGGTACGTCAGCGCCGGGTTGGTCTCGGCGATCACCGCCATCACCGCGGGCACGGCGAACCCGAGGTAGCTCAGCGAGTAGAAGACCGCGGTGAGACCGGCGAGATCGTCCGGGCCGGCGATCCGCTGGATCTCCTGCAGCCCCGACACCAGCGCCATGCCGTAGCCACAGCCGAGGACGGCGGCCGCAATCATCGCGAGCGGCACCGTCAACGCACTGGATGCGACGGCTGCGAGCGACATGCCCGCGACCAGGACCGCGAGCGCCACCGCGACGGCCCGCGCGTTCAGCGGGGTGTCGATCCGACGGCCGACGGCCTGGATCGCGAACCCGGATCCGAGTCCGATCACGCACAGCAGCGCCGAGAACGCGATGGGCGCCCCACCGCTGCGCGACGTCATCAGCGCGGGCAGCACCGCATACGCCGACGCGGCCGCACCGAACACCCACGGCGCCACCGGCGCCGCGACGTACAGGAACCGGCGGTGTCCGGCGGACGGGATCTTCAGATCGGCGGCCAGTCGTCCGCGGTCGGCCTTCGGCACCGCCGCCCGGGTCTCCGGTGCGCGCAGCATCGCGATGCCCGCGGCCAACGCGATCGCGATGTGCACCGCGTACGGGAACGCACTGGGCCACGGCCCCCACTGCGCGAGCACACCGGCGATGCCGGCGCCGACACCGAATCCGGCGGTCAGGCTCATCGCGGCCCGTCGCGCACCCGACCCCGGCCCGGCCTTCGGGTCGTATTCCGGACTCGAGAGTTCCTTGACCCAACTGCCGCCGACGGCCATGCCGAGGCCGAGCGCCACACCGGACAGGATGCGACCCACGATCAGCATGGGTGCCGAATCGGGCGCGGACGCCAGCACCAGCGACCCGGCCACCGCGATGAACGGCGCGGGCAGCATCAGCGCCCGCCGACCGAGTCGATCCGACAGCGGTCCGCCGATCAGCAGCGCCGGAACGATGCCGAACACGTACGCGAACAGAAAGGTGTCGACGACGACCTGCGTGAAACCGTGATCGAGCTTGTACATCACCAGCAACGGGGTGAACTCGTTGCCGCCCCACGCGACGGCGAACATGCCCGCGGCCACCAGCGCCCAGGACCGCGTCCGGGTCGGCTTCGCCGACGCGGTGGTGGTGGTGGACTCGTCGACCGCGGTCATCGGATCCCTCCGTTCCCCAGTGAGTGCACCTCACGCATGTGTCGTCCGACAGCCGACGCGAAGCCCTCGGCATCACCGGCCTCGATCAGGTCCGCCAGGCGGGTGTGATCCTCGACGATCTTGGTGATCTGGTCGGGATCCCGAGCCAGGGAATGCGCGGTCATCCGGCGTTGCCGCTCGCGCAGACCGTCGTAGAAACTCTCGAGCAGCGGGTTGCCGCCGGCGCGCACCAGCGCGCGGTGGAAGTCGGCATCCAGCGTGCTGAACCGCGCGGCATCCCCCCGCGCGGCCGTGTCGCGCTGCTCCTCCAGATTGGCCCGCAGCGCCGCGACCAGCGCCTCTCGGGCACGCGGGCTCGCGGCGACGGCCTGCGCGGCATGGACCTCGATGAGCAGACGCGCATCGACGACGTGCTCAGCCTCCCCCTCCGCAACGGGCACGATCAGCGCACCGCGCTTCGGGTACAGCCGCATCCAGCCCTCGGCCTCGAGCCGCAGGAACGCCTCACGTACCGGCGTCCGACTCGAGCCCATCCGCGTGGCGATCTCGCCCTCGCTGATCAGCTCGCCGCCCGGGAGCTCCCCGGACAGGATGAGTTCCTTCACCTCGCGGTACGCGAGCTCGGCAGCCGAATACAACTTAGACACAAGATGTATTTATACGCCTTGCGAAGGATCTCCCGGGACCCGGGGGTCAGGCTGTCGAGCCCACCTTCGGAGCACGAGCCTGCGCGGAATACCGCCCACCGTTGCGAAGAATGTCGATCGGATGGTCGAAGCACTCGCTGATGCGCTCGGTGGTGATCACCGACGCCGCGGACCCCTGCGCGATGATGACGCCGTCACGTATCAGGATCGCGTGCGTGGTGGTCGTCGGGATCTCCTCGATGTGGTGGGTCACCAGGATGCTGGCCATCGAGGGATGCTGCGCACGCATCTCGTCGAGCGCGGTCAGCAACTGCTCCCGCGCCGCGAGGTCCAGCCCGGTGGCGGGCTCGTCGAGCAGCAGGACCGGCGGGTCCGGCATCAACGCCCGCGCGATCAATGCCCGACCCCGCTCCCCCTGCGACAGGACCGGCCAGCGCGCTTCGAGCCGCTCCGACATGCCCATCATCGCGATCAATTCCTCCGCCCGCTCCCGGTCCGCCTCGGTGGGCTGCCACCGCTGGGCGAACTCGGGGGTGTTCGTCAGCCCGGTGAGGACGATGTCGCGCACGGTCAGCGGACGTTCGACGACGTGCCGCGGGTTGACGTGCCCGATGTGCGAGCGCAGCTCGCGCATGTCGACGCGGCCCAGTCGGTGGCCGAGCACGTGCACGGTGCCCCGGGTGGGATGGGCGACCGCACCGAGCAGGCTCAGCAGCGTGCTCTTGCCGGCACCGTTGGCGCCCAGCAACACCCAGTGCTGCCCCTGCTCGATCTGGACGTCGATCCCGTTCAGCAGCGGACGTCCGTCGCGCACGAGGTCGACGTTCTCGGCGCTCAGCACGACCTCTCGGTGGATCCGGGTACTCACGGGCGTGGTCCTTCCTCACGAAGCGTGGCCATCACGGGATCGAGGTTCGCCTCCGTTGCGGCGACCGCGGCCGTCGGGTCGCCCTCCCCGAGGGCGTGGACCAGCGCGTCGTGTGCACAGGCGGTGTCCGGTATCGGTTCGTTCCGGACCATCTCGACGAGCACCTCGTGCAGAACCGGCCGAACGGAGGCGAAGAGCGCGGACAGCACCGAGTTGCCGGCGAGTTCGACGACCGCCTGGTGGAAGTCGAGATCGGCTTCGACGAACGCCTCGGCGTCGAGCGGTTGCCGGGCATGACGCTCGGCCAGCTGACGCCGGACCTTTGCGAGATCCTCCGGGTGAGCACGCTCGGCGGCGAGCCGGGCCGCCTCCGCCTCGAGCGCGCGGCGCACCTCCAGGACCTCGAGGATGCGCGAGCGGCGCAGCAACTGCTCCAGACCTGGATCGTTGATCGGGGGCTCCACGACGAACGTCCCGATTCCACGCCGTACGTCCAGCAGTCCGTCGCGGACGAGCAACCGGACAGCCTCCCGGACGGAGGACCGGCCGACACCGATCTCGGTTGCCAGTTCCGTCTCACTCGGTATCCGCTCGCCGACCGCCCATTCACCGGTACGGATCCGCTGCGCCAGCAACGCTTCCAGCTGCGGAACCAACGGCCCACTGTGCAATGCGTGCTCGGTCACGACAACCACCTCCGATCGCCAGCGTATAGACATCAGACGTCTGATGTCTATACCGCGAGGGGCCTGAACCTACTATTCGACGAATGGAACCAGTGCATCTCGCGATCGCCCCCGTCGACCGACGAGAGGGATCACGGGTCGGCGGGAATCCGCCGCGGTGTTTCGCCGGCGACACACTGGTCGAGACCCACGACTACCTGCTCACCCTGGCGGCAAGTGCGGCCGAGTGGCTCCTGGGACGGGAACTGTCGGTGTTCGTCCGGCGAGGGTTCACGATCGGCGACGACGACCTGGAGTACCCCGATATCGGGGTACACGCGGTCCTGCACGAGCCGTCCGGTCGCGGCGACGGGATCGTCGGCCGGCACCCGGGGCTGGGCAGCGCTGCGCTGATCTCCGCACCGGTCGACGCGGAGGAAGCGCCGTTCGTGCGGATCGCCAGGGATCCCGTCCTGATCCAGAACGAACCGTCCTATGCGCACGCCGTGGAGGCCGACGGGTATCAATTCTTGTTCCAGGTGAACGAGGAGGGGTGGCCGGTCTCCGACGCACCGGACCCGGAGTTCGTCGAGGAATACCTGTTCGGTTACGGCTCGGTGTACTTCTACGGGCGACTCGACAGCAAGGGAGCGGCCCAGATTGTCGTCCCGGGATTTCTCGATTTCTGATGCCGCCGAATGGCGTCGAAATCTCGTGCATCGCGAACGGAGAATGGCCGAAAAGGATCGTGAAACAGAAATGCCGAAGGCCCCCACCCTGATGGGTGGGGGCCTTCGGTGAAAGGGTGTTCGGCGGTGTCCTACTCTCCCACACCCTGTCGGGTGCAGTACCATCGGCGCTGGAGGGCTTAGCTTCCGGGTTCGGAATGGGACCGGGCGTT
>NZ_QQAT01000021.1:0-121598 GCF_003350365.1 Rhodococcus sp. AG1013
AACGCCCGGTCCCATTCCGAACCCGGAAGCTAAGCCCTCCAGCGCCGATGGTACTGCACCCGACAGGGTGTGGGAGAGTAGGACACCGCCGAACATCCGTTACCGAAAGGGGACCCAACACACTGGGTCCCCTTTCGTGTTTTGTATGAAAGGAATGGCTGTGTCGGAAAGCAGTGGTGATCGTCGGAACTTCCGCGGAGACGGCACTCACCGTTCCGAAGGACACCAAGGACAGCAGGGAAACCGCGGTGGCCGCCCGTCGGATCGTCAGGGTTCACGTGACGACCGGCGTCAGGCGCCGAGCGGTGGGCAGGACCGTGCCGGCCGCCCCAACGGTGGCGGAGGCCAGTGGCGCGATCGCGACGATCGGCGCACCGAGAATCGCGGCGAGTACCGCGGTGGCGACAGTCGCACGGGCGATGCCCGCGGTGAGCGTCGCGGTGACGACCGTCGGCAGTTCGACAGTCGTGGTGACGACCGTCGCGGGACCGGCGGCGCCCCGCGCCGTCGTGGCGGCGAGGGCGGCTTCGGTCCGGCACGTGGCCGCGAGTCCATGGGCCCGAACCGTCGTGACGCTCGCCCCGACGAGCCGGATCTGCCTGACGAGGTCGAGGCCGGCGAGCTCGATCCCGCAGTACGCCGGGATCTGCTGAGCCTGGACAAGAACAATGCGAATGCGGTTGCCCGGCACCTGGTGATGGCCGGTCGGCTGATCGAGGACGACCCGCGTCTGGCACTCGCGCATGCCCGTGCCGCACGCCAGCGCGCCGGACGTATCGCGGTGGTTCGTGAGACCGCAGGAATCACGGCCTACCACGCTGGTGAGTGGGCCGAGGCACTGTCCGAGTTGCGTGCAGCCCGCCGGATGTCGGGTGGGCCGGGATTCCTCGCGGTCATGGCCGACTGCGAGCGGGGTCTGGGTCGTCCCGAGCGTGCCATCGAGCTGGGTCGCAGCGACGAGGCTCGGGCGCTCACCGGTGAGGACGCCAGCGAACTGCGGATGGTGGTCGCGGGTGCACGCATGGATCTGGGGCAGTTCGACCAGGCCGTGGTGACGCTGCAGACTCCGGATCTCGACGCGTCGCGCTCGGGTGCGGCTGCGGCCCGTCTGTTCTACGCGTACGCCGACGCGCTCGTCGCGGCCGGCCGGATCGAGGACGGACTCAAGTGGTTCCTCAACTCGGCGGCCGCCGATCTCGACGGTGACACCGATGCGGAGGAGCGTGTGGCCGAGCTGACCGGAGACGGTCAGTGACGGAGGCAGTGGGTGTCCCGCTCCGCGCGGGGTACGACGTGTTGCTGCTCGACCTCGACGGCACCGTCTACCAGGGGCCGGAGGTCATTCCGGGTGCGCGGGAAGCCCTCGACGCGGGCGACGAGCGTCAGCTGTATGTGACGAACAACGCCAGCCGGAGTCCTGCAGAGGTCGCCGCTCATCTGCGTGACCTCGGCTTCCATGCTGCGGACTCGGACGTCGTGACGAGCTCGCAGTCGGCGGCGCGCTTGCTGTCGGAGCGTCTCGCTCCCGGTGCAGCCGTCCTCGTCGTTGGGACGGACGCACTCGCGGCCGAGGTCGAGAACGTCGGTCTCCGTGCCGTCCGGCGGTTCCAGGACGAGCCGGTCGCCGTCGTGCAGGGGCACTCGCCTGCCACCGACTGGGTGATTCTCGCCGAGGCCACGTTGGCAATCCGGGCGGGTGCGTTGTGGATCGCCGCGAACGTCGACACGACGCTCCCGACCGAGCGCGGGTTGGTGCTGGGCAACGGATCGATGGTTGCCGCGGTGCGGACCGCCACCGGGCGGGAGCCGATCGTCGCGGGCAAGCCCGCTTCTCCGTTGATGGAGGATGCGCTGAATCGTGCGGGCACCGGACGGCCGCTCGTCGTGGGCGATCGTCTCGACACCGATATCGCCGGCGCGAACGCGGTGGGTGCCGAATCGTTGCTGGTCCTGACCGGGGTGAGCACGACAGCCGATCTGCTGCGCGCCGACGAGACGCACCGTCCGACCTACGTCGCCGAATCGCTGGACGCTCTCAACCGTCCGGCTTCGGCATCTGCGGTCGGCACTCGGCCGGGGTGGCCGGTGGAATTCGTCGGGGGAGACCTCGTGATCCACGCTGCTCCCGGTGTCCCGGACGGGACCCGCACGGGCGCGTTCCTGTCGGTTCTCGCTGCCGCGTGGCGGCATCCCGAGTTCGTCCGTGTTCGCGCCGGTGACGACACGGCGCGCGCCGCCGTGTCGTACCTTCTGGGCGAGATGTGACGCCGCGACCGGTCGGGTCACCGGCCGGTCGCAGGTGGTCTGTTGTCGGGCGAATGGGCTAGGTTTGCAGCGATGAGCACGTCAGTACCACTTCCAGGCCAACACCTCCCGGACGCCGGCGGCGGAGCCGATCCGGCGGGCGTCCACCGCCGTGTCGACGAGCTGCTGTCGCAGCTCGGGGACGCGTCCGGTAGCTCGCCCCAGTCTGGTGATGCCGAGGAACTCGCACGTCAGGCACAGATTCTCGAACGGGCTCACGATGTTCTCGTCGAGTCCCTGGCAGCAGTGGACAAGGTCTGAGGTGGCACGTCGAGCAAGAGTCGATGCGGAACTCGTGCGGCGGGGGCTCGCTCGCTCACGTGAGCATGCGGTCGAATTGATCTCGGCCGGACGCGTCCTCATCTCGGGGAACGTGGCAACCAAGCCGGCGACCGCGATCGAGGCCGGCACGCCGCTGCTCGTGACCGACGTCGACGAAGAGATCTCGTGGGCGTCGCGCGGTGCACACAAGCTGATCGGTGCGCTCGACGCGTTCATGCCCGAGGGACTCACGGTCGAGGGTCGGCGGTGCCTGGATGCGGGCGCCTCGACCGGCGGTTTCACCGACGTTCTCCTGCACAACGGTGCACGTGAAGTTGTCGCCGTCGATGTCGGCTACGGCCAGCTCGTGTGGCGGCTCCAGTCCGATGATCGTGTCCACGTGATCGACCGGACCAACGTCCGATCCATCGATGCGGAGACCATCGGAGGTCCGGCCGACCTTGTGGTGACCGACCTGTCGTTCATCTCACTCAAACTGGTTCTGCCGGCACTGGTCGCCTGCGCCGCCGAGGGCGCCGATCTGGTGCCGATGGTCAAGCCTCAGTTCGAGGTCGGCAAGGAACGTGTCGGCACCGGTGGCGTGGTCCGCGACCCCCAGCTGCGTGCGAGCGCGGTGCTCGAGGTTGCGCAGGCCGCGGCCGAACTCGGGTTGCGGACGGTCGGGGCAGTGGCGAGCCCTCTGCCGGGGCCGTCCGGCAACGTCGAGTACTTCCTCTGGCTGCGCAAAGACGTCACCGCCGTCGCCACCGGCACCGCACCGGCCGAGATCGGGGGAGCCGGCGGTCCCGAGCCGTCGGTGGAGGACCTCATTCGTCGTGCCGTTCAGGAAGGTCCACAGTGACCGATACCCCCGCGACCGCCGGCCAGGAGGTCGCCGCGCCGCGCCAGATTCTGCTGGTCGCCCATTCGGGCCGTGCCGAGATCACCGAAACGGCCCGTCGTGTCGCGGCCATCTGTGCCCGCGCGGGCATCGCGTTACGACTTCTCGAGAACGAGGTCGATCTGGAGCGGGTCGAATCACTCGGGACGGGGTCGGACCGGCCTGACGTCTCCGTGGTACCGGAAGGGCCGGGTGCTGCCTCGGATTGCGAGATGGTGATCGTGCTCGGCGGCGACGGCAGCTTCCTGCGTGCGGCCGAGCTGGCGCAATCCGCGGATGTCCCCGTCCTGGGTATCAATCTCGGGCGGATCGGGTTCCTCGCTGAGGCGGAGGCCGAGCACCTCGAGGCGGCGATGGAGCAGGTGGTGCGGCGCGAGTACCGCATCGAGCACCGGATGACACTGGACGTGATGGTCCGGATCGAGGACCGGATCGTCCAGCGCGGATGGGCGCTCAACGAGGCGAGTATCGAGAACCGGTCCCGGCTCGGCGTGCTGGAAGTGGTCCTCGAGGTCGACGGCCGTCCGGTCTCCTCGTTCGGCTGTGACGGAGTGCTCGTCGCGACACCGACCGGATCGACGGCGTACGCTTTCTCTGCCGGCGGACCGGTCGTGTGGCCGGAACTTGAAGCGCTGCTGGTCATTCCGAGCAACGCGCATGCGTTGTTCGCGCGTCCACTGGTCACCAGTCCCGAGTCGATCGTCGCTGTCGAGACGGTAGCGGACAGCCACGACGGCCTCGTGTTCTGCGACGGACGGCGCACGCTGGAACTGCCGGCTGGTGCCCGCGTCGAGGTGATACGCGGCAAGGATCCGATCCGCTGGGTCCGTCTGGATTCCGCGCCGTTCGCGGACCGGATGGTGCGCAAGTTCGATCTTCCGGTGACGGGGTGGCGAGGGAGGAAGCGGTAACTGTGCTGGCGGAGATTCGGATCGACAACCTCGGAGCCATCTCGTCGGCCTCCGCTCAGTTCCACGCAGGCCTGACGGTACTCACGGGTGAGACCGGCGCCGGCAAGACCATGGTCGTCACCAGCCTGCATCTGCTCAGCGGTGCGCGCGCCGACGCCGGACGCGTGCGCGTGGGCGCGGCGCGTGCGGTCGTCGAGGGCCGGTTCACCGTCGACGACTCCGCCCCACAGGTCGACCGCGAGGTTGCGCGACTGCTCGAGTCGTGCGGTGCGGAGCGGGACGAGGACGGCAGCATCATCGCGGTGCGCACCGTGGGCGGCGACGGACGGTCCCGAGCCCACCTGGGCGGGCGCAGTGTCCCGGCCGGCGTGCTCTCCGAGTTCACCGACCCGCTGCTCACCGTGCACGGGCAGAACGACCAGCTGCGCCTCCTGCGGCCGGATCAGCAGCGTGCCGCGCTCGATCGGTTCGCGGACAAGACGATCGGCCCGCTGCTCACGCGCTACCGCAAGCATCGAGCCGAGTGGGTCGAGGCACGGACGGAGCTGATCGAACGGACCAGCCGGACGCGGGAACTCGCGCAGGAGGCCGATCAGCTGACGTTCGCGCTCGAGGAGATCGACCGCGCCGCGCCGACACCGGGCGAGGACACCGACATTGTCACCGAGGTGCGCAGGCTCGGTGATCTCGATTCGTTGCGTTCGGCCGCCGAGGGCGCGCAGGCCGCGCTCGCCGGCATCGACGACGACGCGCTGGGCGGAGCGTCGGCGGCCCTCGACCTGTTGGGTGAGGCCCGCTCGCGGATCGAGTCGTCGGACGATCCGGCCCTGGCGGGACTGGGGCCGCGGCTGGGCGAGGCGATCGCTGTCGTCGCGGACGTTTCGGGCGAGCTGTCCGGGTACCTGTCCGGGCTACCGAGCGATCCCGGTGCGCTGGACACTCTGCTGACCCGTCAAGCCGAACTGAAGGCACTGACGCGTAAGTACGCGGCAGACATCGACGGTGTGCTGGCGTGGGCCGACACGGCCCGTGAGCGGCTCGCGAAGATCGATGTCTCTGCGGACGCGCTCGCGGACCTGTCTGCTCGCGTCGACGAGACCGCGAAGCTCACCGCGGAGGCCGCGGTGAAGCTGACGGCCGCCCGCACGAAGGCGGCGACGAAGCTCGCGAAGGCGGTCAGCGATGAGTTGGCCGGTCTCGCGATGGGACGGGCCGCGCTCGACGTGTCGGTGCGGGCCCGCGAGGCCGGACCCAACGACTCGGCGCCGCTGGCGGTCGACGGCCGGGAACTGCATGCCGGAGCGTCCGGGGTCGACGAGGTGGAGTTTCGGCTGGCCGCGCACAGCGGAGCCCAGGCACTGCCGATCAGCAAGAGCGCGTCGGGCGGTGAGTTGTCCCGCGTGATGCTCGCGCTCGAGGTGGTGCTCGCGGGCTCGGATCGGGGCGCGACCATGGTCTTCGATGAGGTGGACGCCGGTGTGGGCGGCCGCGCGGCGGTGGAGATCGGACGTCGCCTCGCTCGTCTCGCGCGGACCCATCAGGTCATTGTCGTCACTCATCTGCCGCAGGTGGCGGCCTTCGCCGACACACACCTCGTGGTGGACAAGACCGACGACGTGCGCCGCGGCGTCGACAGTGGTGTGCGCACCCTGACCGAGGACGATCGGGTGGTCGAACTCGCTCGCATGCTCGCCGGCCTGGACGACACGGAGACCGGCCGCGCGCACGCCGAGGAGTTGTTGTCGATCGCGGGGCAGGAGCGCAGTACCGCCCACGCATAGCACGAAAACCGACTTTTCTGTTGGTATAGCTGTGACGGGTGTGGTAGTCGATACGGCGCGCCTCCACGATCATCCGCGTGCGACGGGCGATCATCGAGGTCATGAAGATGCCGGCGCTGCTCTCCCGAAAGACCGAATCCCTACCCGGAATCAGTGGCATCGCTCGAGTCGACCGCGACACCACCAAGTTGCTGCGTCGCGTCGGACACGGCGACATCGTCGTCCTCGACGAGATCGATCTGGACCGCGTCACGGCGGACGCCCTGGTGGCCGCCGGCGTGCTGGCGGTCGTCAACGCGTCCCCGTCCATCTCGGGTCGCTACCCGAACCTCGGTCCCGAGGTGCTGCTCGCCAACGGCATCGTGCTGGTCGACTCGGCCGGGACGGAGATCTTCAAGGCGATCAAGGACGGGTCGAAGATCCGCCTGCACGAGGGCAGTGTCTTCGCCGGTGACCGTGCCCTGGCGAAGGGTGAGGAGCAGACCGAGGCCGAGATCTCCGATCGCATGATCGAGGCCAGGACCGGGCTGGTCGACCATCTCGAGGCCTTCTCGGGCAACACGATCGAGTTCATCCGTTCCGAGAGTCCGCTGCTGATCGACGGCGTCGGCGTGCCGGACATCGACGTCGACCTCGAGGATCGCCATGTCGTGGTCGTGGCCGACGGACCGGACCACCAAGCCGATCTGAAGGCTCTCAAGCCGTTCATCAAGGAGTACTCACCGATCCTCATCGGTGTCGGCGCCGGCGCCGACACCCTGACGAAGGCGGGATACCGCCCCGACCTGATCGTCGGCGATCCCGAGGACATCACCGCCGAGACCCTCAAGTGCGGTGCCGAGGTTGTGCTGCCGGCCGACCCGGACGGTCACGCGCAGGGACTGTCCCGGATCCAGGACCTCGGCATCGGCGCGATGACGTTCCCGGCGTCGGCGTCGCCGTCGGATCTGGCGCTGCTGCTGGCCGACCATCACGGCGCGTCGCTCATCGTCACGGTCGGCAGCACCGTCTCGCTCGACGAGTTCTTCGACCGCGGCCGCCGCGATACCAACCCGGCGGCCTTCATGACGAGGCTCAAGGTCGGGCCCAAACTGGTGGACGCCAAGGCCGTGGCGACGTTGTACCGCAGCCGGGTGTCCGGCGCGGCGATCGCGCTGCTGGTGCTGGCGGCGCTGACCGCGGTGATCGTGGCGCTCGTCGTCTCGAACATCGGCGGTGACGCAATGGACTGGGCAATCGACACGTGGAACAGCTTCGCGCTGTGGGTTCAGGGGCTGTTCAAGTGATTTCGATGCGTCAACATGCCATCTCCATAGCGGCGATCTTCCTGGCACTCGCGATCGGCGTCGTGCTGGGTTCCGGGCTGCTGTCGAACGGGATGCTCTCCGGGCTGCGGGACGACAAGGCCGAGCTGCAGAACGAGATCGAGGATCTGAACCAGGAGAACAACCAGCTCGGCGAACAGCTCATGTCGGCGGACGGTTTCGACTCCGCCGTCGCGGACCGAATCGTCCGCGACACCCTCGCGCAGCGTTCGGTGATCCTCGTCACGACGCCGGATGCCGATCCTGCCGACATCGACGGGATCAACCGTGTCGTGGCCCAGGCCGGTGGCGCGATCACCGGTCGCGTGTCGCTGACCAAGTCGTTCGTCGACTCCGTCAACGGCGATCAGTTGCGCACGACGGTGACGAACATCATTCCAGCGGGCATCCAGTTGCGGACCGGCGCGGTGGACCAGGGCAGTCTGGCGGGAGACCTGCTGGGCTCGGTGCTGCTCCTGAACCCGCAGACGGCGCAGCCGCAGACCACTCCCGAGGAGCGCGGTCTGGCGCTCGAGACGCTGCGTGGCGGCGGCTTCATCGACTACGACGGAAACGTTCAACCTGCACAGTTGGCGGTTGTGCTGACCGGTGAGGGGGATCCCGAGAACACCGGCGGTAACCGGGGCGCGGTGATCGCACGGTTCGCGGGAGCGCTCGACGGGCGTGGCGCCGGCACCGTGCTGGCGGGCCCACCGGCCGCCGCGGAGGGCAGTGGGCCGATCGCGGTGGCCCGTGCGGACGCGGCCGTCTCGGCGGTGCTCACCACGGTCGACAACGTCGATCGGGAGTCGGGTCGAATCACGACGGTGCTGGCGCTCCAGGAGCAGCTCGGAGGCGGTTCCGGACGGTACGGGACGGGTCCCGGCGCCACCGCGGTGACCGTCGGCGCGCCGACGCCGTAGGACAGGTGTGACGCCTGTCGCTCCCGAACCGGAGCGTCGTGCGAGGCGGCCGGGCGAGAAGGTGTTACCGTGAAGTCCCGTGGGTCGGCAGGCCCCAGAACGCTCAACTCAGACCAAGTCCTGCACAGTCGTCACGGGAGCCCCTTTGCCACAGTCACGCATCCAGTCGCGTAGCGCCACCAAGCACATCTTCGTGAGCGGGGGTGTCGCCTCCTCTCTCGGTAAGGGATTGACCGCTTCCAGCCTCGGTGAGCTGCTCACCGCGCGCGGACTGCGCGTGACCATGCAGAAGCTCGATCCCTACCTCAACGTCGATCCCGGAACGATGAACCCGTTCCAGCACGGCGAGGTCTTTGTCACCGAGGACGGCGCCGAGACCGACCTCGACGTCGGACACTACGAGCGGTTCCTCGACCGCGACCTCAACGCGTTCGCGAACGTGACGACCGGTCAGGTCTACTCCGCGGTCATCGCCAAGGAGCGCCGCGGCGAGTACCTGGGCGACACTGTCCAGGTCATCCCGCACATCACCGACGAGATCAAGAGCCGCGTCCTCGCGATGGCCGGCCCCGACGCCCAGGGCCAGGTGCCCGACGTCGTGATCACCGAGATCGGTGGCACCGTCGGCGACATCGAGTCCCAGCCGTTCCTCGAGGCGGCCCGCCAGGTGCGCCACGACGTCGGCCGGGAGAACGTCTTCTTCCTGCACGTGTCGCTGGTGCCGTACCTCGGCCCCTCCGGTGAGCTCAAGACCAAGCCGACGCAGCACTCGGTGGCCGCGCTGCGCAACATCGGTATCCAGCCGGACGCGCTGATCCTGCGCTGCGATCGTGACGTCCCGCAGGCGCTCAAGGCGAAGATCGCGCTGATGTGCGACGTCGACGTCGACGCCTGCATCTCCACGCCCGACGCGCCGTCGATCTACGACATCCCGAAGGTGCTGCACAGCGAGGGACTCGACGCCTACGTCGTCCGTCAGCTCGGCCTGCCCTTCCGTGACGTGGACTGGACGGTGTGGGGCGACCTGCTCGACCGCGTGCACAACCCGCGCGAGACGGTCCGCGTCGCGCTGGTCGGCAAGTACGTCGACCTGCCGGACGCCTACTTGTCCGTCACCGAGGCACTGCGCGCCGGTGGTTTCGCGCACCGCTCCAAGGTCGAGATTTCGTGGGTTCCGTCCGACGAGTGCGAGACCGAGGAAGGTGCCCAGGCCGCGCTCGGCGAGGCCGACGCCGTCCTGATCCCCGGCGGTTTCGGTATCCGCGGCATCGAGGGCAAGCTCGGCGCGATCCGCTTCGCCCGCACCCGCCAGATCCCGCTGCTGGGCCTGTGCCTGGGCCTGCAGGCCGTCGTCATCGAGGCGGCGCGCTCGGTGGGTCTGAAGGACGCGAACTCCGAAGAGTTCGATCCGGACACCAAGCACCCGGTCATCTCGACGATGGCCGACCAGGAGCACATCGTCGCCGGCGAAGCCGACCTCGGCGGCACGATGCGCCTGGGCGCCTACCCGGCGGTGCTGGCCAAGGGATCGGTCGTCGCGAAGGCGTACGACAGCGAGAACGTCTCCGAGCGCCACCGTCACCGCTACGAGGTCAACAACGCGTACCGCGATCGCATCGCCAAGAGCGGTCTGCAGTTCTCCGGCACGTCGCCGGACGGCCATCTCGTCGAGTTCGTCGAGCTGCCCGCGGACAAGCACCCGTTCTTCGTTGCGACGCAGGCGCATCCGGAGCTCAAGAGCCGTCCGACCCGTCCGCACCCGCTGTTCTCGGCGTTCGTCGCCGCTGCCCTCGCCCGCAAGGCAGGTATGCAGGCGCCGGTCGACGCACCGGCCGATCCGGCCACCGCGGACAGCGTCGGATAGCGCACCCGTATGAGCCTGCCGGGGGAGCACGAGTTCGACACGGTCGACTCACGCGACGTGTACAGCGGGGCGATCGTGGCCCTGCGCGTGGACCGGGTCGCGATGCCCGGCGGGCGAGAAGCTGATCGGGAGGTCGTCGAGCATCACGGGGCAGTAGCCGTCGCGGTGCTCGACGACACCGACCGGCTGGTTCTGATCAAGCAGTATCGGCACCCGCTGGGCCGCCGACTGTGGGAGCTACCGGCCGGTCTGCTCGACGAGCCCGGTGAGGTGCCGTTGGATGCGGCGCGCCGCGAACTCGTCGAGGAGACCGGGTTGGCCGCCGACCGGTGGTCGGTGCTGGTCGATGTCGCGTTGTCGCCGGGGTTCACCGACGAATCGGTGCGGGTGTTCCTGGCTCAGGGTCTGCACGACGTCGGACGTCCGGACGCGCACGACGAGGAGGCCGACCTCGAGATCGCCCGCGTGCCGCTCGACGACGCGGTGGCGATGGCACTGCGCGGCGAGATCGTCAACGCGACCGCGGTGTCGGGGATCCTCGCGCTGGCGGCGGCCCGCGCACGCGGTGCGGTCCTGCGCCCGGCCGACGCGGACTGGGTCGACCGGCCCGACACGTTCGCGCGACGCAAACACGCCGGGGCGGACCGCGGACCGGCATGACGGCGCTCGGCGGACAGATCGACACGTACCTGGACCACCTGGCCGTCGAGCGCGGTGCCGCGCGCAACACCCTCAGTTCATACCGGCGCGACCTGGACCGGTATGCGCGGTTCCTCGCGGACCGCGGCATCGAGGATCTGCGATCGGTCGGCGAGGCCGATGTCAGTGAGTTCGTGGTGTCCCTGCGCAAGGGTGATCCCGAGAGCGGAACCGTCCCGCTCGCCGCGAGTTCGGCGGCGCGGGCGTTGATCGCGGTCCGCGGTCTGCACCGGTTCGCGGCCGCCGAGGGGGTGACGTCGGTGGACGTCGCCCGGGCCGTGAAACCGCCCACCCCCGGCCGTCGTCTGCCCAAATCGTTGTCCCTCGACGACGTGCTCGCGGTCCTGGACGCGGCCGGTGGCGACGGCGCCTCCGACAACCCGCGCACCCTCCGCGACAGGGCGCTGCTCGAGTTGCTGTACTCGACCGGTGCGCGGATCTCTGAGGCGGTGGGACTGGACGTCGACGACCTCGACACCGAGTCTCGCGCGGTGCTGCTGCGGGGCAAGGGCGGCAAGGAACGCGTCGTCCCCGTCGGCCGGCCCGCGATCGCCGCGATCGACGCCTATCTGGTGCGGGGACGCCCCGCGCTGTCGGTGCGGGGCACGCCGGCGCTGTTCCTCAACATCCGCGGCGGCCGGTTGTCCCGGCAGAGCGCGTGGCAGGTCCTGCACACCGCAGCCGAGAAGGCCGGCATCACGGTCGCGGTGTCGCCGCACACGCTGCGGCACTCGTTCGCCACTCACCTGCTCGACGGCGGCGCGGACGTGCGCGTCGTCCAGGAACTCCTGGGCCACGCCTCGGTCACCACGACGCAGATATACACCATGGTCACGGTGGGTGCCCTCCGTGAAGTGTGGGCGCAGGCCCACCCCCGCGCACGTTGACGCGGTTGCGTGTTGGCAGTCGTTTGAGATCACGAAGCGGTAGCGTTACGGCATCAGCTATCGACAGGACGGGATCAACAGGACGGGGAGCATCGGACCGTGGTGACACCGCAGCCGCCTGAGGCGGAGCCAGCGCACCCGTATTCCAGGGGCGCGCTGTCATATGCAGAGAAGATCGAGATCGGGCAGGGCATCGAGACCGAATCGGAGGCGCCGTTGGGGCCCACCGGACGCCCGCTGCGCGAGGTTCCCGAACCGGCGCCCGTCAGCGGTCACGGGCCCGCCCGGATCATCGCGATGTGCAACCAGAAGGGTGGCGTCGGCAAGACGACGTCGACGATCAATCTGGGCGCCTCGCTGGCCCAGTACGGACGCCGCGTGCTGCTGGTGGATCTCGACCCGCAAGGCGCCTTGTCCGCGGGTCTCGGTGTGGCACACCATGATCTGGATCTGACGGTCCACAACCTGCTGGTGGAGCGCACGTCGATCGACGACGTCCTGATGCGCACCCGGATCGACGGACTGGATCTGCTGCCCAGCAACATCGACCTCTCGGCCGCCGAGATCCAGCTGGTCACCGAGGTGGGTCGTGAACAGACGCTCGGACGCGTGCTGCACCCGGTGCTCGACCGCTACGACTACGTGCTGATCGACTGCCAGCCGTCGTTGGGGCTGCTCACCGTCAACGCGCTCGCGTGCGCCGACAGCGTGATCATCCCGATGGAGTGCGAGTACTTCTCGCTGCGCGGTCTCGCGCTGCTCAACGACACCGTCGACAAGGTCCGGGACCGACTCAATCCCCGGCTCACGCTCGAGGGCATCGTCGTGACGATGTTCGACAGCCGCACGCTGCACGCTCGCGAGGTGATGTCGCGGGTCGTGGAGGTGTTCGGTGACCTGGTGTACGACACGGTCATCAACCGGACTGTGCGGTTCCCCGAGACCAGCGTAGCGGGGGAGCCGATCATCACGTGGGCCCCCAAGTCGGGCGGCGCCGAGGCCTACCGGGCGCTTGCCCGCGAGGTGATCCACCGTTCCGGCCGGTAGCGATGTGAGTACCGATGTCGCAGCGGCGGCGCCGGCCGAGCGGTCGGCCGGAGAGCAGTCGGGCTTCCGGCTGCGCCTGCGCAATTTCGAGGGACCGTTCGATCTGCTGCTGACGCTCATCAGCCAGCACCAGTTGGATGTCACCGAGGTGGCGCTGGCGGAGGTGACCGACGAGTTCATCTCGTACACCCGCAGCCTCGGCAGTGAGATGGGTCTGGATCAGACCACCGAGTTCCTGGTGGTGGCGGCGACCCTGCTGGATCTGAAGGCGGCACGACTGCTGCCCGCCGGCGAGGTGGACGACGACGAGGACCTGGCTCTGCTCGAGGCCCGCGACCTGCTGTTCGCGCGGCTGCTGCAGTACCGCGCCTACAAGCAGGTTGCGCAGCTGTTCGGAGAGCTCGAGACCGCCGCCCTGCGCCGCTATCCGCGGTCGGTGTCGGTCGAGGACCGATTCGTCGGGCTGCTGCCGGAGGTGCTGCTGGGTGTCGATCCCCGGCAGTTCGCGGAGATCGCCGCGACCGCGTTCCGACCGCGCCCGGTTCCGACCGTCGGACTGGATCACCTGCACGTCCCGACGGTGTCGGTGCCCGAACAGGCGGTACGGATCCTCGAGCTGCTCCGTGCGCGCGGCGCCGGCGTCTGGGCCCCGTTCGGGGATCTGATCGTCGAGTGTGAGAGCCAGGTGCAGATCGTCGCGCGGTTCCTGGCGCTGCTCGAGCTCTACCGGGAGCGATCGGTGCAGTTCGAGCAGCCCGAGCCGTTGGGGGATCTGCTGGTGAGCTGGACCGGCGAGGAAGTGTCGGCACCCGCGAGTGAGGAGGACTACGAATGACGTCGATCGATGCGGACGACATGAGCCCGTTCGAGGACGAGTTCGTCGAACTGCCCGACGACCGGCTCGCTGCCGCGCTCGAGTCGATGCTGCTGGTCCTCGATACTCCTGCCGCCCCCGCGACCCTCGCGTCGGCGCTCGGGCTGCCCGAGGCCCGGATCGAGACGATGCTGCGGACCATGTCCGCCGACTTCACCGCCCGCGGCAGCGGCATCGACCTGCGCTACGCCGGTGACGGCTGGCGGTTCTACACCCGCAACGAGTTCGCTCCCTACGTCGAACGCCTGCTCCTCGACGGTGCCCGCTCCAAGCTGACCCGTGCCGCGCTCGAGACGCTCGCCGTGATCGCCTACCGGCAGCCGCTGACCCGGGCCCGGATCAGTGCCGTCCGCGGCGTCAACGTCGACGGCGTGATCCGCACCCTGCTGGCGCGCGGTCTGATCACCGAAGCGGGCCCTGATCCGGATACCAATGCCACCACGTACGCGACCACCGAACTGTTCCTCGAACGTCTCGGCTTGGCGTCTCTGACCGATCTGCCGCCCATCGCGCCCCTTATTCCCGACGTCGATGTGATCGATGACATCGCTGAGAGCCTCGAAGCCGACCCGCGATTTGCGAGAATGGACAACGCAACACCTTCGACGGGGTCGGCAAACGCGCCGCACCCCGAGATCGACCCAGATAACTGACAGGGATCAAAAGTGAACAAGCCCGCTCGCCGTGATGGCACACCGGACCGCAAGAAGAAGCCGACGACAGGCCGCCCCGACGCTTCGGCAAAGAAGTCGCTGAACAAGCGTGGGAAGCCGAAGTCGACAAAGCCGCAGCGCGCCCAGGCGCCCGCGCCCAAGATCAGCAACGCCAAGCCCGCCCGCAACCAGTACGCGGAGGTCGATCGTGATCTCGCGCCCTTGAAGGGTGACGGGGTGCGGCTGCAGAAGGTACTTGCGCAGGCCGGTGTCGCCTCCCGCCGCGCAGCCGAAGAACTCATCGACCAGGGCCGAGTCGAGGTCGACGGCCGCATCGTCGTCGAACAGGGCCTGCGGGTCGATCCCGAGAACGCGATCGTCCGCGTCGACGGTATCCGCGTGGTCGTCAAGAAGGACCTCGTCCACATCGCGCTGAACAAGCCGCGTGGCTGGCAGTCCACGATGTCCGACGACCTGGGACGCCCGTGCATCGGTGACATCGTGTCCGAACGCGTCTCCGCCGGTCAGCGCCTCTTCCACGTCGGCCGGCTCGACGCCGACACCGAAGGCCTGATCCTGCTGACCAACGACGGCGACCTCGCGCACCGGCTGATGCACCCGTCGTACGAGGTGCCCAAGACGTACCTCGCCACCGTGCAGGGTGTCGTCGACCGCAACGTCGGCAAGCAGCTCAAGGCCGGTGTCGTGCTCGACGACGGCCCCGCCACGGTCGACTCGTTCGCCGTGATGGACATCAACGGCGGCAAGTCGCTGGTGAAGATCGTCCTGCACGAGGGCCGCAAGCACATCGTGCGCCGTCTGCTCGATGCCGTCGGGCACCCGGTGGTGCGTCTGGTCCGCACCGACATCGGTGCCGTCGCGCTCGGCGACGGGCGTCCCGGCACCCTGCGGGTCCTCGGCCGCGGCGAGGTCGGCGGCCTCTACGGGGCGGTGGGTCTGTGACCGCACCGACCCCACTGGTCGTCGCGATCGACGGCCCGTCGGGCACCGGTAAGTCGAGCGTGTCGCGTCGTGTCGCGACGAGCCTCAGCGCCCGCTACCTCGACACCGGTGCGATGTACCGGATCGCGACGCTGCACGTGCTGCGCCGCGGTGTCGACGTGACGGATCCCGCGGCGATCGCGGCGGCGACGGCGTCGCTGCCGCTGACGATCGGGACCGATCCGCAGACCGACGGCGTGCAGCTCGACGGTGAGGACGTCACCGACGAGATCCGCGGTGCGGCCGTCACGCAGGCGGTGTCCGCAGTGTCCGCGGTGCCCGAGGTGCGGACGTTCCTGGTGGATCTGCAGCGCCGCATCGCGGAGCAGGCCGGACGGATCGTCGTCGAGGGGCGCGACATCGGTACCGTCGTGCTCCCGGACGCGGACGTGAAGATCTTCCTGACCGCCTCCGCGGCGGCGCGGGCGACGCGACGCAACGCCCAGAACATCGCCGAGGGGCGTGGTGACGACTTCGCCGCCGTCCTGGCCGATGTGCAGCGTCGCGACCACCTCGATTCCACGCGCGCGGTATCTCCGTTGCGTCCCGCGGCGGATTCGGTGACGGTGGACACGAGCGAACTGGGTATCGAAGACGTGATCGGCAGGTTGCTGCTGGTGGTAGGCGACAGAACTGGAGCAGTGCAGTGACCGACGGTTTTACTGGAGATTCGACGGCGATCGAGTACGCCGGCGACGGAATCTGGAGCGAGGAGTCCGACTGGGACCTCGCGGACTACATCGACGGTGAGGACGGCGAAGACCACATCGCGGTACCGACCCTCGCGGTGGTCGGGCGACCGAACGTCGGAAAGTCGACGCTCGTCAACCGCATCATCGGCCGCCGTGAGGCCGTAGTCGAGGACATCCCGGGCGTGACCCGCGACCGTGTCTCGTACGACGCCAACTGGGCCGGACGCCGGTTCATGGTGCAGGACACCGGCGGCTGGGAGCCCGACGCCAAGGGGCTGCAGCAGTCGGTGGCCCGGCAGGCCGAGCTGGCGATGCAGACCGCGGACGCGATCCTGCTCGTCGTCGACGCCGTCGTAGGTGCCACCGCGACAGACGAGGCGGTGGCACGGGTGCTGCGTCGCTCGAAGACGCCGGTGATCCTGGTCGCCAACAAGGTCGACGACAGCCGCACCGAGTCAGAGGTGGCGTCGCTGTGGTCGCTCGGGCTCGGCGAACCGCGCCCCGTCAGCTCCATTCACGGCCGCGGCACCGGCGACCTGCTCGACGACGTCCTCGCCGTCCTGCCGGAGACCCCGCGTGAGGGCACCGGCGGTCAGGGCCCGCGACGGGTGGCGCTGGTCGGTAAGCCGAACGTCGGCAAGTCCAGCCTGATCAACAAGCTGTCGGGCGACGAGCGCTCGGTGGTCCACGATGTCGCCGGTACCACCGTCGACCCAGTCGACTCGCTGGTCGAGCTCGGCGGCAAGGTGTGGAAGTTCATCGACACCGCGGGCCTGCGCAAGAAGGTCAACCACGCCAGCGGGCACGAGTTCTACGCCTCGCTGCGGACCAAGGGTGCGATCGAGGCCGCCGAGGTCGCGATCCTGCTGATCGACGCGTCGAAGCCGATCACCGAGCAGGACCTGCGCGTCCTGAGCATGGTCGCCGAGACGGGTCGTGCGCTGGTGCTCGCCTTCAACAAGTGGGACCTGGTCGACGAGGACCGGCGGCTGATGCTCGAGAAGGAGATCGACCGCGAACTGGTCCGCGTGCCGTGGGCGCAGCGGGTCAACATCTCCGCGCACACCGGTCGCGCCGTCCAGAAGCTCGTTCCCGCGCTCGACACGGCGCTGGAGTCGTGGGACAAGCGCATCCCCACCGGACGCCTCAACAACTGGCTCAAGGAGGTCGTGGCGGCCACGCCGCCGCCGATGCGTGGCGGCCGCCTGCCCCGCATCATGTTCGCGACCCAGGCCGGCACCCGCCCGCCGACCTTCGTGCTCTTCACCACGGGCTTCCTCGAGGCCGGCTACCGCCGGTTCCTGGAGCGTCGCCTGCGTGAAGAGTTCGGCTTCGACGGCAGCCCCGTCCGTATCTCGGTGCGCGTGCGGGAGAAGCGGGACCGCAACAAGCGTTGACGGGTTCCCGGCTCGCACGGGTTTTGCAGGAATCACACCGGAGTTCTTCACCGAACAGGTGTGTGACGACGACAAAACCCGTGCGAGATCGGGTCCGCGATTGCCGAACATTGCCTCTGACCAGGCGATTAGCTTTCGCAAGCGTCACTGTTGTAATCTTCTGAGGCGCCCGAACGAGGGCGTGGACGGGCTGTGGCGCAGCTTGGTAGCGCACTTGACTGGGGGTCAAGTGGTCGCAGGTTCAAATCCTGTCAGCCCGACCGAGGAAAACTCAGGTGAGAGTCCATCTCACCTGAGTTTTCTTGTATCTGGGGACATCCTGAGACGCTCTGGCATAAGGCAGGCCCTCGGGATCGGCGTGGCCGCGGCTCCACTGGTTGTGGGTCGGAATGGCACCGCGATCGGGGCGTGCTTGCGCGGTGCCGCTCCTGTACGGGCGTTGTCGGCGACCACCGGCACTCCGAGCCCATTGCCTCGGGGCGAACAAGACAGGTACTCGAACAGGTAGAAGTACCGTCGCTCCCACCACGTCCGCTAGGGCACGCTCGATGCGTCCTGTTCAACAAGAACGCAGGGAGAGTGACCACGATGTTCCGCGGACGCAAGACGCTCATCACACTGGACGACGGCGGTTGGTGCTTCGCCAGGCTCGTCGGGCGTCAGCGTCGTGAGTCCGGTCTGCGCGTCGAACTTGTCCGTCCCGCCGCGAGCAAGCTGCCGACCTTCACCGTCGCCGCCCCGAACTGCGGGATCGGCTTCGCTCTGTAGCGAGCGCCGGAGGAGCGTGGACGATGTTGTGCTTCGGTCTCCGATGCGTCAGCGCGGATAGTCGGCTGGTCCGATCCGCCATAGAGATCGCTCGCCCAGCGTTGGCGGGATCGATCATTGCTCTCCGTCCCGTGCTCCGCGGACTTCAGGCCGGGGACGATCGCCCGCGCAGGATGGCGATCGTTGCGCTGGACAGTGGCGCCTGGTGTTTCGGCTGGATCATCGGCGGACTCAGCTCGAAGGGTGCCCGAGTTCGATCCCTCGCTCGCATGCCCGGCGAGAAGTACCCCACCTTCACGCTCGCCGCCCCGGACGACGAGGGCCCCAGCTCTTCGACGTCATGAACTGAGAACGGCGAGAAGCCCCGGCGCGAAGACTATTCGAGTCGGGCTTCGTGCATCGAGGGCCAACGCCAACGCCCCCTCGGATGTCCCGTCCGCACACTCGCTGATGCTTCCGGCTCCACGTCCTCACTGGGCGAAGCCTCGATGCACCCTGGATCCTCACGGTGCACGTCGCTTTCATCGTTTTGCCGGTTCAGGGTGGGGCCATGGACGAGCTTGTGGAGCAACTCCTGCCGTCCGACGGTCGTACCGGACCGCTGACGCCGGATCAGATCCAGGGCATTGTCGACCAGATCCCGACCTCGAGCGATCTGTACGTGACAACTGCACCGGGTTGATGTCGGCGATGCAGCTGATGCTCGCCGATGTCGATCGGCAGGCGATCGTCGAGGACTGCACGCGCCCCGGAGAGAATCTGGCGGGGCCGTTCGCCGAGCAGCTACTCGAGCTCATCACGTCCCTGGGGATTCCAGCTGTGCGCTCACCGGTCCTTGATCTGGGTGCCACGTCGTGCGGGCCCGCGGCGACAGCTGGCCGCTGGGCTGGGCGGATGCCCCGAAAGGATGACTTCGAGGGTGAAAACGCTCTGTCGAGGTGCGCGGGGAGGAGTTGGACTAACGTCCAACTCACTGCTCGCCTCCTGACTCGAGTGGTGGTGACGTCCCGTTCTTGACGGATCCCGGGAAGTTGCAGGCGGTGGCTTCCGCACGCATTTCGAACGCACATTTCGAAAGGGAGCCACCGCCCACCCGGTCGGTGTGACGAGATCGGCGTTACGGCCGGTGATCCGGCCCCGAGCCCCTTGCGGGCGGGTGGGATCTCTGGTGCCGCGGCGGACTCTCGCGATGCGGGAGCAACTTCTCTACTCTTCGGCTTCGTCTATCCGTTTGAGCGAGCCATCGAAAGCATGGTTCAACAACAAGCGTGTTCGCTCAGAGCGCGGCCCGCACGACGTCGTGCCGATCGCGCCTCCGTGATCCGCCCTGCCGCAACCGAACTGGCGCTGCACTTCGAATTGGTGCGCGGTGACCGCAGCTCGCCGCCGGTGGCGCCAAGCTCCTGAAGATCCCCGGTGTCGGTGTCGTGACTGCGGCTCGCATGCTGGCGCGCACCGGCGATCCCACCCGGTTCGTGAACGAGGTGGACAATCCCCTCGGCGGGCCGGCTTCACGGGACGTGGAGCGCTGTAGTCGGCCCTATGTCGGATACTTGGGGGCGAGCGTGGCGAAGGATCGACGCAGGAGTTCCACCGCGTCCATGGTCTCGTCAGGCTCCGCCCAGGTGGTCATCGCAACGTCGAAGCAGGCCAGCGACGCCTGCACCAGTGTCTGTGCTCGCAGTACCGCGAGATCGCCGGCGAGTCGCTCCTGCACGAGCGGGGTGAGCAGACTCGCCCACAGTAGATGCTTCTCCAGGTTGCGAGCGCGTAGGGACGCTGCGCTCGTCAGAACGCGCATGGTCCTCTTGCTTCCTTGTTCGTCCCTGTTCGGTTGAGCCAGCAGGGCTTCGAAGGACACGCGCAGAGAATCCCAGACCGGTTCATCGGCCGGCCGCGCGGCGAAGGCGTCGCGGACGAACTCACCCCAGGGAACGAGGTCGCCGATGACGGCGTCTTCCTTGGCCGGGAAGTAGCGGTGGAAGCTGCGGGCCGAAATGCCCACCTCGGCGGCGATCTGCTCGACGGTGACCGCATCGAAACCCTGCTGGGCGAACAGGTCGATCGCGACCTTGGCGATCCGTGCACGCACGGCCTCGCGCGTGATGTCGCGCAGGCCCGGATTCGATGAGCTTTCCACGATGGAAGCGTACAGTGTCGAAAGTGTCAGAGACTGCCACGTATGACGCATCATGACAATCGACGAAAGGCTTCATCATGGACACTCGCACTCTCGGCCGGCAGGGCCTGACCGCTGCCGCTCTCGGCTACGGGGCGATGGGCACCGCCACGGGTTATGGCCCCACCGACGACACCGAGTCGATCGCCGCGATCCGAAAGGCCCATGAGCTGGGCGTGACGATGTTCGACACCGCCGAGATGTACGGCTGGGGCGAAGGCGAGAAACTGCTCGGACGGGCGCTGGCACCCATTCGCGACGACGTGGTCATTGCGACGAAGTTCGGCTTCACCCGCTCTTTCGGCCTCGACTCGCGCCCGACTCACATCCGCGAGGTGGTCGAGTCCAGTCTGCGCAACCTCCGCGTCGACACGATCGACGTGCTCTACCAGCATCGCCCCGACCCGAACATTCCGATCGAAGACGTGGTCGGCACGATGAAGGAGTTCGTCGAGGCAGGCAAGGTCAAGTATCTGGGGCTGTCCGAGGCGGACGAGTCCACCATCCGCGCCGCGCACGCGGTACACCCGATCTCGGTGCTGCAGACCGAGTACTCGATCTTCGCGCGCGACGTCGAATCCCTGTTCCCCGTCCTCCAGGAGCTCGGTATCGGATTCGTCGCCTATTCACCGCTGGCCCGGGGCTTCCTCAGCGGCGCGGTAGCCTCCCGCGAGAGCTATGACGCCGACGACTTCCGCCAGCACATCCCCTGGTGGGCGCCGGAGAACTTTCACGCCAACATCGCCGTCGTCGACGAGTTGACCGCACTCGCCGGAAGCAAGGGCGCCACGCTCGCGCAGCTGTCACTGGCGTGGCTGCTGACCCGCGAGGACTACATCGTCCCGATCCCGGGATCGCGCAACCCGCAGCGCGTCGACCAGAACGTCACCGCGGCCGAACTGGACCTGACTCCCGACGATCTCGCCATCATCGAGCAGATCGCCCCCACAGGCGGCGTCGGCGGCCGGATGTAGGAAGCCGCACCCCTCGATCGAACGGCCCTCCGGTAGAGGATGCGAACGATGTTCGAATGCGCATCTGCTCGACGGCACACGCGGAAACCCTCAGCGGATGCGGGTGATCGCGTCCGGCCAGTTGTCGTACGTCGCGACGAGGACGTGCATCGGGGCGGCACAGCCGGTGTACCTCCAGACGCCCCACCGCCCACAGTCGTCACCGACGCGGATCTTGCGGACCGCCCACGGAGCGGGTGTTCGAGCGGGCGCCTCGGGCAGCCCGAGGAGGCGGCGCATCGCGTCGTACGAGATCTGTTCGCTCATCGGAACGTGCTCAGACGAAGTCGGGGCAGTACGCGACCGTCGCGGCGCCGAGGACGTTGGTGACCTCGGCGGTGGTGTAGCGGCCGTCACCGAGGTACTCGGTGGTCAGATCGGGCTTACTCTGCCCGCGGTACAGCGAATTGCACATCGACAGACCCATCCGGATCTGATCGCTCTCCGACTTCTCCATCAGCGTGAATTCGGTGATGTACGACAGGAACAGGATGTCCTCGCTGGTGAGGGTGCTGTTCGGTTCGGTCTCGCGCTCGGGCGGTGCGACGACGGCGGGGGAGTCGCCGACGGGGAGCGACGATGGTCCTGCGACGGAAGTGCGCGGTGTCGCATGGGTTGCCGGGACGGCTTCCGTCGGAGCGGCCGAGGTGGTCGCGTCGGGGGTCGGGTGGGCAATGACGACGGGCTCCCCGTCGGTGGGAGTGCCGCTGCAGCCCGTGAGGATCAGAGCAGTGGCGGAGAGAGCGGAGAAGAAGCCGAAGCGGGCCGAGCGGATCACGATGCGGAATCTTGCCCTACCAGGGCGACAAGATCTCTTCCGGGGCGTGCTCAGTTCCCGCTCGCGACGGGCCACACGATCGGCATGATGATCTCGGTGCGGGGCAGGGGGACGTCGGGGTCGTCGAGATAGCATTCCCACGGCTCGCCGGTTGTGGCGTAACCGTGTTCGGCGATCCACTGGGTCAGCGCGATGTAGGCCGACTCGACCGTGTCGTAGCTGCCGACGTGCACTGTGCTCGCGCACCGACCTGCCGGCAGCGACGCCGACTCGACCCGGCCGGTGGGCTCGATCGTGCGGGCCATCGGGAAGCCCGCCTCGACGTTCCAGATGCCGTCGGAGCGCGGCCGGAACCGTCCGAACGGTGGGCCGACGATCACGATGTCCTGGGCTGCAGCGGCGCGGGCCACCTCAGCGAACGCCGGGCCCAGGAACGCGGCGATGGAGTCGACGTCGACGTTGCCGTCGACGACGCCGGTCGGTTGTTCGTCGATGTCGCGAATCCGGATGTCGTAGCTCATGATTGCGGGCCCTCGAAACAGCCGTGGTAACCCCGCGCGGCGAACGTGGAGGCGGAACAGTAGGCGACCGTGGGGTAGTACGGCCCCATCGAGACGGCGGGATCGATGTCGCCGGACTGGGACGCCTGGACCGACATCGGGTAGAAGTCCGGTGACGGCAGCATGTTCCGCAGGATCAGGACCTTCTTCGGGACGTCGGTCGACCCCCACGGCAGCACCGTGACCGTCGAATCCGAGGCCGGCAGGTCCTCGGGGGCGCCAACGACGAACGTGTACCAGCCGTCGTCGTCGACCCGGGTCTGGAAGTCCGCGGCGCACGCCACCACCGGGTACGGCGAGACCAGGTCGTTCTGGCACATCGACCAGTAACGCACCTGACGATCCGGCTCGATCGCGGACACGCCCGCCCGGGTGTCGGGGAACGACGGCGCCTTGCCGCGCACCACGGCGACCCGTCCGGGCCGATGAGTCAACTGGGCGGCGATGTACTTGTTGTCGCCGTTCGGAAACAGGCCCGACGTGCTGGCCGGGTTCACGAACACCGCCTCGGGTGTGTCGTTGAGGAAGGTGCCCGACGCGGCGGTTTCGATCGCCCGGTCGATACCGCGCCGAGCCACATCGGCGACCGGGCCCGAGAACGATTTCGGGTCGAACGGCTGCGAGCACGGATGCACCGGGACGGTCGCTCCACCGAGCCTGTAGGTGACATCGGGTAGCGGCACGCCGCCGCTGAGCGAGCCTGGATCGTCGGGAACGTAGACCCGGACGATCAGGAAGCCGACCGGCGCGGCGTCGTCCCGCAGGGCCCGAATCTCGTTGCGCGTACGGTCGGCCGGTCCGGACACCAGCGTCGCGTGCCACCGCCGCGGATCGGGTGGCAGCGAACGGTTGTCGGCGTCGGTGAAGGGATTCCCGCTCCCGGGGTCGGGGAGAATCTGGTCGTCCCGCAACGTGTCGATCGTGTCGAGGTCCGTGCCGTAGGTGTTGAGCGAGAAGTAGCGTGCGGACGGGTAGGCGCCGGACAGCTCGATGGAATCCCGCGGACCCAGGGCGTAAGGGAGGACCCAGTAGGTGGCGTTGGTATCCGGGAAAGCGACATCGAGCGACTGACCGTCGGACATGAATCGCCACGCACAGGGCAGCGGATCGACGGGCGCGGCAATTGCCGGAGTGGGCGCTGCGACGAGCGCGGCCGCGGCACACAGGGCGGCCGAGCCGCCCAGGACGCGGCGGACGATCGATCGCGGCGACATGCGCATTGCAACCCCCATCGCAGGCCTTCACGATATCGAGGCCCCCGGACGGATGGGGCATGATCGGGCGAACAGCGGTTCGGCACGCAGGAGGCGGTCATGGCGGATTCGACGAGCGGCACCCGGGAACGGATCGAACTTGCGTTGCGGGCCTTCGAGCCCGAATCGGCGGCCCGCGCCGGCCGTCGTGAGGCGGCCGTCGCGATCGCGGTCATGCGCGGCGAGGACGGTGCTCCGGTGTTCCCCTTGACGCTGCGGCCCTCGAAGATGCGCGCCCATGCGGGCCAGTTCGCGCTGCCCGGCGGACGGCTCGACCCGGGGGAGACGGCGCAGGACGCGGCCCTGCGCGAGCTCGGTGAGGAACTCGGGGTGCACGTCGGCCCCGAGGACGTACTCGGGAGGCTCGACGACTTCGTCACCCACTCCGGCTACATCATGACCCCGTACGTGGTGTGGTCGGAGCAGTCGATCGCGTCCGTGGTGCCCAGCCCGGACGAGGTGGCCCACGTGTTCGCGATCGCGCTGGACGAACTCGACGTCCCGACGCAGTACACGACGATCCCCGGATCCACCGAGCGCGTCGCGTGCTGGCCCTTCCGCGGTGAGCACATCCACGCCCCCACCGGTGCGGTGATCCATCAGTTCTGCGAGGTGGTCCTGCACGGGCGGCACACCCGGGTCGCGTCGTTCGCGCAGCCCGCCTTCGCGTGGCGCTGAAACCCGCGTGAGTGCTCGCGCGCCGGACTAGCGTCGGGCTCGTGAGCATCCTGCGGACGGTTCTACGCGCCCTCGACCGCACCGGCATCGAACCGGTCGCGTGGCAACCGCCGCCCGCGCCCGCCGAGACGGGACCGTTCGCTCCCGGACACGAGCTCGACGGCTCCGAGCAGTGGCGGCTGCCCACCGGCCGCGGGCCCGAGGACGTCGCCGTCGACGGCGACGGCCGGGTGATCACGGGCGGCGACGACGGCCGGCTGTGGCGGTTCGACGCTGCCGGACGCGCCACCGAACTCGCGCACACCGGTGGCCGTCCGCTCGGGGTCGAGGTCCTCGACGCCGGCCGCTACCTGGTGTGCGACTGCGAACGCGGGCTGCTGCGGGTGGACGAGACCGGACGCGTCGAACTGCTCGCCGACTCGGCGCTGGGCCGACCACTGTTGGCGTGCAACAACTCCGCCGTCGGCCGGGACGGCATCGTCTACTTCACCGACTCGTCGGCCCGGTTCACCGTCCCGGAACACCGCCTCGACCTACTCGAGCACAGCGGTACCGGACGTCTGCTGCGGTTCGATCCACGCACCGGTGACATCGACCTGCTCGCCGACGGTCTGCAGTTCGCGAACGGTGTCGGCCTCGCGACCGACGAGTCCTACGTGATCGTCGCCGAGACGGGCTCGTACCGGATCCAGCGGGTGGAGCTGACGGGACCGCGGGCCGGCGCCGTCTCCGTATGGGCGGACAACCTGCCCGGAATCCCCGACAATGTCACGTCGCAGACCGCCGAGGGCATCTTCTGGGTGGCGCTGTACAGCCCCCGGATGGCGCTGCTGGACCGGGTGGCGCCGTACCCGAGTCTGCGAATCCTCACCGCTAATCTGCCGAGCCGCGTGCAACCCGATCCCGAACACCGGGCCTGGGTGCTCGCGCTGGACGGCGCCGGCCGCGTGGTGCACAGCCTGCGGGGCGGGAAGGGGAGCTACTCGCCCGTGACCGGCGTCCGCGAGACGCCGGACTGGCTCTACCTCGGCAGCCTCTCTGCGGGCGCACTCGCGCGGGTCCCGCGCTGCGAGCTGGGGCTCTGACCGGTCCGCCTCCGAACGGTCGGTCCCTGAAATGGGACACCGGGTGTGGAAAGCTGGCCTGCGACAGGGACGGGAACCCGAGAGGATTGTCGGTGGACGCGGTAGGACAGCAGAACGTGGGCTCGGAGCCGGACGCCGATCGCATCCTCACCATCCCGAATCTTCTCAGCGCGATCAGGCTCGCCGGTGTGCCGCTGTTCCTGTACCTGATGCTCGGTCCCCAGGCCGACGGGTGGGCGTTGGCGGTCCTGATGCTCAGCGGCTTCACCGACTGGGCGGACGGCAAGCTCGCCCGCCTGCTGAACCAGATGTCGCGTCTGGGCGCCCTGCTCGATCCGCTGGTGGACCGGCTGTACGTGATCACGACGCTGATCGCGTTCGTCGCACGCGACATCATCCCGTGGTGGGTCGCGGCCATTCTCATCGGCCGGGACCTGATCCTGGCGTTCACTCTGCCGGTCTACCGTCGCCGCGGGCTTCCGCCGCCGGAGGTCATCTACCTCGGCAAGGCGGCGACGTTCGCATTGATGTTCGCGCTCCCGCTCCTGTTGGCGGCGCAACTCGACTGGGGCTTCGCCACGATCGCCGACCCGTGGGGATACGCGCTGCTGATCTGGGGCACCGTCCTCTACGTCTGGACGGCGGGCCTGTACATCGCGAAGGCGGCCGAGGTGGCTCGCACGGTGCCGCGCGCCGTCACCCGGAGCGGCCCGTGACAGGTACACCCAGGCCGGTCCGACGGAATCCGGTCCCGTCGCTGCTGAAGTCGCTCATGAACGACCACCTCGACCCCGGGTACGCCGGAGCAGTCGAGGACCGGGAACAGGGGCACTCCAGACCGACCCGGATCGCGGCGGGAGCATGGATCTCGCTCGGCGCAGTCCTGGTCGGACTCGTGTTCGGGATCTCGTACGCGCAGGCGACCTCGTCCGCCTCCGATGTGGACCAGACGCGTACCGAGATGCTGACCAAGGTGCGCGACGCCGAGGATCGGGGCCGCGGCCTGGCCACCGGTCGGGACGAGCTGACCGTCCGCGTCGACGACCTCCGGGCCTCCGTCCTCGCCGGCGACGCCGAGGGCGCGCAGGTCCTCGACCAGTTGCGCACGCTCGAGTCCGCCGCCGCAGCCGAACCGGTGCACGGACCCGGGCTGGTTGTCACCCTCACCGATCCGGCGGCGAGGCCCGACCTGTCCGACTCGTCGCAGCGCGTCCCCGGCTCCCCACAGGCCGGCGTGCTCGACCGGGACTTGCAGGCCGTCGTCAACGCGTTGTGGGCGAGCGGCGCCGAGGCCGTCGCCGTCGGCGACGTGCGGGTCGGTCCGGCCGTCACCATCCGGCAGGCGGGCGGGGCGATGCTCGTCGACAACCAGCCGGTGCCGTCGCCCTACGGGGTGTCGGCCATCGGTCCGCCGCGCAAGCTGCAGACCGGGTTCGTGGTGAGTGACGCCTATCTGCGGATGTCGACGGTTCAGCAGTTGTACGGCGTGGGATTCTCCATCGCCGAGTCCGACGACCTGCAGCTCCCGGCAGCGGCCGGTCGTGAAGTGAGATTCGCACAGGAAACGGGGGCACCGTGAAAGGTGGATACGCGCTCTACGGAGTGCTCGCGCTCGTCGCCGGCATCGCGCTCGGGATCGTGTTCAGCCCGCAGGTGCCCGACGCCGTCCAGCCCTATCTGCCGATCGCAGTGGTCGCCGCGCTCGACGCCGTCTTCGGCGGGCTGCGCGCCTACCTCGACGGGATCTTCGACTCCAAGGTCTTCGTCGTCTCGTTCGTGTTCAACGTCCTGGTCGCGGCGCTGATCGTGTGGCTCGGCGACCAGCTCGGGGTCGGGACACAGCTGTCGACGGCGATCATCGTCGTCCTCGGTATCCGGATCTTCGGCAACGCTGCGGCGCTGCGGCGTCGACTGTTCGGGGCGTGATCGGCGTGGAACCTGACGACGACGGCCCCACCGACACCGCCGAGACCACCCAGACCACCGGACCCCGCAGCGAGGGCCGCCACGAGATGCCCTCGTCGACGCGGACACGGACGCGATCCCGATTCGCGTTCGCGCTGCTCGCGGTGCTGCTGATGGCAGCGCTCGGCGTCGCGATCGTGACACAGGTCAGCAGCACCGGCTCGGGTGACAACCTGGATTCGGCCCGACCTGCCGACCTGCTCGCGGTCCTGGGCAATCTCAACCAGCGCGAGGCCGCGCTCCGGCAGGAGATTGCCGGGCTCGAGCAGACGCTGTCGAAGCTCGAGGCCGGCGGGGGTAGTTCAGGCGCGGCCCTGGAGGAGGCGAAAGCCCGGTTGTCCGCGCTGTCGATCCAGGTGGGCACCGTGGCCGCGACCGGTCCGGGCGTCACCCTCACGGTCGAGGACCCCGGCTCGTCGGTGGGCTCGGAGGTGCTACTCGATCTCATCCAGGAGTTGCGCGCCGCCGGCGCCGAGGCGATCGAGATCAGCGGCTCCGGTTCCGAACCGATCCGCATCGGCGTCGACTCGTGGGTCAGCGGCGGGGGCGGGAACGTCACCGTCGACGGTCGGCGGATCTCGGCCCCGTTCCGGATCGTCGCGATCGGTGATCCACCGACGCTCGCGGCGGCCCTGAACATCCCCGGCGGTGTGGTCGACACCGTCGCGCGCAGCGGCGGACAACTGCGGATCGTGCAATCGCCGCAGGTCACCGTCTCCGCCTTGCGGGAGGTCAAACCGCGCCAATACGCTCAACCCGGAAACTGATCTTCTCCGGCCCGCTCGTGGGGCCGCCCCCGAAAGGAAGCCACCGTGAGTGAGCTCGCTACCCCCGCCGATCTGCGCTACACAGCAGAGCACGAATGGGTGCGGCGCACGGGTCCGACGACGGTGCGTGTGGGTATCACCGACTTCGCACAGTCGCAGCTCGGCGATGTCGTGTTCGTGCAGTTGCCGGCGGAGGGCGAGGACGTGACCGTGGGTGATTCCTTCGGCGAGGTCGAGTCGACGAAGAGCGTTTCGGACATCTTTGCGCCGTTGACGGCGAAAGTTGTTGCAGTCAACGCCGATCTGGACGGCAGCCCCGAGCTGGTCAACTCCGACCCGTACGGAAGCGGCTGGCTGGTGGACCTCGAGGTCGAGGACGAGGCCGGATTGGACGAGGTACTCGCCGCGACGTTGGACGCCGAGGCGTACCTCGCGGTTTCCGGCAGCTGATTCCCGGAGGATTTCGCCGGATTTCGCGGGTCTTCGCCCGGCCTGTCCACCTACACGCACCGCCGCTGTCAGGGTACGGTCGAGGTGAGCGAGATGCCTGTCGGTGCGCAGATTCGCATCGGAATGTGATGGTGGCCGAGATTCGTCGAGGCCGAGTGGTACCGCGTGACCCCGGGGACACAGAAAACGTTCCCGGGTAAACGGATTGAGGAGGAGAAACGGTGAGCGAGAACGGCAACGATGCGGTTTACGGAGAGACGCCGGCCGAGACCACATCGGTTTTCCGTGCGGATTTTCTCAACGAGATGGACAGCTCGTCCTCGCAGACGGCTGAGGCTCCGGTCTCCGGAGTCGAGGGGCTGCCCGCCGGTTCCGCGCTGCTCGTCGTCAAGAGGGGCCCGAACGCGGGCTCGCGCTTCCTGCTCGACCAGCCGACGACGTCCGCGGGGCGCCACCCCGACAGCGACATCTTCCTCGACGATGTCACGGTGAGCCGCCGGCACGCGGAGTTCCGTCAGGACGACGACGAGTTCCAGGTAGTCGACGTGGGCAGCCTGAACGGTACGTACGTGAACCGTGAGCCGGTGGACTCCGCTGTCCTGGCGAACGGCGACGAGGTGCAGATCGGCAAGTTCCGCCTCGTGTTCCTGACCGGCCCGCGCGGCGGCAACGCCGGCCCGCAGATCGGCGAGTCCGCGGCTGGTGCGGGCAACCAATGACAGCCGTCCGGCAGGAGGCCGCCACTGGCATGTCGATCGGCACGGTGCTCGATCGACTGCGCCCGGATTTTCCGGACGTGACGATCTCCAAGATCCGATTCCTCGAGGCAGAGGGGCTGATCAGTCCGGAGCGGACGCCGTCGGGGTATCGGCGATTCTCGATCGCCGATTGTGAGCGACTGAGGTTCGTGCTCACCGCGCAGCGGGATCAGTACCTGCCGCTCAAGGTGATCAAGGAACAGTTGGAGGCGATCGACAGCGGTGTCGCGACCGTCGGCGCGGTGGATTCGCTGCCTCGGCGGCCGCGCACCCTCGCGGTGGCACCCGGTGAGGTGTCGCCCGAGGAGTTCCGTGCCGATCGTGAGGTGCGGATCAGCCGGGACGATCTGATCGCACGGTCGGGTATCGACGAACGATTCCTGGGTGACCTGCTTCGTAGCGGCCTCGTCGTGCCCGGCGCCGCCGGATTCTTCGACGAGGACGCCGTGACGCTGTCACGGACCGCGAAGGCGATGTCGGAGTTCGGTCTCGAGGTCCGGCACCTGCGGGCGTTCAAACTGGCCGCCGACCGCGAGGCAGGCCTGGTCGCGCAGATCGCCGGGCCGGTGGCGAAGGGTCGCGATGCGGGTGCGCGCGACCGAGCCGAGGAGATGGTGCGTGAACTCGCGGCGCTGTCCCTGACGCTGCACACCTGCCTGGTGAAGGCGGCGGTGCGCGGGGCTCTCGATCGCTGACGGCCGCAGCGGGTTCGAATAGAATCGGGGCAGTACGTCAAACGGGGCTTGTTCGCCGTTCGAGGTGGACCCGGTCACCGGTACGAGGTGGAGGACGCGATGAGTGAGATGCGTGTGATCGGAATCCGTGTCGAACAGCCGCAGAACCAGCCGGTGTTGCTTCTGCGTGAAAGCAACGGCGACAGGTACCTGCCGATCTGGATCGGGCAGACCGAGGCCACAGCGATTGCGTTGGAGCAGCAGGGGGTAGAACCCGCACGCCCGCTCACGCACGACCTCATCAAGGATCTTCTCGAGGCCTTCGGTCACACCCTGCGTGAAGTGCGGATCGTCGACCTTCAGGCCGGGACGTTCTACGCCGACCTCGTGTTCGAGGGCGACGTCCGGGTATCGGCCCGTCCGTCGGACTCGGTGGCGATCGCGCTGCGGATCGGTGTTCCGATCTATGTGGACGAGGCGGTTCTCGCGGAGGCGGGTCTGGTGATGCCCGACGAGCGCGAGGACGAGGTGGAGAAGTTCAAGGAGTTCCTCGAGTCCGTGTCGCCGGACGATTTCAAGGCGACCGACGGCTGACGATCTAAGCCTCAACTTTAGGTTGAGGGTTTTGGGCGTGTTGCATTGACCTCCGTTCGTCGAGGCCATACCGTCACGTGCTGTGAACGACCGCCGCGCGGTATGCGCGGGGCGTACCCTGAGTGGATCCACCGTTCGGGTTTACTCGATGTCACGAGTGAGCGATGTGCAGGTAGCGGGGAATCGTCGAGGCTCCGCGCCTGTCAGCCGCTGCTGAACACGCGAGAGGGAGTAGTCCGTGGGAGATCGGCCGCAGGAGCACCAGTTGAACCTCACCGACGAGGCGACCATCGGTGCGTTGAACGTCGACGAGGACGTGCAGCCCGGGTTGTTCCCCGACGATTCCGTCCCCGACGACCTCGTCGGATACCGCGTGCCGATCGCGTGCCAGATCGCCGGCATCACCTACCGCCAGCTCGACTACTGGGCACGCACCAACCTGGTTGTCCCGTCGATCCGCGGCGCCGCGGGATCCGGCAGCCAGCGCCTGTACTCATTCAAGGACATCCTCGTCCTGAAGATCGTCAAGCGTCTCCTGGACACCGGGATCTCGCTGCAGAACATCCGCGTGGCGGTCGACCACTTACGTCGGCGGGGTGTGCGGGACCTCGCCCGCATCACCCTGTTCTCCGACGGCACCACCGTGTACGAGTGCACGTCCGCCGAGGAGGTCGTCGATCTCCTGCAGGGCGGTCAGGGCGTCTTCGGCATCGCGGTGAGCGGCGCAATGCGCGAGCTCACCGGAACGATCGCCGATTTCCCGGCCGAACGCGCCGACGGCGGCGAGGCCGCCCAGGCCCCCGAGGACGAGCTCGCCTCGCGGCGCAAGAGTCGCGGCGACCGCAAGACCGGCTAGCCTGTTCTGGGCTTTCGTCCAGGTGCCAGGTCGTGGCATAGACTGACGGTGCGTCGCCGTCGTGCGGGAGAGTTCCGGGCGCAGCTGTAGCTGCTGCTCGGACGCCGAAGGAGCAATACCTCCCCGTCAATCTCTCAGGCACCCAGGACCGTGCGGGCTCCGACGCCTCTGGAAAGCGGTGGGAGTACCCACCCGCCCACGGGGAAAGGCGCGCACATCCGGTGGATGCGGCGGCAGCTGAATCTCTCAGGCGCTCGGGTCTCCCGAGCAGGCGACAGAGGGGGAGGACCGTTCCATTCGTGGAGCGCATCCTGCACCTGTCGAACCGCCTGGGAGTTCACTTGATCGACGCTCGTAGCCATTCGTTCGCCGACCGCCACGTCGGCCCGGATTCGGCCGAATTGGGCCGCATTCTCGAGGTAGTCGGTGTGGGTTCGCTCGACGAACTCGCCACTCGCGCGGTGCCGGCCAGCATCCTCGACCCGACCTCCGGCGGTGTCGCTGCGGGTCTCGAGGCGCTCGACGCCCCGCTGACGGAGCACGACGCGCTCGCCGCACTGTCCGCACTGGCGGCGAAGAACACGACGGCCGTGTCGATGATCGGGCTCGGCTACTACGACACGCTCACCCCGCCGGTGCTGGTGCGCAACATCCTCGAGAACCCCGCCTGGTACACGGCGTACACGCCGTATCAGCCCGAGATCAGCCAGGGCCGACTCGAGGCGCTGCTCAACTTCCAGACCATGGTCGGCGATCTGACCGGCATGCAAATCGCCAACTCGTCGATGCTCGACGAGGGCACCGCCGCGGCCGAGGCGATGACGCTGCTGCGTCGTGCGTCGCGGAGCAAGTCGCCGCGCTTCGTCCTCGACACCGACCTGTTCCCGCAGACGCGTGCCGTGGTGATCACCCGCGCCGAGCCGCTCGGCATCGAGATCGTCGAGGCGGACCTGACGCAGGGGCTGCCGGACGGTGAGTTCTTCGGCGTCCTCGCGCAGCTTCCGGGCGCGTCGGGCCGGGTCGTCGACCACTCCGCGATGATCGCGGAGGCCCACGAGCGCGGTGCGCTGGTCGCGGTCGGCGCTGATCTGCTGGCGATGACGCTGCTGACCCCGCCGGGTGAGCAGGGGGCCGACGCCTGTTTCGGCACCACGCAGCGGTTCGGTGTCCCGATGGGCTTCGGTGGCCCGCATGCCGGGTACCTCGCCGTGCACACCAAGCACGCCCGTCAGCTCCCGGGCCGCCTGGTCGGCATCTCGGTCGACGCCGACGACAACAAGGCGTACCGCCTGGCGCTGCAGACACGCGAACAGCACATCCGTCGCGAGAAGGCTACGAGCAACATCTGCACCGCGCAGGTGCTGCTCGCGATCGTCGCGGCAATGTACGCCAGCTACCACGGGGCCGAGGGCCTGAAGGCTATCGCGCAGCGCGTCCATCAGCGTGCCGAGTTCCTCGCCGCGGGCCTGCGCGCTGCCGGCGTCGAGGTGGTCCACGAGCAGTTCTTCGACACCGTCCTGGCCCGAGTGCCCGGTCGCGCCGAGGAAGTGGTCGCGAACGCCAAGGCGTGGGGCGTGAACCTGCGTCTCGTCGACGGAGACCACGTCGGCGTTGCGTGCGACGAGGCGACCACGGAGGCCCACGTTCAGTCCGTGCTCGCAGCGTTCGGCCTGCCGGCGGGCACCGACATCGACAACGTCCCCGCGCCGTTCGGTGACCGGACCACCCCGTACCTGCAGCACGAGTCGTTCACCAAGTACCGCACCGAGACCGCCATGCTGCGTTACCTGCGGGCGCTGTCGGACAAGGACATCGCGCTCGACCGCAGCATGATCCCGCTGGGTTCGTGCACCATGAAGCTCAACGCGACCGCCGAGATGGAACCCATCACGTGGCCCGGCTTCTCGAAGCTGCATCCGTTCGCGGCCGAGGACGCGCCCGGGATGATGAAGGTCATCGAGGACCTGCAGAACTGGCTGGTCGCCATCACCGGCTACGACGCGGTGAGCCTGCAGCCCAATGCCGGCAGCCAGGGCGAGTACGCGGGCCTGCTGGCCATCCGCAACTACCACCTCAGCCGCGGCGACGATCACCGCGACACCTGCTTGATCCCGTCCAGTGCTCACGGCACCAACGCGGCGTCCGCGGTGATGGTCGGGATGCGCGTCGAGGTCGTCGCGTGCCGCGAGAACGGTGACGTCGATCTGGACGACCTGCGGGCCAAGATCGCCGATCATGCCGAGCGTCTCGCCGCGATCATGATCACCTACCCGTCGACGCACGGCGTGTACGAGCACGAGATCGGTGAGATCTGCGCGGCCGTCCACGACGCCGGCGGCCAGGTGTACGTCGACGGTGCGAACCTGAACGCGCTCGTCGGGCTCGCGCGGCCGGGACGCTTCGGCGGCGATGTCAGCCACCTGAACCTGCACAAGACGTTCTGCATCCCGCACGGCGGCGGTGGCCCGGGCGTCGGCCCGATCGGTGTCCGCTCGCACCTCGCGCCGTTCCTGCCCGGGCATCCGATGGCCCCCGAACTGGGTGGCTCGGGGCCGGTTTCGGCGGCGCCCTACGGTAGCGCGTCGATCCTGCCGATCACCTGGACCTACATCAAGATGATGGGTGCCCAGGGCCTGCGCCGTGCGTCGCTCACCGCGATCGCCTCGGCCAACTACATCGCCCGTCGTCTCGACGAGTACTTCCCGGTCCTCTACACCGGTGAGAACGGGATGGTCGCGCACGAGTGCATCCTCGACCTGCGTCCGCTCACCAAGGAGACCGGCGTGACGGTCGACGATGTGGCGAAGCGTCTGGCCGACTACGGCTTCCACGCGCCGACCATGAGCTTCCCGGTCGCGGGCACGCTGATGGTGGAGCCCACCGAGAGCGAGAACCTCGACGAGATCGACCAGTTCTGTGAGGCGATGATCGCGATCCGTCGCGAGATCGACCGAGTCGGGGCAGGGGAGTGGCCCGTCGAGGACAACCCGCTGCGAGGCGCCCCGCACACCGCCGAATGCCTTGTTTCCGAGTGGAATCACCCGTACTCGCGGGAGATCGCCGTCTACCCGCTCGGCACGGGCCGGCCCAAGGTGTGGCCGTCCGTGCGTCGAATCGACGGCGCGCACGGGGACCGGAACCTCGTGTGCTCGTGCCCGCCGATCGAGGCGTACAGCAGCTGAGCTGACTGAATCCGACACCGGGCGAGGCCCCGGTCGTTCTCTGGAACGACCGGGGCCTCGCCGATTCGGCGCTCGGGCCGGATCGACCCGGGCGGAGGTCCGTGCAGCACGGAACTCTGGAGAATCCCGAATTCGGGGGTTCGTCTACATCGGCGGGAGGAGGGGGAGCGGACGGGCCCTCGTCGCACCTGACAATTCGGTCCCGTCGCGCACTCGCAGAGCCCGACCGGGCGTTCCGATACCGAAACGTCGTTGACCGGCCCGAGTGGGCGGGCAGATGATCGATGGATGGTCGAAGTGCCGGACGAGATACGGGCTGCGCGACTAGCGGAGTTGTTCGACCTCGTGGTCGACAGCTACGACAACGTGGGGGTGCCTTTCTTCGGGCCGATCGCGGAACGACTGATAGCGGAGGTCGACCCACGCGCGGGTGCGCGCGTGCTGGACATCGGATGCGGACGCGGCGCCGTCCTGTTCCGACTCGCGGAGGCTGTGGGCCCCGGTGGGGAAGTGGTCGGCATCGACGTGTCGCCCAAGATGGTCGCGGCCACCGCTCACGAGGCGCGCGCCCGGGGGCTGACGAACGTGAGTGTCCAGGTGATGGATGCGACGGCGCCGACGCTTCCGCGGGGCGCGTTCGACGCGATCACGGCGTCGTTCATGATCTTCTTCCTGCCGGACCCCGCGGCGGCCCTGACCGCGTGGCGATCGCTCCTGGTGCCGCACGGAACCGTGGGCGTGTCGACGTTCGGGGCGTGGGATCCGCGCTGGGAGCAGATGGAGGATCTGTTCGGGCCCTACCGGGATCGCGCCTTCTTCCGTATCGATCCGCGGGATCCGAACGGGCCCTTCGGCAGCGACGGCGCCGTCGAGGGATTGATGCGAACCGCCGGCCTGGTCCATCCGCGCACCGTCGCTTTCGATCTCGATCTGTTCTTCGACGACACGGAGCAGTGGTACGCGTGGACTCGCTCGCACGGGCAGCGACAACTGTGGGATTCGATTCCGGCCGGTGACCTCGATCGGGTTCGTGACGCCGCGCTCGCGCGGGTCGACGGCTGGCGCGACGAGCAGGGACGGATCACGTCACGGCATCGGATCAGGCTGACACTCGCCCAGCGGCCGTAGTCCGGCCGGGATGCGCAGCAACGGGAGGGGCGGCATGTCGCGGATTCTGGTGGCGGTACTCGTCGTCGCGGCACTGTTCGGGGTAGGAGTCGCGTCGTTCCGGGCGCTGTCCGATGTCGCAGGGGAGGATGGTGCGCGACCGGTGGAGAACAGCGCGTTCACGGTCCGCGGGCGTACCGTGACCTGCGCCGAGTTGCTTCCCGATGGGTGCGACTTCGATCTTCAGCATGCCTACGACCGGTGGGGCGAAGGCCTCGGTGCCTACGTGACGAGCGACCTCGGCCCGTGGGGTAGGGGGTTGGGCGCCCAGGAGGCGGCACAACTCGGCCTCGAAGCATGCATCACCGCCGGCGTTCCGGGGCGGACGTTCCTGGAATACCTCGACCGGGTGCGGGTCGACCGCCCGGAGGCGACCAGTCCGGAGCTGTTCCCGTTCTGGGATCAGGCGCGTCGGATTCTCTGCCCGTCGCTGTAGTCCGGCAATCGCCGGAATCCGGACCGGTGTCGGTGTACGGAAATCGGTATGCGACGGAATCCGTATGAATCCAGAATTCCAGGGCCTGCCATGCAGCAATCTCACCCCACCGACACCTCGGTTTCGAGCAGCCAAGACGACGGGGCACACCCCACACTCACCCTGCCGGGCGGCTGGCCAACTCGAGGATCGTGATCTCCGGCGGGGCGCCGACCCGAACGGGCGGCCCCCACGCACCCGCCCCGCGGGACGTGTAGAGGACGGTGTCGCCGATCCGATCGAGTCCGGTCACCGACGGCTGCTGCAGGGGGACGAGGTAGCCGAGCGGCCACATCTGTCCGCCGTGCGTGTGGCCCGACAACTGCAGGTTCACGCCCAGTTCCGACGCCTCGATCGCCTGCTTCGGCTGGTGCGCCAGCAGCATCACGAAGCGTTCCGGATCCCGGCCGGCCAGTGCCGCGGGCAGGTCCGGTTCGTACGGGGCGGGGGAGGTGCGGTCGTGGATGCCTGCGAGGTCGATCACCGCGCCGCCGCGCGCGATCTCGACGCGCTCGTTGCGGAGCGTGCGGATGCCGAGCCGGTCCCACAGGTCCAGCCATCGGCCACCGTCGCCGGCGTAGAACTCGTGGTTGCCGCTGACGCCGTACACGCCGAGCGGCGCGCGCAGGTCGCGCAACGGCTCGAGGTCCGGTCCCACCTTCGCGACCGTGCCGTCGACCAGGTCGCCGCCGAGCAGGATCAGTTCGGGTTTCTGCTCGTTGACCAGTTCGACGACCTTGCGGGTGAACCCGACGCCGCGAGCCGGGCCGACATGCAGGTCCGTCACGAGCGCGATCCGCATGCCGGCGAACTGACTCGGCAGGCGCCGCAGCGGCACCCGCACGCGCTCGATGCCCGGTGTGCGGGCCTCGGCGACGCCGTAGCCGGCGGCCCCGACGGCGGCCACCGCAACCGCGGCCGTCGCACCGCGCAACACGCGGCGCCTCGACGGGTCGGTGGGTTGCGGTCGACCCGCCAGGCGGGCAATGCCCGATCCGGCGGCGACCAGGACCAACCCGAGCACCAGGTACAGCAGCGCCGCGAGCCACACCCAGCCGACGAAGCCGGGGATCCGGGCCCACGTCGGGTCGAAGACCTCGCCGCTGCCGAGACCGATCAGCGCCAGCACCCACAGGGTGATCAGGGCGATGTCGACGGCGCGTGCCGCGCGACCGGTCAGCCCGGTCGCGCGGACGAGACGTCGGTGCACCCACCAGCTCACCAGCGCCAGGAAGACGCCGAACACGGCGATGCGGACCATGGTCTACGACAGCATCTGTCCGAGCGCGGCACCGAGTTCGGGACCCTGTGTCGACGGCACCGCGGTGAAGGTTCCACCGGTCTGTTCGGCCATCGCCTGCAGGGTCGCCTGGTCGCTGTTCTCGGCGATCGAGATGACGTCGACCCGGACCGGTTGTGCGGAACCGGTGAGCTCGCGGGTGAGTTGCTGCTTGGTGGTGGACGTGTCGTCGTTGGGTCCGTCGGTGATCAGCAGGACCGAGTTGGGGCGGTCGGCGACGAACCCGGAGACGGCGCTCTTGTGGGCGGCGATCACCGACGCGTACGTCGACGTCGCGGTCGCTGGGCGCAGCGACTGCAGCGCACTGTCCAGCTGTTGCCGTCGTGTGCCCTCGGACAGCGGCCCGGTGGACACCTTCACCAGGTACGGCTTGTTGCCGTCGAGCCCGCGGCTGTACACCCACAGGCCGATGTCGGACGAGTCGGGCAGGCTCGCGATCTGTCGGGACACTGCGTCGACGGTGTTGCTCAGGCGGGTGCCGGTGCCGTCGTCGTAGCCCATCGAGCCGGAGACGTCGAGCAGGATCGTGGTGGCCTGCGGGACGGCGGGATTCGCGAACGTCTGCAGCAGGTGTTGCTGGGCGGGGCCGGTGGCCGGTGCGAGCACCTGTCCGATCGGGGGCATCGGCGCCTGATCCGTTGCGGCCGGGATGTCGTCGCCGACCCGGAATCCGGCATCGACGAGAGTCCGGACCTGCTCGGGCTGACGGAGGAAGTCCACGAACTGGGCGGCGGCGCGGCCGAGGGTCTCGTCGACCCACGGCGTCGCCAGGATCGCGGCGGGATGATCGGCGACCGGCGTCGCACCGGCGGGCGCGAAGGCGACCAGCCCGGACGCCTTCTTACCGAGGGCGCGGATCTGCTGCTCGGTCGAGGGCACTGTGTGGAAGGTGCCCTTCGCCGGTTCCGGCTGGGCTGCCAGTGCCGAGGTCGCGTCCGCGATCGATGTCGGCGCCCCGTCGATGGCCTTGCCGCCGTTCGCGAGGGCCGCGATCGCGGCGGTCACCTGCGGCGAGGCGGCCTGCGTCTCGTCGAGCGGACCCGCGCCGACATCGGCGGAGGACGCGGCGACGGCGTCGAGCGCCTGATCGGTGGGGGAGCCCGCGGGCAGCGTGAGTTTCAGTGAGCCCCAACCGGGTAGCCCGAGCCCGTCCAGCGTGTCCTTGCCGGACTGCAGTGCGGGCAGGTTCTGCCACCCGGTGCCCGCCGCGGTGAACGCCAGAGCCAGTTCCCTCGGGGCGGCGAGCACCACCGGGCTGGTGGCGAGCGACTTGGGCTGTCCGTCGACCACACCGCCGGTGGCTGCCACGCGGTTGACCGACTGGCTGCTCGACGGGATCCACAGCGCCGGCGCCGGCCCGAGATCGCCGTTCCACGGCCCCCTGGGGGCGCCGCCGAGGGCGTCGGCGACGGCGGCGGAGTGGTGTGCGGTCACCGACACCGTCACGCAGTGGTCCCGGACCACCGGATCGGTGGCGGTGTAGCGGGCCGCGAGTTCGCGGATCTGGTCGGCGATGTCCGGCGATGCGGCCACCTCCAGGGTGGCGTCGCCCTCGACACACGCACCCGCCGCCGTCGTTCCCTCATTACTGGTGCGGTCCCGCAGTTGGAACCAGCCGACGACGGCGAGAACCAGGAGGATCACCGACACCACTGCGATGACCGGGCCCTTGCTGACGCCGCGTGCGCGTCGGTCACTGCGATGTTGCCCCACGTGTTCAACCGCCTCGCTTCACAACCGAAGGACCGGCTCCTGACCGGCCCTGACGAACGCAGTCTAGTTGCGAATACGGACATCCCGACGCGCGCGGCCCCGACACCTGTGACGGTGCCGGGGCCGCATGCGGACTCAGGTCGCGATCAGGCGTTGGCGGCCTTGTACTCGCGGCGACGGCGATGCAGGATCGGCTCGGTGTAGCCGCTGGGCTGCTTGCCACCCTCGAGGATCAGTTCCTTCGCCGCCTGGAAGGCGATGCAGGAATCGAAGTTCGGGGCCATCGGACGGTACGACGCGTCGCCCTCGTTCTGCCGGTCGACGACCGGCGCCATCCGCTCGAGGCTCGCGACGATGTCGGCCTCGGTGACGATGCCGTGGCGCAGCCAGTTGGCGAGCAGCTGACTCGAGATACGCAGCGTCGCGCGGTCCTCCATGAGTGCGACGTCGTGGATGTCGGGCACCTTGGAGCAGCCGACGCCCGCGTCGATCCAGCGCACCACGTAGCCGAGGATCGACTGGCAGTTGTTGTCGAGTTCCTGCTGCTTCTCGGCCTCGGACCAGTCGGTGCTGGGCGCGAGCGGGATGGTGAGGATCTCGTCGACGGTCGCGCGGGGCTTGCCCTTGAGCTGATCCTGGACCGCGAACACGTCCACCTGGTGGTAGTGCGTCGCGTGGAGGGTCGCGCCGGTGGGCGAGGGCACCCATGCGGTGTTGGCGCCGGCCTTCGGGTGGCCGATCTTCTGCTCGAGCATGTCGGCCATCAGGTCGGTCATGGCCCACATGCCCTTACCGATCTGCGCCTTGCCCTGCAGACCCGTGGCCAGTCCGGTGTCGACGTTCCAGTCCTCGTACGCGGTGATCCACGTCTGCTTCTTCATGTCGGCCTTGCGCACCATGGCACCGGCCTCCATCGAGGTGTGGATCTCGTCGCCGGTGCGGTCGAGGAAGCCGGTGTTGATGAACACCACCCGCTGGTCCGCTTCCTTGATGCAGGCCGCGAGGTTGACGGTGGTGCGCCGCTCCTCGTCCATGATGCCGACCTTGAGCGTGTTGGTGGGCAGGCCCAGAACCTCTTCGACGCGGCCGAACAGCTCGGTGGTGAACGCGACCTCTTCGGGGCCGTGCTGCTTGGGCTTGACGATGTAGATCGAGCCGGTGCGGGAGTTGTTCAGCGGACCGTGGTCCTCGTCGATGCTCAGGCCGTGGACCGCGCACGCGCCGGTGATCAGCGCGTCGAGGATGCCCTCGGGCAGCTCGTTGCCGTCGGCGTCGACGATCGCCGGGTTGGTCATCAGGTGACCGACGTTGCGCACGAACAGCAGCGAGCGGCCGTGTAGCGCGAGCTCGCCGCCGTCCGGGGTGGTGTAGGTGCGGTCACCGTTGAGCGTGCGGGTGACGGTCTTGCCGCCCTTGTCGAACGACTCGGACAGGTCGCCGCGGTTGAGTCCCAGCCAGTTCCGGTAGCCGACCACCTTGTCGTCGGCGTCGACGGCCGCGACGGAGTCCTCGAAGTCCATGATCGTGGTGATCGCGGACTCGAGCACGACATCCTTGACGCCGGCGCCGTCGGTCTGGCCGATCGGGGAGGTCGGGTCGATCTCGATCTCGACGTGCAGGCCGTTGTTGCGCAGCAGCACCGACGTCGGGGAGTCCTTGTCGCCGAGCAATCCGACGAACTTCTCGGGCTGCGCGAGCCCGGTGATGACCTCACCGCCCAGCTCGACCGCCAGCTTGTCGTCGACCACGAAGTAGCGGGTGGCCTCGGCGTGCGAACCCTTGGCCAGCGGCGCGGCGGTGTCGAGGAAGTTGCGGGCCCACGCGATGACCTTGTCGCCGCGAACCTTGTTGTAGCCGGGCTTTCCTCTGGGCGCCTTCTCGGCACCGCCCTCTTCGGAGATCGCGTCGGTGCCGTACAGCGCGTCGTACAGCGAGCCCCAGCGGGCGTTGGACGCATTGAGCGCGAAGCGGGCGTTGAGCACGGGAACCACCAGCTGCGGGCCGGCGGTGGTGGCGATCTCCGCATCGACGTTCTCGGTCGCGACCTGGAACGGCGCCGGCTCGGGCAGCAGGTAGCCGATCTTCTGGAGGAACGCCTTGTACTCGGCGGCACCCTGCGGCTTGCCGGCGCGCTCGCGGTGCCACGCGTCGATCTGCGCCTGCAGATCGTCACGCTTGGCGAGCAGTGCCTTGTTCTTCGGCGCCAGGTCGGCGAAGACCTTGCCCGCGCCCTCCCAGAACGTCTCGGCGGACACGCCGGTGCCGGGAAGAGCCTCATCGTTCACGAAGTCGTAGAGAACCTTGGCGACCTGAAGACCACCGACCTGCACGCGTTCAGTCATTGAACTGCCTCACTTTTCCGGTACCACCAGCAGCATCCACAGCAGGGACGCCGAACGGGACGACAACAATGTTACCCGGCGGTAGCTTCCGGAGGAGATCAGTCCGGTGCGGCTGCCGGGACGGCATCGACGAATACAGCTGGAGAGCTGAGGCGCGTGAGGTGGGCGCCGACTGCGGTGGGACGAACGGTGCGCGTCCGGATGCAGACTCGATCACGAAAGGCGAGTTGGCCGATCGTGCACAGATGATACTGGCCGGTCACGATCACCGCGCGGCGGCCCGGGGCCTTGCTGGGTGACGCCTCGACGAGCGGTCCGGCACATGCGGTGAGCGGCGCTGCTGTTGACGCGGCGGCGTTCCTGCCGTTTCGTGTGGAGCGAAGTTGATCAAGTACAGGAGGTACACGTGAGCGACTACGACGCCAAGATGATCATGCTCTCGACCGAGAACCTGGACGAGGCCGTCAAGTTCTACACCGAGACCCTCGGGATGACGCTGAAGTTCCGGGACGGCGCGCACTTCGCGGCCCTCGACGGGGGATCGGTGACGATCGCGCTCGCGACCGCCGTCGACCATCCGATCCCCGGGAAGGTCGTCGTCGGCATCAAGACCGCCGACGTCGACGCCGCGGCGAAGGCGATCGAGGAAGGCGGCGGGGCCATCGTGAAGGGCCCGTACGACGACGCCCACGAGCGGCGCGCGGTGGTCTACGACAACAACGGCAACGGCCTGGTGTTCTACAGCCCGCTCGCCCGGAAGTAGTCGCCCCAAGGTGAAGGCCCGCAGCGTGTGACGCTGCGGGCCTTCGTCGTTCTATCCCTGCTTGGCGGTCGCGGCCGCTGCCGCCGCGAGCCGCTCCGCCGCGTCTGTGAGCGGAATACCGTCCTCGACGAGCGCCGGCACCAGCAGATCCATGCACTTGCCCAGCATCACCACCAGCAACACCCGCAGCGCGCTGATGTCGGCGGCGACGCGGACCCGGTCGGTGCTCACACACGACAGCCGCGAGTACGCCTGCTCGACCGTCTGCCACTCGCCGAGCAGACCCTCGACCAGCAGTTGCGCCCGGACGACCGGCGCGGCCGCAGGGTACAGCGCCTCCTCGGCGGCCCGATGCCAGGGGCGCAGCGTGAACTCGGCGAAGTCGACGACGGCCCGGTGTGCGGCCTCGAACTCGGGGCCACCCTGGCCGACGGTGCGGAACACGTCGCGCTCGAGCCCCGCGATGCGACCGAGCAGGTCGAACATCGTCGCCTGCAGCTCGACGGCCGCCTCCTGATTCGTCGTGTCGGTCATCGAAATCCTCTCGTCCCGTGGGCTCGGCGCCCCGCCCGTCGATCACACAGTAGGTGTCCGGCCTCCGCGCGACTGCGCTGTCGTACTCACCGATACGCTTTCCGGCGTGCGTGGTGAATACAAGGTTCCCGGTGGCAAGCTCGTCGTGGTCGACGTCGAGGTGGAGGACGGGCGCCTGTCGCGGGTGTCGTTGTCCGGTGACTTCTTCCTCGAACCGGACGAGGCGCTCGACGACATCACCGCCGCGGTCACCGGCATGCCCGTCGCTGCCGATTCCGCGCAGTTGGGTCAGGCGATCTCAGGGGCGCTGGGTGACGACGTCGCGATGATCGGCTTCACTCCGGAGTCGGTGGGCATCGCGATCCGACGCGCTCTCGGCCACGCGACCAGCTGGCACGACCACACCTTCGACGTCATCGAACCCGTCGTGCTGGATCCGGCGATGCACGTCGCCCTCGACGAGGTGATCACCCGCGAGGTGGCGGCCGGGGAGCGCCGCCCGACGCTGCGGTTCTGGGACTGGGACTCGCCGCTGGTGGTGCTGGGGTCGTTCCAGTCGGTGCGCAACGAGGTCGACGAGGAGGCGGCGGCCCGGCACGGCATCGGCGTGGTCCGGCGCATCTCCGGCGGCGGCGCGATGTTCATGGAGCCCGGCAACTGCATCACCTACTCGCTGGCGGTGCCGACCTCGCTGGTCGACGGGCTGAGCTTCGAGCGTTCGTACGAGTTCCTCGACCAGTGGGTGATGGGTGCGCTCGCCGACGTCGGCATCAACGCCCGCTACGTGCCGCTCAACGACATCGCCTCCGACAAGGGCAAGATCGCCGGGGCCGCGCAGAAACGCTTCGCCGCCGGCGCGGTGCTGCACCACGTGACGATGGCCTACGACATCGACGCCGACAAGATGACCGAGGTGCTGCGCATCGGCCGCGAGAAGATCTCCGACAAGGGCATCACCAGCTCCGGCAAGCGGGTCGACCCGATGCGCTCACAGACCGGCATGGATCGCGACGACATCATCGCCGCGTTCCTCACGCACTTCCGCGCCCGTTACGACACCCACACCAGTTCGTACACCGACGCCGAACTGGCCGCCGCGAGGGAACTGGTCGAGAACAAGTTCGCGAACCCGGAGTGGACCTACCGCGTGCCCTGACCGCCGGCGCCGCGCGCGAATCGGCGCCGTGCGCGCGCAACGGTGCGCGCGGGACGCCGATTCGCGCGCGGGGCGCGACGGCTCGACTGCTACAGCGATCCGGTGCGGCCTTCGGCGTTGTGCTGGTTGGCAAGATCCGTAGCGGCGTTGGCGCCGAGGTCGGCCCCCACGGAACCGCCGGCGAACCCTCCGATCAGCGTCGCTGCAGCTGTCGCCGCCATAGCGGGCCCCAGCGTTACCGGCCAGGACGCGGGACCACCCGCTGCGACAACGGCGGCGGCGATGGCCCCGACGGGCACGCCGATCAACGAACCCCCCATCACGTGGCCGGCGGTAGCTCCCAGGAACTGGCCGGTGTCGGTGTAGTCCGCGACGCGCTGCTGGGGCGTGGGTGCGTACCCGAGCTGCAGAACATTGAACGGTCGCGCGTTCAGGTCGTACGGGTTGTACAGCGGCGGAACCTCGATCTGCGGCATCTCGGGCAGGGCCGGGATGTTCGCGGATCCGGTGTCCTGTGCGTGCGCGGTGCCGGCGGAGGCGGCGACGATCGCGACCGGCAGCGCGCCGGCGACGACGGCGCGTCGCGCCCAACGGTTCTGCTTCGCAGCATGGCGAGCCATGAGAATTCCCCCTGAATTCGGTGCCGCGTGGGACGCGGCGATGGTGTGCATCGGCGTCCCGGGCGGGCGCCGCAAGGCTGCGGTAGACGCGCGAGATGTGCTCGAAATGTCCCCCCCAGACCGTCGAACAATTTAGTGGTTACGGGCGGATATAGCTAATCGGCGAGGATCGTCTCGGCCGCGTGGTCGGTCAGCAGCGTCCGGCATCGCCCGAGCAGTCGCCCGCGCAACTGCGCCGCGCGCTCCGAGAGCGCCACCTGCTCGCGGACGTAGTCGGCGCGGCCCTGCGGAGTCTCGATGCGGACGGGCTCGTAGCCGTAGTCGGCGAGGTCGTAGGGGCTGGCCTTCATGTCGAGTTCCCGCGCGTCCGTTGCCAGACGGAAACAGTCGATGACCAACTCGGATTCGACGAGCGATCCGAGCTTGGTCGCCCACTTGTACAGGTCCATCCCGGCGTGCAGACAGCCCGGCTGCTCGCGCGCGACCTGCTCGTCCCGGCTCAGCGGCACCTCGTTGCGGGGTGCGGCGTCGGCGGTGAAGAAGCGGAACGCGTCGAAGTGGGTGCAGCGCAGACTCATCGACTCGACCACCTCGTCGGTGCCGGCGTGCCCGAGCCGCAGCGGGACCTGCGAGTGGCGTACCGCCTCGTCGCCGCCGCGGTAGACCATCGCCCACTCGTGCAGGCCGAAGCAGCTCAGGTGCGGGCGTCGCTGCGCGGTCGCGGACAGCAGTGCGGCGATGTACTCGACGGTCGCGCGTCGGTGTTCGAGGACGTCGGGGGAGACGGTCACGCCCCGCGCGGTGGCCGCGTAGCCGGCGTACTTCAGGTAGTCCGTCGCCGCGGCGCCGCCGAGGGCGGTGCCGAAACCGGGATGCCAGCGGCGCAGCTGATTGGGGCGCACGCTGTAGTACGTGAACAGGAAGTCGTGGACCGGGTGACTCTCGCCGGCCGCACGACGTTGCAGGTGCGGCCCGACGAGATCCGCCACCACCTCGTGGTGGCGGTCTCGTCGGGCAGTCCACACCTCTTCCGGCAGAACTGCCGAACTCACTACTCTCAGACCGCCTTCTGACCGGGAATCACGTCGTCGATCCGGTGCGTGCCGTCGCGCACGGTGCCGACGAACTCCTCGACCAGATCCTCGAGCGCGACGATACCGATCACGCTGCCGGACGCGTCGACCACGGCCCCGAGGTGTGAGCTGGCGCGGCGCAGCCCGGCAAGAGCGTCGTCGAGCGGCAGGGTCACCGAGATGCGGGGCAGGCGTCGGATGTCGGAGCGCGGGATCACCGTCTCCGGTCCGGCCGATTCGTCGGCGACCCGGTCGAGCACGTCCTTGAGGTGCAGGTAGCCGACCAGTGAGCCGTCGGCGTCCCGCACCGGGTACCGCGAGTAACCGGTCTCGATGACCGCCTCCTCGACGGAACCGAGGGTGGTGCCGTCGCTGGACAGCGGCACCGTGCGGACCTTGTCGGACGGGATCATGACGTCGGCGACCGTGCGGCCCTCCGTCTCGAGCGCCTGCGTCAGACGCCTGTGCTCCTCCTCGTCGATCAGGCCCTCCGTGTGGGATTCGCCGATCATCTCCGACAGTTCGATCGCGGAGACGGTCGCGTCGAGCTCGTCCTTGGGCTCGACGCGCAGCATCCTGAGGATGCCGTTGGCACTGATGTTGTAAAAGCCGATCAGCGGGCGCACCAGTTTGATGAACCCGAGGTGGATCGGCACCAGCAGCATCGCTGTCTTCTCCGGTCCGGCGATCGCGATGTTCTTCGGGACCATCTCGCCGAGCAGGATGTGCAGGACCACGACCAGCGCCAACGCGATCGTGAACGCGATCGGGTGCAGCAGTCCGTCCGGGACACCGAGGGCGTCCATCGGGGCCTCGATCAGGTGCGCGATGGCCGGCTCGCCGACCTTACCGAGCAGGATCGAGCAGATCGTGATGCCCAGCTGCGCGCCCGCGAGCATCAGCGACAGGTTCTCGCCCGCCGAGATGACCGTGCGGGCCCGCTTCTTGCCCTGCGCGTGCAGGGCCTCGAGGCGGTCGCGGCGGGCGGTGATGAGTGCGAACTCGGCACCGACGAAGAACGCGTTGCCGGCGAGCAGGACGACGGTGAGCAGAACACCGAACAGGTCACCCACGGTCGTTCTCCTCTCGCGTCGCGCCGATGGCGGGGACCGGCGTGAGGAGCACCCGGTCGATCCGTCGGCCGTCCATCGTCAGTACCCGGGCGATCCAGCCGCGGCCGTCGGGGCCGATCGGATTGCCGTGCGAATCGGGCAGCGGTACCTCGTCGCCCTCGACCGGGATCCGGCCTAGACAGGTCAGCACCAGGCCGCCGAGGGTGTCGTACTCGCCCTCGGGGGCGGTGTACCCGGTGGCCCGGGTGATCTCGTCGGTGCGCAGCAGTCCCGAGCAGGACCAGCTGTGACCCACGCGCTGGACGTCGATCTCGGGCTCGTCGTGCTCGTCGCGGACGTCGCCGAGGATCTCCTCGATGAGGTCCTCCATGGTCACGATGCCGGCGGTGCCGCCGTACTCGTCGACGACGAGTGCGACCTGCATGCCGTCGGCCCGGATCTGTTCCATCACCGAGTCGCCGTCGAGCGAGGACGGGACGACGGGCACGGCCTGCGCGAGGCTGTCGAGTCGTGTCATGCCGCGGCGCGCCGCCGGGACGGTGAACGCGTGCTTGATGTGCACGACGCCCATGGTGTTGTCGAGATCGCCGTCCACGATCGGGAACCGGGAGAACCCGGTGCGCGAGGCGGCGTCGATGAGGTCGACGACGGTGGCGTCGGTGTCGAGGGACTCGATCTTCACACGCGGTGTCATCAGCTCCTCGGCGCTGAGCTCGCCGAACCGCAGCGAGCGGTTCACCAGCAGCGCGGTGCCGGCGTCCAGCGATCCGCGTTCGGCGGACGTGCGGACGAGAGACCCGAGTTCCTGCGGGGACCGTGCCGAGCGCAGTTCCTCGGCGGGTTCGATGCCGAGGCGTCGGACCACCCAGTTGGCGGTGCCGTTGAGGCCGTTGATCGCCCACTTGAAGATCAGCGAGAAGCCGGCCTGCAGGCCGGCGGTGGCGCGGGCGGTGGGCAGCGGCCTGGAGATGGCCAGGTTCTTCGGGACCAGCTCACCGAAGATCATCGAGAACGACGTCGCGATGATCAGGGCCAGCGCCAGCGAGATTCCGCTCGCCGTCGACGCGGACAGCCCGATCGCATCGAGGATCGGGGTGATGAACCGGGCCAGCACCGGTTCGGCGAGGTAACCGGTGATCAGTGTCGTGATCGTGATGCCGAGCTGGGCGCCGGACAGCTGGAACGACAGCGTGCGGTGCGCGTGCTGGACCTGTCGGGCGCGTCGGTCACCGTCGCGTGCGTGGGCGTCGACGGTGCTGCGCTCGAGCGCGGTGAGGGAGAATTCCGCCGCCACGAAGATGGCGGTGCCTGCGGTCAAGGCTACGAAGCCGACCAGGCTGAGGGCAGTCAGTGCGATGTTCACGTCAGCACCGCCCGCCGAGTAGTTCGGGGCCGCCGGGTTTGTCTCCCGGCTCGGTAGAGGACCCCTCCGAGGTTTCGGAGGAACCTTCGACACCGGCGGACTCGGCATTCGAGCCCGGGGAGGTTGCCACGGGGGGTGCGTCGGGGGGTGTGTGTATGGGTGCCGCGGGCACCGGAGTCCTCTCTGTCGGGCGGCGCATTACGTCACGAACAACGGATGCTGCGCCGATCATATTTCCGGAAATAGAGCTTCCACTGTACCGGTCGAGGCATGAATGGGATGAAACGGACATGCGTTCGCGCTGTGGGTGGGGGAGTCACCAGCCGGACGGGAGCGGACGCCCCTCCGCGAACCCGGCCGCCGACTGGACGCCGATGACGGCCTTGTCGTGCAGTTCGTCGAGGGTCCGGGCACCGGCGTACGTGCAGGTGCTGCGGACCCCGGCGCAGATGTGGTCCAGCAGGTCCTCGACGCCCGGTCGCGCCGGATCGAGGAGCATCCGGGAGGTGGAGATGCCCTCCTCGAACAGACCCTTGCGGGCACGGTCGAACGCGGTGTCGTCGACGGTGCGGGCCGCGACGGCCCGCTTGGACGCCATCCCGAAGCTCTCCTTGTACCGGTTGCCCTCCCGGTCGATCCGCAGCTCGCCGGGCGACTCGTACGTTCCCGCGAACCACGACCCGACCATGACGTTCGCCGCGCCCGCCGCCAGCGCGAGCGCGACGTCGCGCGGATGCCGCACGCCGCCGTCCGCCCACACGTGCGCACCCAGTTCGCGCGCGGCGGCCGCGCACTCGGCCACCGCGGAGAACTGGGGGCGGCCGACACCGGTCATCATCCGGGTGGTGCACATCGCGCCGGGGCCGACGCCGACCTTGACGATGTTCGCGCCGGCCTCGATGAGGTCCCGGGTGCCTCGGGCGGACACCACGTTGCCGGCGACGAGCGGGACCCCCAGGCCGAGCGCGGCGACCGAACGCAGCGCGTCGAGCATCCGCTGCTGGTGTCCGTGCGCGGTGTCGAGCACCAGCAGGTCGGCGCCCGCATCGGCGAGCGCCTTCGCCTTGGCCGCGACGTCTCCGTTGACGCCGACCGCGGCGGCGACCCGAAGTCGGCCGTGCTGGTCGACCGCGGGTGTGTAGATCCCGGCCCGGATGGCGCCGGTGCGGGTGAGGACGCCGGCGAGCATGCCGTCGGCGTCGACGATCACCGCGAGCGGATCGTGCCGCGACTCCAGCAGGGCGAACACCTCGCGGGGTGTCGCCGTCACCGGCGCGGTCGCGAAGTCGCGCACCGCGACGGCGCCGACACGTGTGAAGCGGTCCACGTCCGCGCAGGACGATTCGGTGAGCACCCCGACCGGCTTGCCGCCGTCGACGACGACGGCGGCCCGGTGCGCGCGCTTGTGCAGCAGCGTCAGCGCATCCGAGACGGCGTCCTCGGGATCGAGGGTGATCGGCGTGTCCGCCACCAGATGCCGGTTCTTGACGAAATCGACGGTCTCGGCGACCGCGGACGACGGCACGTCCTGCGGGATGACCACGAGCCCACCGCGCCGGGCGACGGTCTCGGCCATCCGCCGTCCCGCGACCGCGGTCATGTTGGCGACGACGATCGGGATCGTGGTCCCGGACCCGTCCGACGTCGCGAGGCTCACGTCGAAGCGCGACGCGACGTCAGTCCGGTTCGGGACGAGGAACACGTCGTCGTAGGTGAGGTCGTACGGCGGGCGGTGCCCTTCGAGGAACTCCACAGTGGCCGAGCGTACTGCCCGCACCAGCCCCGTGCCCGGTATCAGGCGAGCGTCGGGTCCGTGTCGTCTGCCGGTGCCGACTCGGGGCGTTCGAGTCGTCCGTCGCCGTAGCGGGCGAAGCGGCCCGTCTCGCGGCTGTAGACGGGGGCCTCCGACGGCCACGGCCAGCCGCCGAACCTGGTGGTCCGGTAGTCGTTGTATGCCTGCATGATCTCGCGTTCGGAGTTCATGACGAACGGGCCCTGCGCGGCGACCGGCTCGCCGATGGGCACGCCTTGCAGCATCAACACCGTCGACCGGGTGTCCGCGCGCACGGACAGGCTGTCGCCGTCGTCGGGCGCGTAGCCCCACCCGGATTCGACGGCGGTGCCGTCGATGTCGACGCGGGCCCCGTCGCCGTGGACGTAGAGGACCCGCCGGGCGTCGGCGGAGGCCGCGGAGGGGAGTTCGATCGCCGCGCCCGGTTCGAGGTCCACCAGCCAGATGGCCACGTCGGCGCTGTCCTCGGCCGCCCAGGAGTGGGCGGGCGGTGCCAGCGCGTCCCGGTCCCCGAAGCGGCCGGCGATCACCCGCACGTGCGCGGTGCCGGTCTCGCCCACGACCTCGACGGCGGGGATGTCCTCGTTCCAGAGCATCTTGAACTCCGGCGGCGCGGACTTGTTGCGGGCCGGCAGGTTCAGCCAGATCTGGTACAGCTCGAAGTCGTTGTCGCGGTCGGTGTTCAGGAGGGGGAACATCTCCGAGTGGCTGACCCCGCCTCCCGCGGTGACCCACTGCACGTCGCCGCCGCCGTAGCGGGCGCCGGCGCCGGTGGAGTCGGCGTGATCGACGAAGCCGCGCCGGACGATCGTGACGGTCTCGAACCCGCGGTGCGGGTGTGCGGGGAAACCGGGCACCGTCGTGCCGTGGTACATGTTCCAGCCGGACGGATTGCCGAAGTCCTGGCCGAGCGGGCGGTCGGAGACGTCGACGGCGGGCGTCATGTCCGCGGTGCCCTCCGGGTAGTGGTCGACGTGGTGGACCGCGAACAGGAACGGATCGAGTGCCTGCCACGGGCCGCCGAGGCGGAAGATCTGTCCCGAGCGGGTGGTCGAACCCATGCTTCCTCCTGATGTGGATCGGGCGAACCCGATAGTTGAAGATTTGATTTCATTCTCGGGGGTGGCAACGCGGACCGGCCGCCGGGCATTCCCGTCAGTCCGCGACCGGCTCGGGCGCCCGCTGCAGTGCGGCCTGATCGCGGGAGAGTGCGATCGTCGTCCCCACCATGACGGCGGCGGCGACCACGATGACCGCGATCCCGGCACCGGAGACGCGCAGGCGCTCGTCGAGCACCGTCATCCCGAGGAACACCGCGATCACCGGCTCGCCGATCGTCATCGCCGGCAGCGACGCCGACAGCGGGCCCACCTGGAAGGCGCGCTGCTGCAGATACACGCCGACGATCCCGGACGCGAGCAGCGCGTACGTCTGCCACGCGCCGATCACCTCGACGAACCCGCGCTCGAACAGATCGGTCACATACTTGGTGAACGCCACCGCCACCCCGTACAGCGCGCCGCTCGCGGCGCCGAGCAGCAGCGCCCGCCGACCCGGGGCGACCCGCGGGGACAGGCCGACCAGCGTCGCGACCGCGATGGCGGCCACCACCGCGGTGAGCGGGACGGCCCACTGCGCCCACGGGGCGTCGACGCCGCCCGCGGTGGGATTGCCGACGACGAGGAACACCGCCAGCGCGGCGCTGAGCGCGACCGCCAGCCCCCACGAACTGCGCGGGAACCGGGTCCCCGAGAACCGCGCCGACAGCGGCAACGCGAACAGCAATGCCGTCACCAGTAGTGGCTGCACCACCAGCACCGAACCCAGCGCCAACGCCACCACCTGCATCAGGTAGCCGCCGCCGTCGCCGAGCAGGCCCGCCCACCAGCGGGGACTGCGCATCAGCGACGCGATGAGGGGCTGCTCCTCCGGCACCTGCGACGCCGCGCTCTGCTGCGCCACCGACGCGCACGCGAACAGGAACGCGGCGACCAGTGCGCACAGGACGGAGGCGAGCATGGCGCTCAGGCACCCCCGCGGCGTCGCCGGCTGCGCGGCGCCGCACCGGGCCGGGCCCGACGCTGGTCGCCGCGGCCGGGCTTCTGCGCCCCGTCGCGGTCCTTCTGCCCGGCGGCGCCGCGGGGCGGTAGCGCGGTGCCGCGCAGCGACACCCGGGTCGGCCGCTCGTCGGCCGTCCGCTGGGGCGCCACCGGATCCGGGATGGGCACGCCGCTGGGACGGCGTGCACCGGTGATCGCGGCCAGCCGCGGGTCGTTCGGTCCGACCGCGATCGGTTCCGCCTCGACGCCGGCCGCACGCATAACCTTCGCCGCCGGGGCACGCTCGTCCTCGGTCACCAGCGTGACCACCGCGCCGGCCTCGCCGGCCCGCGCCGTGCGGCCCGCGCGGTGCAGGTAGGCCTTGGATTCGGTCGGCGGATCGACGTGCACGACGAGGGAGACGTCGTCGACGTGGATGCCGCGCGCGGCGACGTCGGTGGCGACCAGCACCGGTCGGGTGCCGTCGGCGAATTCCGCCAGCGTCCGCGTCCGGTAGCCCTGGGGCTTGTCGCCGTGCAGCGCGCCCGCGTCGATGCCGACGGCTCGCAGCTGCTCGTGCAACCGGTCCACCCCGTGCTTGGTCCGCACGAACAGCAGCGTGCGTCCCGCCCGGGAAGCGATCCGCGCGACGACCTCCGCCTTGTCCGACCGCTCGACGTACAGCACGTGGTGCGTCATCGTCTCGACGGACGCCTCCGGCGGCGCGGTCGCGTGCAGCACTGGATCGGTGAGATACCGCCGGACCAGGGCGTCGACCTCGCCGTCCAGCGTCGCGGAGAACAGCAGCCGCTGCGCCTGCGCGGGCGTCCGATCGAGCACCTCCGTCACCTGGGGGAGGAACCCGAGTTCGGCCATGTGATCGGCCTCGTCGACGGCGGTGACCACGACGTCGTCGAGCGTGATCGTCCCCGACGCGAGGTGATCGGCGATCCGGCCGGGCGTGCCGACGACGACGTCCGCGACGCGCGAGAGCCGCACCGCCTGCCCCTTGAACGGCACCCCGCCGACGAGCAGCGCGATCCGCAGGCCCAGCGCGAGCGCCGACTCGTCGAGCGCCTTGTCGATCTGGGCGGCCAGCTCACGGGTGGGGACCAACACGATGGCGCGCGGGCGACCCGGTCGGCTCGCCTTTCCGATCAGCCGCACCAGCATCGGCAACCCGAACGCGAGGGTCTTCCCGGACCCGGTCGGCGCCCGGCCGAGCACGTCCCGTCCGGCGAGGATGTCCGGGATCGTCGCCGCCTGGATGGGGAACGGGGTCTTCACCCCGTCACGGCCCAATGCGTGCACGAGCGTGGGCGGAAGCCCCAACTGTGCGAAGGTGACGTCGGAGCGGTCGGACATCGGGATGGGGTGCCTCCGTAAGGGCCGGTGAGGAACCGGGCCGCAGACCCGGGCACAGACGCAGCTCGCGTGTGAAGTCACAGGTTACCGCGTACGGCGGATGACAGAATTCAGCTTTTCCCGTGGACGATCCTCTCGCGCCACGGTCCACGAGGAGGTAGACGTGTCCGAATCCCGCAGTTCCAGGCCGTCGGTGTCCGACGCCGAGTTCCGGCACCTGCAGCGGTGCGTCGAACTCGCCGCCGAGGCCCTGCTGGCCGGCGACGAGCCGTTCGGATCGGTGCTCGCCACCGCCGACGGCACCGCAGTGGCCGAGGACCGCAATCGGATCGCCGGCGGCGACCGGACACGGCATCCGGAGTTCGAACTCGCCCGCTGGGCCGCCGAGAACCTGACCATCGACGAGCGCGCCGGCGCGACGGTCTACACCTCGGGCGAACACTGCCCGATGTGCGCGGCCGCGCACGCCTGGGTGGGTCTGGGCCGGATCGTCTACGTCGCCTCCACCGAACAGCTGGTGGGCTGGTTGACCGAGATGGGGGTGGCGCCGGCCCCGGTGAGCCCGCTGCCGATCCAGGCCGTCGCCCCCGGTGTCACCGTGGTCGGACCGATCCCGGAACTCGTCGAGGACGTGCACGTGCTGCACCGGCAACTCCACGGCGCCTGACCGCAGACGTGCGACGGGGGCGGACGCTGGTCGCGTCCGCCCCCGTCATCTGTCCGCCGACGAGGCTCAGGCCTCGATCTCGGAGCGGTCACCGCTCCAGAGGGTGTGGAACTTGCCCGGCTTGTCGATGCGCTCGTAGGTGTGCGCACCGAAGAAGTCGCGCTGGCCCTGCGTCAGGGCCGCCGGCAGGCGCTCGGCGCGCAGGCCGTCGTAGTACGACAGCGACGACGCGAACGCCGGCACCGGGATGCCGAGGGTGGTCGCGGTGACGACCACGCGACGCCAGCTGTCGATCGCGTTCTCGATCGCCTCGCGGAAGTACGGCTCGACAATCAGCGACGTGAGGTTCGGGTTGCTGTCGTATGCATCCTTGATGCGGTTCAGGAAGCGGGCCCGGATGATGCAGCCGCCGCGCCAGATGGTCGCCAGGTCACCCGGGGTGAGGTTCCAGTCGTACTCCTCGCTGCCCGCGCGGATCTGATCGAAGCCCTGCGCGTACGCGACGATCTTCGATGCGTACAGCGCGCGGCGGATATCCTCGGTGAACTGTTCGACATCGGTCGGCTTGGCGCCCAGGTCGCCCGACGCCAGGCCCTGCGCGGCCTTGCGCTGGTCACGCGAACCGGACAGCGCGCGGGCGAACACGGCCTCGGCGATGCCGGTGACCGGCACACCGAGATCGAGCGCGGACTTGACCGTCCAGCGGCCGGTGCCCTTCTGCTCGGCGGCGTCGACGATGACGTCGACCAGTGCCCTGCCGGTCTCGGCGTCCTTCTGCCTGAGCACCTCCGCGGTGATCTCCACGAGGTAGCTCTCGAGCTCGCCCGCGTTCCACTCGGTGAACACGTCGGCGATCTTGTCGGCGTCGAAGCCGAGGGCGTCACGGAACAGGTTGTAGGCCTCGCCGATCAGCTGCATGTCGGCGTACTCGATACCGTTGTGCACCATCTTCACGAAGTGACCCGAGCCGTCGGGGCCGATGTGCGTGCAGCACGGGGTGCCGTCGACGTGCGCCGAGATCGACTCGAGCAGCGGGCCGAGCGCCGCGTACGACTCCTTGGGACCGCCGGGCATGATCGACGGGCCGTTGAGGGCACCCTCCTCGCCGCCGGAGATGCCCGCGCCGACGAAGTGCAGACCGCGCTCGCGCAGCGCCGCCTCACGACGGATCGTGTCGGTGTACAGCGCGTTGCCGCCGTCGATGATGATGTCACCGGGCTCCATCGCGTTCGCGAGTTCCTCGATGACCGCATCGGTCGCGTCGCCGGCCTTGACCATGATCAGCACGCGTCGCGGCTTCTGCAGCGCGCCGACGAACTCCTCGATGGTCTCGGTGCGGACGAAATCACCGTCGCTACCGTGCTCGGCGATCAGCGCATCGGTCTTGGCGACACTGCGGTTGTGCAGCGCCACGGTGTGGCCGTGGCGGGCAAAGTTGCGGGCGATGTTGGATCCCATAACGGCGAGCCCGGTAACGCCGATCTGGGCGCGGGCAGCCTCGGTGCTGGCAGAGGTCTCGGTGGTCATGGTTACAGCTTCCCTCGTTACCCCCGCGAAACGCGAACCGGCCCCGCTGTTCGGGATATGGCACCCGTCACGCACATCGGCCCCGGCTGCCCGTCAACGGGCGGCCGGGGCCGATGCTCAGGTCTACCGATCGATCACCGACCGGTCCGCGTGTTACTGGTTGCGGCCGCGGCTCGGGCCGTCGAAACCGTCGTAGCTGCGGCGGTCGGTGCGGCTACGGAAGCCGCTCGAACGCTGCTCGGACGGCGCACCGCTGCTGCGGCGGTCTCCGAACGACCGGTTGTCGCGGTCGCCGAAGTCCCGGCGCGGGCCGCGATCGTCCCGGTTGCCCCGGAAGCCGCCGCCGTCGCCGTCGCGGCGGGGACCGCGGTTGTCGCGGTCGCCGAAGTCGCGGCGCGGGCCGCGATCGTCGCGGTTACCGAACGAACGGTTGTCGCCGTCCCGACGGGGACCGCGATCGCCGAAGCTGCGGTCGTTCCGGTCGTTCCGGTCGTTGCGGTCGTTGCGGAAGCCGCCGCCCCGCGAGTCGTTGCCGCGGAAGCCGCCACCGTCCCGGTTGTCCCGGTTGCCCCGGAAGCCGCCACCGTCGCCGTCGCGGCGCGGCGCACGGTTGTCGCGGTCGCCGAAGTCGCGGCGCGGGCCGCGGTCGTCGCGGTTACCGAAGGAGCGGTTGTCGCGGTCACCGAAGTCCCGGTGGGGACCACGGTCGTCCCGGTTACCGAAGTCCCGGCGCGGGCCGCGATCGTCGCGGTTACCGAAGGAACGGTTGTCGCGGTCACCGAAGTCCCGGCGCGGACGGTCACCCTGCGGGCGATCGTCCCGGTTGCCCCGGAAGCCGCCGTCACGGTTGCTCGAGTTGCCGCGGAAGCCGCCACCGTCGCCGTCGCGGCGCGGTGCACGGTTGTCCCGATCGCCGAAGTCGCGGCGCGGGCCGCGGTCGTCGCGGTTACCGAAGGAACGGTTGTCGCGGTCACCGAAGCTGCGGTCACCCTGCGGGCGATCGCCGTAGCTGCGCTGGCCGCTCGGACGATCGTCACGCGAACCGAAGTCCCGGCGCGGGCCACGGTCCCCGAAGTCGCGGCGCGGGCCGCGATCGTCACGGTTGCCGCCGCGGAAGCCGCCCTCGCGGCGCGGACCACGGTCGCCGAACGACCGCTCACGGCGATCGCCGCGGCCGTCACGCTCGCTGCGGAAGTGGCTCTCGCGCACCGGTTCTCCACTGGGGGTGCGGGCGCCGGTGATGGTCGCGAGCTCCTCAGAGCCCGGTGCCACGGGCACCGCGGTGGCGTTGACGCCGGCCATGCCCGTCAGACGACGGAACTGGCGACGTTGGTTCGGCAGCACGATCGCGGCGACCACACCGGCCTCGCCGGCGCGCGCGGTGCGACCCGCGCGGTGCAGGTAGTCCTTGTGATCGGCCGGGGGATCGACGTGCACGACGAGGTCGATGCCGTCGACGTGGATGCCGCGGGCCGCGACGTCGGTCGCGACGAGCACCGGGGTGCGGCCGTTCTTGAAGCGCTCGAGCACGCGGGTGCGCTGGTTCTGCGCCTTGCCGCCGTGCAGGGACTCCGCCGCCACACCCTGCTCACGCAGACGTTCGGTGATGCCCTCGGCGCCGAGCTTGGTGCGCGCGAACATGATCGTGCGGCCGCCCTCACGCGACGCGATCTCCGCGAGGACAGCGTCCTTCTGGCCACGATCGACCAGCAGCACGTAGTGGTCCATCGTGGTGACCGAGGCGCGGCCGTCCTGCGTGGAGTGCAGCTCGTGCTCGGGCAGGAACTCGCGGACGAGGGTCTTGACGTCGTTGTCGAGCGTCGCCGAGAACAGCAGCCGCTGGCTCTCGTCGGGGGTGTCGCCGAGCAGCGTGCGGACCTCGGGCAGGAAGCCCATGTCCGCCATCTGATCCGCCTCGTCGAGCGCGGTCATCTCGACGGAGTCGAGGATGCAGGTGTTCTGCCGCAGGTGATCGCCGAGACGACCGGGGGTGGCGACCAGGATGTCGACACCGCGGCGCAGCTGATCGACCTGCTTGGTGAACGGCGTGCCACCGACAGCGGCCTTGACGTTCAGGCCGATCGAGCCCGCGTACGGGGTCAGCGATTCGACGACCTGGAAGGCCAGTTCGCGGGTGGGCACCAGGACGAGGGCGCGCGGACGCTTGGGGGCGGGGCGGTCGTCGTGGCGGGCGAGGCGGGCCAGCATCGGCAGGCCGAAGGCGAGGGTCTTGCCCGAACCGGTCTGGGCGCGGCCGAGGATGTTCTTGCCGGCGATGGCATCCGGGATCGCCATGGCCTGGATCGGGGACGGGCTGATGATCGAGTTCCGGGCCAGCGCGGCGACCACGGGCTCGGGGAGCCCGATCTCGGCGAACGTCAGGCCGGGCGCCTCGTCGGTTTCGACGGTGCCGTCGGCCTCGGCCGCGTCCTCGGCGGACTCGGTCTCGGAAACCTCAGGAGCTTCGGTGGTCTCGACGGCGTCGGCCGTTACCTCGGTGGTCACGGTGTCGACCGTGGTCTCGGGAATCTCGACTGCTGGCTCGTTCTCGTTTCGAGCAGCGGAATCTTGGGCAGCATTAGTCACGCGGAATTACCTCTCCGGACGTCGGGCACGTCGCGGAGCGGGCTGTCACGCAGCCGCACGAAGAGACGAGCCAGGGCACAATTCACCTGGCCATCCGAGCGCCTTGCGCGGGTGAGATGGGGCTGTGTGCCTACATTGATTGATCGGACCGCGATGGCGGTCGCAAACGAGTGTACGCGATCTCGATCGGTGTCGAGGATCCGGCACGGCGCTGTGACCAGCGTTACTGCGCGCAATCAGCGATGGGACACCGAGAACAGGCGGCTCAACTCGACCAGCCACGGCACGGCCACGGCGATCGTGGGGATCACCAGGATCGCGGCCGCACCGATGTATGCGGCGACGGCGATGCGGACGTCTCCGGTCGGGTCGGTGAGGCGCTGCACACGCACCAGCGTGCTCGGACCGCCGACGGCCATCGCCCCGCGCGGTGCCGTGGAGCCCGCGCAGGTGACGAGCGCGCGGGCCAGTGGTGCCGGGCCGGTCACCTTCACCGCGGAATCGTCGGCGAGCAACTCGACGAGCAGTTGCACCGATCCGAGTGCCGACTTGGAGCGCGCGACCCGCGGGAAAGCTTGGTGCACAGCGGTGAAGGCCTCGAGCACGAGGTCGTGCCGGGCCCGCAGATGCGAACGCTCATGGGTGAGGATCGCGGTGATCTCGGCCTCGTTCAACGAGTTCAGCGTGCCCTCGCTGAGGACCACCCGCTGCCGGAGCCCGGGCAGGCAGTACGCGATCGGTTCCGCGGCGTCGAGCACGCGAACGTCCGAGATGCGGCCCAACGCGGACGATATGTCGACGTCGCCGCGATCGAGGAGATCGACGAGCATCCGGTGGCGGGCGCGGCGTCGCCGGGTGTGGATCGCCACCCGCACGATCGAGAAGATCAGCCGTGCACCGATCAACAGAGTCAGTCCGAACACGACCACGTAGAGGATCCACAGCGGAAGCCCCAGCGCGTCGATCTCGGCGGTCGGTTCCGTGGTGGGTCGGCCGTCCGGGCCCGGTACGAGCAGCCGGCTCGCGATGGCGAGCCCGGAACTGAATGCCGACAGCACGGCGGCCAGCGCGACGGCCTGCCACAGCACCAGGGCCGCCCGCGGGGAACGGAACGTCCACCGTGCGCGGCTGAGCAGGGCCGGCACGGGTCCCGTGAGAGCGAGCGCGAGCACCCCGAATGCCAGCGCCGTGGGGGCGTTCATCGTTTACATGTCATGGCAGGTGAGGGGTCTCAACTCGCGCGGCCGGTGCCCGGGCGGAGACCGGTCGGGCGGACCGGATCGCCGGTCTGCACGGCCTTGTCCGACTCCGACGCCTCGAGCGCGGCGAGAGCCTCACGCAGCGCGGCGGCCTCGTCGGCGCCCACCTGTCCCACGAAATGCACCAGTGCGGCGGCGCGCTCACCGGACGCGTCGGCCTGCTGCAGGGCATCGACCATGAGGCTGGCGACCAACTCGTCGCGTCCGTGCACCGGAAGGTACCGGTGGGCGCGGTCGTCGCGCTGCTGGATGACGAGGTGCTTCTTCGCCAGACGCTGCAGCACGGTCATCACCGTGGTGTACGCCAGCTCTCGTCGTGCGGCGAGTGCCTCGTGCACCTGCCGCACCGTCTGAGGTTCCGACATGGACCACAGGTGGTCCATCACCGCGCGTTCGAGCTCGCCGAGTCCAGCCATGCTGCGATTCTACGGACCGCCCGCTCCGAATGCTTACTACTGCCAGTAGTAAGTTTCGGCGCGTCGGTGTGGTATGGGTCGCACCGCCCCCGCGGCGCGGTATACCGGTGGGGGAAACGTCAGGGGCGGAGGTCCGATGTTCGGCTGGCTCGATCGTGTGTCCCTGGTGTCCGGGCCGCTCCCGGTGATCGTCGTAGTGCTCGGCATCCTCGGGGCGGGCTGGCTGTGCGCCGATCGCCGCCGGTGGTTCCTGCGGTGGGCGCTGCCGCTGTCGATCGTCGGGGCGGCCGCGATGACCGCGGCCCTGTACGTGATCGTCGAGCACGTCTGGCGGCCGTTCCCCGATCCGGTCGAGAAGCCGGTCTATCTGTGGATCGGGGTCGGGTTGTGGGCGGTGCTGCTGCTGGTCCCGCGGATCGTGGCCGGGCGCCGGTGGATGATCCCCGTCTCGGTCCTGGCGGCCGCTACGGTGGTGCTAGTCGCGGCGGTGCAGATCAATCAGGTGTTCTACGCCTATCCGACGGTGGGTACGGCGCTCGGTCTGCCCGACCCCGACCGTATCGACTTCGCCGAGGTGCCCCCGCCGACGGGACCGGTCGTCACCGGTCGCCCACTCGAGGATGCGTGGGCGCCGCAGGTCCCCGGCGGCATGCCCGACAGCGGACGGTACGCGTCGGCGCCGATCCCGGGGGAGATGTCGGGATTCGCGGCGCGCGACGCGGTGGTCTATCTCCCGCCGTCGTATTTCGTCAGTCCTCGGCCGCTGCTGCCGGTGCTGGTCCTGCTCGCCGGGCAGCCGGGATCGCCCGAGGACTGGCTGAACGGCGGCAAGCTGGCCGCCACGATGGACGCGTTCGCGCGCGCCCATCACGGACTCGCGCCGGTCGTGGTCGTGCCGGACGGCACCGGGTCGCAGCTCGCCAACCCGTTGTGTATGAACTCCAAGCTCGGGAACGTCGCCACCTATCTGGCGGTCGACGTGCCCGCGTGGACGAGGTCGCATCTACAGGTCGACCCGGATCCCCGCTCCTGGGCGGTGGCCGGTCTGTCCTACGGCGGGACGTGCGCGCTGCAGTTGGCGACGAACTACCCACAGGTGTATCCCACGTTCCTCGACTTGTCGGGGCAGGAGGAACCGACGCTCGGGGACCGGCAGCGCACCGTCGACGAGGCGTTCGGCGGCGACGAGGCCGCCTTCGTGGCGGCTAATCCGATGGATCTGATGAAGACGCGTCGCTACCCGGACACGGCGGGGATCATCGTCATGGGCGACCGCGACGACGCGTACCGCGGCGGCGCGAAGAAGGTGTTCGAGGCGGCGAAGAACGCGGGCATGGACGTGCAGTACGTGGAAGTACCGGGCGCCCACAGCTTCTCGGTCTGGTCCACGGGTCTACGGGAGGAACTCGACTGGCTGGCGAAGAGGATGGGGCTGATCTCGTGAACACGCTGCGGCGGTACGGGCGGCGGGTCGTCGACCTGCTCCGGCACGGTGTCACCGGCGCCCCGGTCAGCGTCACGCTGCTCGCGGTGATCTGGGTGCTGGGCTTCGCGACCGCTTCGCTCGTGCACGGCCCCACCCAGCTCGTCGATCGGCACCTGGCGGTCGGGATCGGGCCGATCGAGCACTGGCGGCTGTGGACTCCGTTGACCGCCGGTCTGTGGGCGTCCGGACTTGCCGGCTATCTCGGTGCGACCGTTCTCGTCTTCCTTGTCGCGGCCCCGATCGAACGACGGATGGGGTCGGGACGGTTCGCGGTGTCGGCCGCGGTCACCCAGGTGGCGGGGGCGGTCCTCGGCCTGGCTGTAGCGACCGTCGTCAAGATGCTCGACTCCGACTGGGGTTTCCGTCTGCACATCGGGACCGCGGTCGGCCCCACCACCTGGATCGTCGGCGTCGTGATGGTCGCCAGCGCGTCGATGGACACGCTGTGGCGCCGACGCATCCGCGTCGGACTGTTGGCGCTGACGATCACGCTGGTGCTGTTCGCCGGACAGTTGCAGGACGTGATCCGGTTGGGTGCCGTCGTGGTGGGCCTGTGTCTCGGGCCGTGGATCGTGGGCCGGTCCGCGCGCGGGCCCCGGATCTCGGGGACCCGGCGCGAGGGGCGGGTGCTGGTCGCGATCGTGGTCGCGGCCACCTCCATCGGCACCATGCTCGCGGCGCTGTCGCCGCACGCCGTCGGGCCGCTCGCGGTGCTGCGCGACCTGTTCCGGGGCGTGCCCTGGACGGCTGCCGAGGTGCGCGAGATCTGCGAGGCGTCACAGACCGATCCCGACTGTCGGCGCGGCGAGCTGGACCTGCGGCTGTCCGGCATCGGCCCGACGCTGCTCAGCCTGATGCCGTCGGTGTTCCTGCTGGTGCTGTGCGACGGGCTGCGGCGCGGCCGGCGGTTCGCGTGGATCGCGGCCACCGTCGCGCAGGTGGTGCTGTTGGCGCTGTCGCTGTTGAACTTCGTCGTCCGCTACATCGACGTGGCCGACGAGGAGACGCTCTTCTACGGCCTGGAATCGCCCAATGTCTACCGCACACTCATCCCGTTCCTGACCCCGCTGGCGCTGGTGATCCTGCTGCTCGCGACGCGGAAACTGTTCGATGTCAAGGCGCCCCCGAAGACGTATCTCCGGATGTCCGCCGAGCTGGGGGCGCTGGTGGTCGGGCTCGGTGCCCTCTATGTCCTGGGCGGGATGTGGGCGCGGGGCGGCTTCGACCGCCGGCCGACTATGACGACACTGATCGCCGACTTCCCCGAACGTCTGGTCCCGCCGGTGTACCTGCAGATGCTCGATCCGCGGCTGCTGCCGGTCGACTGGGCGTCGACCTTGCTCTACGAGTGGACCGGCGTCGTGTTCTGGGTGGTGGCCTGCCTCCTGGTGGCGGGCACATTCCTGCGACCCGCGTACGGGGCCGAAAGCGGCGCGGCGGAGCGGGCCCGGGCGATCCTCACCTCCGGGTCGGGCAGCGCGCTGTCGTGGATGACGACCTGGCACGGCAACTCGTACTGGTTCGGCGCCGCCGGCGACAGCTACGTGGCGTACCGCGTCATCGGCGGTGTCGCGCTCACCACCGGAGGGCCGGTCGGCCGGCGCGACCGGGTGCGGGACGACGTGGTCGGGTTCGCCGAGTTCGCCGCGTCCAACGGCTGGACACCGTGCTTCTATTCGGTGACCGGGGACGTCCGGGCCGCGGCCGAGGACCTGGGCTGGGTGGGTGTGCAGGTCGCCGAGGAGACGGTGCTGGATCTGGGCTCGATCGCGTTCACCGGCAAGAAGTTCCAGGACGTGCGCACCGCGCTCAACCGCGCCGCGAAGTCGGGGATCACCGCCGAGTGGATCAGCTTCTCGACCGCACCGCTGTCGATCACCGACCAGATCACGGCCATCTCCGAGGAGTGGGTGGCCGACAAGGGGATGCCCGAGATGGGGTTCACGCTCGGCGGGCTGCAGGAGATGGACGACCCCGAGGTGCGTTGCCTGATCGCCGTCGACGAGCAGCGCACCGTGCACGGGGTGACGTCGTGGCTGCCGGTGTACCGCGACGGCGTGGTGGTGGGCTGGACGCTGGACTTCATGCGCCGGCGCGCCGACGGTCTGCACCAGGGCTTCCGGCCGGCGATGGAGTTCCTCATCGCGTCGGCCGCGATCACGCTCGAACAGGAGGGCGCGGAGTTCGTCAGCCTGTCCGGGGCGCCGCTGGCCACGGTGCAGCAGGGCGACGACACCGTCACGGCCGCGCCCGCGGGCGACGTCCGGCCGGGCCTGTCCGAGGCACTGGACTCGGTGCTCGAGGTGCTGGGCCAGACCCTCGAGCCGGTGTACGGGTTCCGGTCGTTGCTTGCCTTCAAGTCGAAGTTCCAGCCGCGGTACGACCCGATGCACATGTGTTTCCCGGACCCCGTCGCGTTGCCGAGTATCGGCAACGCGGTAGGCCGCGCCTACCTGCCCGAGGTGTCGTTCGGGCAGGGGGTGCGCCTGGTCCGGACCCTGATCCGGCGGTGAACCCGGTGCTTCGGCTGTTACTTTCGCCGACCCCGCTTCTGCCGGGCAGGATTCGGTCGGGCGCCTGGTCGGGGCCCGGCGGCCGGCCGTCGTTCGGCAGTCTCCAACTGTTTCGCCGATTCCTCCCGGTCGATGCGGGCGAAGACGAGGTGCTGCTGGCCGTAGGTCCAGACGTTGTTGCTCACCCAGTACAGCAGGATCGCGATCATCAGGAACGGTCCGCCGACGAGGACGCCGAGTGGGAAGCCCCACAGCATCAGCTTGTTCATGATCGCCGACTGCGGGTTGGCCGCCGCGTCCGGACGCTGCCTCCGCACCGATGCCCGGGCGTTGAAGTGGGTGGCAAGGCCGGCGAGCACCATCAGCGGGACGGCCACGGCGGCGATCGTGGCCACGGTGGGGACTCCGCCGTACGGAGCGAATGACGCCAGGGTGCTCTGCGGACTGGCGATCGCCGCGGAGATCGGTGCACCGAACAGACGGGCGCTCAGGAACGACTGGACATCGGTGGCGCTGAAGATGTAGTTCGGGGTACTGGCGTTGGCTTCGGGAGTCATTCCGAGTTGGCCCAGCCCGGTTCCGGTGCGGTTGAACGAGCGCAGCACGTGGTACAGACCGAGGAACACCGGTACCTGCACCAACACCGGCAGGCACCCCATCAGCGGGTTGAACCCGTGCTCCTTCTGCAGTTTCTGCATCTCGGTCGCCTGGCGTTGCCGGTCGCCGGCGTACTTCTGCTGCAGGGCCTTGATCTGCGGTTGCAGTTCCTGCATCTGGCGGGTCGTGCGGATCTGGTTGATCGCGGGTTTGAGCAGCAGAACGCGCAGGGTGAAGACCAGGAACACCACCGCCAGCGCCCAGGCGAATCCGTTGTCCGGGCCCAGGATCGAGCCGAACGCCTTGTGCCAGAACCACAGGATCGCGGACACGGGGTAGTAGATGAAGTCGAGCATGGTGAGCACCTCTTTGCTGCACGACGCGGCGTCACACGGCATCGTGCGGGTGGGAGTTCACGCCGGTGTCCTGTGCGGACTCGTGACGGAGTGGAAAAGGGACGGTCGACCGAGGCGGCCGCACAGCATCAGCGGTGCTATGCGGCGGCGAGGACCTGTCCGGGTGCTCGAGGCCGACGGGGGCGGCCGGGGGTGTCGGGGGCGCTCTGCCTGCGGAACGCGCCACGCAGCCGCTGCTCTTCCCGGGGTGGGCCGGAGGCCGATTCGGTCAGCGAGTGCAGTCGGGGCAGCACACTCTGCCCGGCCACGGCGAGCAGAAGAAGGACCGCAACCGTGGCGCCGACGACCGCAGCCGGCCCGTCGATCGCCGTTGCGGCAACCACCAACGCCAGCACGGCCATCCACGTGAGCTGAACAAGGGTCAGCCGGCGCGTGAATACAGACCGGATCCGTGCCATGCGACAAAGCTTAGCGAGCGATCTCCCACGTTCGCAGGATGCGGCGTTACGTCGAGGAGTTCGCTCAGCGATGACCGGATCCGGCATGGTCCTCCGGACGCCTCGCTCCCGGGGTCGTGCCGGTGTCGTTTCGGGGCCCAGGCCGGCGGGCGAGGGTGATGCACGTGATCGCGGTGACTGCCATTGCCGCCATGCCGATGCACGCTGCGCTCGTGTAGGCGTCGTCGGTCGGGAAGAGTTCCCCGGCAGGGGTGCCGGCGGCGAGCATCAGGCCGCCGACAGCGCTTCCGATGGAGAACCCGACACTGCGCACGACCTGGTTGAAGCTCATCGCGCTCGACGTCTCACTCTTCGGGGTGACGGCCAGAATGACTGCGGGCATCGCGGCGGAGAAGCTCCCGACACCGAAGCCCAGGATCGCCATCGACACCAACACTGCGGTGAGATTCGAGCGGGCAACGGCAAACAGGGCGAAGGCGCCGAGCACGACGATGGCGGTAGCAGCCAGGAGCGCGGGTCCGCCGATTCGGTCCCGCAGGCGAGGAGTGAGTTTGCCGGAGACGAAGCCCATCAGGGAGAACGGAACGAGGACGAGACCGGCGACGAAGGTGGAGAGCCCGAACCCGTAGCCGGCGCCGTGCGGCGTCTGGGCGTAGCGCGTGATGAGGGTCACCAGCAGGTACATGCCGATGCCGCCGACGAACATGGCGGCGTTGGCTCCGGCCACGGCCGGGTGTCGTATCAGCCGGACATCGACAAGGGGCGCCTTCGCGTGGCGTTCGTAGGCCGTCCAGACGCCGAGCAGGAGCACCGCGACGACCGCCAGGGCCACGGCGAGGCCGAGATGCCGGTTCCACAGGCTCGTCTCGCTGGCGAGGAGAAGAACGAGGAGCAGTCCGGCGGCCAGGAGCAGCGCGCCGGGTACGTCCACCCGGGCCGAGCGCCCTTCGGGCGGCACGGGCATGCTGCGCAGGGCCGCGACTAACGCAACTGCGGTGACGACCACGCCGAGCCCGTAGGCGGCGCGCAGGCCGCCGAGCTCGGTGAGCAGTCCGGCCAGGGGGTAGCCGACGCCGATTCCGATGGTGGACGCCACCGACACCAGCGCGATCGTCGAGACCGCGCGATCTTCGGGAAGATGGTCGCGGGCCACACCCATCATCAGCGCGGTCAGCCCCAACCCGACACCTTGTGCGGCCCGGCCGACGAGCAGCCAGGCGAACGGCAGGGGAAGGGCGGTGAGCACGCTTCCCGCCACCACCACCCCCAGCGTGACGAGAATGGTGCCCCTGCGATGCGGGCCGGCCCCCAAGCGGCCCAGGACGGGCGTGGCGATGGCGCCCGTCAACAAGGTGATGGTCAGCGTCCACTGAGCGCTGGCGAGCGAGACATGCAACGTGGTGGCGACGCTGGTGATCAGCGGTGCCCCGAGGCTGCCGACCGCGGCGACGACCAGGGCGATGAACACCAGCGAGGGAACCAACAGGACGGAACTGTTCTCGGGCCGCTCCGCGGCGGTTCTCGAAACCCGCTGCCTGCCATCGGGTCCACCCGTCTCCTGGCGCTGCTCCATGCGCCGTAGATTACGGAGCCCGACAGTCGGGCGTGATCACGCGCGGTTGTGCCGGTCGCGCCAGTCGAGCCACGGTCGCAGTGGGCTCAGGTTGTAGTGCGGGCCGCCGATCGTCCACGTGAAGAGGGTGAAAACCAGGTCGAGCAGCTGTGGTGGTGTGGTACCGAGCTGTGGTGACACGGGTGCGCTGCGTTCGATCTCGTGAGGATCGCGGCCGGCGGCCGCGCAGTACTCGTCGAGCAGGGTGTTCTTGCGGCCGAGGGTGTCCAGATCGCCGATCCCGTGCCAGATGTCGGCGTGGCGGGCCACCATCGGGAGCGTCTTCTTCTCGCCGCCGCCGCCGATGAGCAGAGGGATCTTCCGAACCGGGGGCGGGTTGAGCACCGCGAGGCGGTGTTCGATGCGTGGCAGCGCGGCGGCCAGATCGTCGAGGCGGCTGCCGGCCGTGCCGAATGCGTAGCCGTACTCGTCGAAATCCTTCTGCGCCCATCCGGATCCGATGCCGAGGATGAGCCGTCCGTCGCTGATGTGGTCGACCGTGCGGGCCATGTCGGCCAGGAGGTCGGGATTGCGGTAGGCGTTGCACGTGACGAGCGGGCCGATCGCGATCCGGTCGGTGGTCTCGGCCCACCCGGCGAGGGTCGTCCAGCATTCGAACGTCTTTCCGGTCAGGTCGCCGGACAGGGGGTAGAAGTGGTCGTAGTCGAACACGATGTCGACGCCGAGTTCTTCGGCCTCACGCACGGTTCGGCGGATGGCGTCGTAGTCGGCGTGCTGGAGCTGGATGTGCAGTCCGATGCGAACCGGATGTGTCGCGGTAGCCACGGGAGCGCCTCCTGATGTGGGGTCAGCTCCTCCCAATCATTGCGGACCGGGAACCGGGAACCGCAACGAAACGACACCGAATCGACGCACGTGGAAGGGGCGGGGGCCTCGTCGCGGCCGCGCCGATTGGTTGACGTGGTTGACTGTCGGGTGGCAGGGTGTGGTTGACAAGGTTGACGGGCGAGAGGACTGGGCAGTGACGTCGTTGGTCGAGCAGGAACGCGAACTGATCGAGTTGCTCACCCGGCGGGTGCACAGCACCTTCGCGGCCGCGGCCGAGGCGGGGGTCCCGGCCGAGACGTTCGCCGACGTCGAGGCGATCGCCGACGCAATGTCGGCGGCCCTGCCCACCAGCCACGTGTACGACCAGATCGTCGGGCCGTTCTACGACACCTCGGGTCTCACCCGCTGGTGGCGGGTGAGCCGTCAGGCCGTGAGCAAGAAGGTCGCCACCAACGCGCTGATCGCCTGTCGGCTCGACGACGGCCAGTGGGTGTACCCGGTGTGGCAGTTCACCGCCGGCGGCGCCGTGCATCCGGCGGTCGTCGAGGTGTGGCGGATCCTGCGCGGGGCGGCGGACGCGTGGACATGCGCGTTGTGGCTGTGCACGCCGCAGGACGCGCTGGACGGCCGCTCCGCCGCGGACTGGCTCGTCTCCGACGGCCCCGTCGAACCCGTCCGCGTCGCCGCGCGCGCCGACGCCCAACGGTGGGCTGCATGACCCGTGAGGTCGTCGCGCTCGGTCCGCCCGGCGCGAGGTCGCTCGACGGATTTCCCGGGTGGTCGCTGACCACCCGCCGACGGCTGCTGCGCGGGCATCGCACGGCCAACGGCGCGTGGTGGTTCGCGTCCTCCGGCCGCGGCCGATTCGACCTCGACGACCCGCACGGCACCTGCTACGTCGCCTTCGACGAGCGCACCGCGATCCGCGAGACGGCGGGGGAGGTGCTGGCGTCGCTCGGCGTGATCACCGACGAGTTCGCAACGGAGCGTTCGCTGTCGGAGCTGCGGATCCCCACCCGGCGGCAGTTGGCCGACACATGCGCGGAGACCGCCGCGGATTTCGGCGTCACCCGGGAGCTGTGCACCGTCACGCCCTACGACGTGCCCCGGCAGTGGGCGACCACGCTCGCGGCGCAGTTCGACGGCGTCCGCTACCAGAGCCGCTTCACCACCGGATCGTCCGCGAACGCCGCCGCGCTGTTCGGCCCGGCGGGTGCGCGCGACGACTGGCCCGCCGACGACGCCCCGGAGCCGTTCGCCGCCGCCGCGCGCCGATGCGGGTTCACCGTCGGGGCGATGCCCCGGGCCGTGCGGATCGTGCAGCCACCCGGACAGTGACGGCCGAGCGCGCGTCGCGGCGGCTACCCGTCGCTCGGGGACGCCGCGAGTAGGCCGAGACGCCGCAGATCGGCGATGTACTTGTCGATCAACGACTCGGTCAGATGCGGCACGTCCGCGAACCCGTCGATTCCCGCCGATTGCACTGCGGCGCGGAACTGTTCGGACGGCGGCTGCGCCTCGGGCCTCGCGGGCGCCGGGTGCGCGTAGGCGCTCAGCAGGGGCCGCACGGAGTGCTGTCGCTGGTTGTCGGGCAGCGACTCGATCGCAGCCTCGAAGCGGGCGAGCCAGTCGTCGTAGTGGGCCCGTTGCCGGTGGCCCGCCGCGTCCAGTCGGTAGAAGGATCGCGGCGCGATCCCAGTGGCCACCAGGCTCAGCATCAGGCGGGTGAACATGTCGGGCACATTGAGCTGCCCGGCGTACCGGCTGTGCGCGAGAATCATGTCCGACCGGAACACCGTGACCGGGAGCCCGCACAGGTCGTGGGCCTCGCGCAGGAGAACCTCGCCCGCCCACTTGCTGGTGGCGTAACCGTTGGCGTACGACGCGTCGAGTGCGCGGGACGGGCTCGCGGCGCGGACGTCGACGTCCTCGCCGATGAACCCGCCGCCGGGCAGGGCGGTGACCGCGACCGTCGAGATGTAGTCGACGGGCTTGAGCCGTGCAGTGATCGCCAGCCTGACGATCTCGGCGGTGCCCACCACGTTGGGGCCGAACAGTTGGCTGTAGGGCAGCACGTGATTGACGAGGGCCGCAGAGTGCACGATCAGATCGACCGAGTCCGCGAGTCGGCTCCACGTCGGCTGGTCGAGCCCCAGATACGGATCGCCGACGTCCCCGGCGAGCACCTCGAGATGATCGTCGGCCAGGGCGCGGAACCGCACGGACAGGTCCTCGTCGCCGCTGTCGATCGCGGCGACGATCCGCTGCCGGGCCTCGGCCGGATCGGCGCCGCGGGTGATGCAGATCAGCGTCCCACCGGTGCGGGCCAGCCGCTCGAGCCACGCGAGGCACAGGAAGCGGCCGAGATACCCGTTGGCCCCGGTCATCAGGACGGTGTCCACCGTCCCGGTCGGCGCGGGCAGCGACGGCGCGGCGGCCAACGTGGCGGCGTCGATGAACGCGTCCAGGCGCAGGCCCTCCGCGCGGGCGATGGTGGCGCCGCGGCCGTGCACCGACGCGAACGTGGGCCGGGTCGCGGCCGAACTGCGTTCGCCGTCGAGGTACTTCGTGATGGTGCCGAGGGTCGCGATGGGGCTCACGATCGTCTGCACCGGCACATCGACGTCGAAGAGCTGTTCCAGTGTCGTCGCGAACGTGAACGCGGCCAGCGAATCTCCGCCGAGGTCAGCGAAGCCGGCGTCGTCACCGTCGGGAATGTCCGCGTCCGGCACCCCCAGTGTGACGGCGGCGGCGCGGCGCACCGCCTCGAGCGTGGGCAGGTCGGCAGCGGCGGCGCGCAGTTCCGCGAGCCGGGTGTCCTGTCCTGCGGCGATCTCGTCGTACATCGCTTCGAGCCGCGGCCCGTACAGGTCCGCGAGGGCGGGGCGCAGCAGCTTGCCGATCCCGGACAGCAGCCCGTTGTCCCGAGTGAACGGCTCGGATTCGAGCAGGAAGTCGCGGGGGATCTCGTAGGAATCGAGGTCGATGTCGTCGGCGATCTGCTGGAGCGAGGCCGCGATCAGGGTGTGCGCGTCCCCGTCGCCGACCGTGTCGGGGTTCGGCACGATCACCGCGAGCAGGAACGACTGTTCACTGCTGCCGTAGATGAAGATCTGCCGCAGGTACGGGCTGGTGGAGTACACGGATTCCAGCTTGGAGATCGCCACGAACTCGCCCTGCGAGAGCTTGATGACGTTGTTGCGTCGGTCGAGGTAGACGAGACGGTCGGGCGCGGTCTCGGCCATGATGTCGCCGGTCTTGTAGAAGCCGTCCCGGTCGAAGATGCTCGCCGAAAGTTCGGGGTGCTTGTAGTAGCCCGGGATCAGGTTCGTGGACTTCACGCACAGCTCGCCACGCGGATACGGTTCGTCGCCGGTCAGGTAGCCAAGCTCGGGGACGTCCACGAGCTTGTAGTCGGTCACCGGGGGCCGCAGGATCCGGCCGTTGCGCAGGACGCCGCCGCCGGTCTCGGTGGAGCCGTAGCCGTCGTTCACCGTGACGTCGAGCGTCGATTCGACGAAGGAGTGCATCGCCTCCGACAGGGGCGCGCTGCCGCACAGGGCCGTGAGCACCCGTCCGCCGAGGACGTTCCGGCGCAGGTCGGACTTCACCGCGTCGGGGCTCGCGCCGGGAGGCCGACGGTCCAGCTCTCTCCGGTAGCGCTGGAAGATCATCTCGCACACGCGCGGAACCAGATTCAGGGCGGTGGGGCGCGCCAACGCGATGTCGTCGAACAGCGAGGACATCGCGTTGCGCGCGGCGAAGTACCCGGTGCCGCCCGACGAGAGGGTGGTCACCAGCCATCCCAGCCCGAACACGTGGCTCAGCGGCATGTACTGCACGTGGATCGCCGGCACCCGGCCGTCGACGTCCGCGTCCGGACCGCGCGACCGCTGCCACATGCGGGTGACCATGTCGGTGGTGTACATCGCCCCCTTGGGGGCGCCCGTGCTGCCCGACGTGTAGATCAGCATCGCGAGCGGATCGTCGTCCTGCGCGGGGACGAACGCCGGAACCGCCGGCAGCGCGGCGCCCCGGTCCAGTTCCTCGGCCAGCACGCGGGGCGCCGTCTCGGCGACGATCGGTGCGAGCTGCCTTGCCGTCGAGCTGGACTGCAGGGGAACCGACACGGCCCCCAACCGGATGCAGGTCAGATCGATGACCGCGTAGTCGATGCTTGTGAAGCCCAGCACCGCCACGAAGTCACCCGCGCGGACACCGCCCGGCAACTCCGCCTGCCACGAACGGGCCAGGGCGGCAGCCCGCTCTCGCAGTGCACGGTAGGTGATCGTCTCGAACCGCGGCAGCAGCGCGACGGTGGTGCGGCCCGAGTCCGGATCCGTGGTGAGCGTGTGGGCCCGGCGGCCGAGCGCGGGACGATCGGCGTAGCCGTCCAGATACGCGGCCACGACCTCCGACAATCGCAGCCCGCCGCGTCGCGCGGCGGCGGTCACGGCCAAGTCGGGTGCCGCGGCCCGGAACTGCGGGTCGGTGGTGGACAGGTCCTCGACACGGTGGACGAGGCGCTCGTCCACAGGGGTTTCGGCGGTCATGGTGCCTCCCGCCGCCATTATCCGCGCGTCGCGGGTCCTCTCAACCGAGCTGCGGGCAGGACGGGGCCGGTTCGCCAGACCGGGTCAGGCATACCGGTCAGGGTTCGACACCGATCTGCCACCGCCCGGATCGGCCCACAAGGCCGGTCAGGTCCGCGGCGTCAGCGCGACCTTCCGGATCTTGCCTGCCGGCGTCATCGGCAGGCCGTCGACCACCTCGACTCGGTCGGGCACCTTGTACTTGGCCAGAGTTCGCCGGCACCGTTCGATCAGCCACTCGGGGTCCACCGCAGCACCGGGTGCGGGCACCACGAAGGCGTACCCGGTCTCGCCGAACGTCTCGTCCGGCACCCCGATCACCGCGCACAGCGCCACCGTCGGGTCCGCGGCCAGCACGTTCTCGATCTCCGCCGGGTAGACGTTGTATCCGCCGCGCACGTACATCTCCTTGCGGCGACCGAGCAGGCTGACGTGCCCGTCCTCGGACATCGATGCGACGTCGCCCGTCGCGAGCCAGCCGTCGGCGAGGAATGTCGCGGCCGACTCGTCGGGCAGCTGCCAGTAGCCCGCCGCTACGCACCCGCCGCGGACCTGCAGCTCGCCGACCTCCCCCGGGGAGAGTGGGGTGTTCCGGTCGTCGACGATGCGGCCCTCGAAGTCGCCGGTCATGATCCCGATGCTGCGGCCGACCGTCTCCAGAGAGTCACCCGGCGGCGAGATGACACAGGCGCCGGAGGTCTCGGACATACCGTAGAGGTTCGCGATCCGGACGCCGTCGAATCTCGCCGCGACCTGCTCCGCCAGGGCCGGTTCGAGGTTGGACCCGCCGACGACACACAGGCGCACGCTCGACATGTCCATGCCCGCAAAGGAGTCCGCGCCGAGCACCATCTTGTACATGGTCGGGACGCCGACGAACATCGTGACCCCGGTGTCCGCCATCACGTCGACCACCAGATCCGGATGGAACCTCGGCAGCAGCGCGATCGCGCCCCCGGTGACAAGGGTTGAGCCCAGCGTGCAGGTCAAACCCCCGACGTGGTTGAACGGCATGACACCGAGGATCACGTCCGCCGCAGACTGCTCGAACCGCTCCACCTGTGCGACGGCCGAGGCGAGCAGGCTGGCGTGAGTGATGGTGGCGCCCTTGGGCGTCCCGGTCGTTCCGGAGGTGTAGAGGATCACCGCCGGATCCGTGGGCCGGACGGCCTCGGCGGCGCGGGCGAGCATCGCCGGTTCGGGCTCGGTGGCTGCGAGGTCCGCCCACCGTCGTCGGCCTGGGGCCTCGTCACCACCGAGGAAGACCAGATGCTCGACCGTCGGGATGTCGGGTCGCAGCTGGTCGAGGAAGGGGCCGAACTCGAATCCGTTGGACTCCGCGTCGCAGATCAGGGCGCGGGCCCCCGACTGCGTGAGCATGTGGGTGAACTCGCGCTCGCGGTAGACGACGTTGAGGGTGACCAGCACCGCCCCGATCTTCGCCGCAGCGAGGTGCGCGACGATCCAGTGCGGTGAGTTCGTCGCCGCGATCGCGATGCGGTCGCCGTGGCCGAGACCCAGACGCAACCAACCGGTGGCGACGCGGTCCGACTGCTCGTCGATCTCGGCGTAGCTGAACGCCTCGCCACCGAAGTGGACGAACGTCGACTCGGGTGCTGTCGCGACCCGAGCGGCGAGCATCGTGGAAATCGTCGACCCGTTGTCAATTCCTTTGTCCATCAACAATTCCGATCAGTCGTCGTGAGAGCGCGGACGGCCACCGAGACCGGCGCAGTGACGGCGGTCACATCAGTCGAATTGCGTCACTGTAAGCGGGTCCACCCAACTAAGCAAGCATGTGTGCTTGTTTTTCTGAATGCCGCAGATCCGACGCTGTCGGAGGGGAACGCGAGTCAGGTTCGAAAAGTCGTCAACTGGGGCTGCGGGCAAACCCCTTTCGTGCGATGGTGACTCGTGCAGGGGGTCAGGTGACCGGAGCGGGGCAACGGTGCAGGTACGCCCGGCCGGGTGGCCGTACACCGACCGGGGCTCATCGACACCGATATCTCCGCTGATGAGGTGCCGACGTGGCCAGGACCGCAGTTCGGAACGATCGGAACGCGTCGAACCCCTGCCGCGCAGTCGGATGCGCAGGCACAGCCGTTAGCGTGACACCATGGAACTTGGGGTGCATTTCGCGCTTTCCGACCGCGTGGCAGCGGAACTTCTCGGCGCGCGTGGCGACGACGGCAGGCTCGGCGCGGTGGTCGAGGACATCGAGGAGACTGGGCGCTCCGAGTTCTCTTGCGACACGGACAAGGCGTGGGACCCGATCCTGTGCTCCCTCTCCAGCGCCGGGTACCAGCGCGCGCCCGAGCACTGGCCGGCATACGGCGTGATCCTGGGGGATGAGGACCTCAACACGGACACCGACGACCAACTGATCACCTACCTGGCGCCCGACCGGGTCGCCGAAGTCGCCGCGTATCTGGCCGGCATCACCGAATCCGAGTTCGGCGCAGGCTACGACGCGATGCCGCTCGACGATCGCAATCCCGAGTACGGCGCGGACGAGCGCGCATACGCCTGGGGTTGGCTGCAAGAAGTGATCGACTTCTTCCAGCGCGCCGCCCGCGACGATCGGCACGTGGTGTTCACCGTGCGGTTCTGACCGCCCGCGGCGCACCATCGCCGCACCGGTCCCGATCTTCCGCACCCGCCCGCCCGGACCGGGGGCAGATCACACTGGAGTCGAATTGGCGACAGTCGGCAGGGTGTCCCATAGACGATCGGATGGGTCGCGTAGCACCGTGGTGGTGCGGATTCGCCGCTTGTACCGACAGCGGTGTCGGTAACACCTACGCCCGCTGCGCGATCGACTTGGCAGGAACTGTCCGACGTGGGGGAGGATCGGAATGCTGAAGAAACTGGTGGTGAGTGCGGCGATCGCGACGGGTATCGCCGTGGCGGCGGCGCCGCAGGCGAGTGCGGCGGATCAGGCCTACGTTCCGCCACCTGGGTACGAGCTGAACACGAGGTATTTCAAGCTTCCGTGGGAGCCCAGCAGGTCGTGGGACAACAACTCGAACCTGCTCAGTCCGTTCGGCACGAGCGACATCTACTGCCACACCTGGCCGGGGGCTGTGACCGGCCCGCTTCCGCTCGACTGCTTTCAACTCGATCCGTGGCGGCAGACGCATCAGCTGATGCGGGTCCCGTTCGCGCAGAACTTGCACATCGTCAATCCGGTTCCGACCCCGCCGGGGCAGCTTTCGGGGGCGCTGGGATCGTCCTGACACGCGTCCGCGCGGCAGCACGGTGGCCATCAGGCTCGGAAGCCCGTTGACCAGTACGAGAATGGCGACAACGATGGCGATGCTCTCTCCTGGCCGTGGGTCCCAGATTTCGTTGCCAATGGAGAGCGCACCGGCGATGCTCGCCGAGTTCGGGCGTGGGAGGGAAATACTCGTCCCAACTGTCGGCGGCAGTCTCTGACCACATGACGGAGGTTCATTGCTCCTGCACTCGCCAGACAGTAGAGCCGGGGACCGACAGGCACGTACTACTCGCCGCGGCTCCATTCCTTCACAGGATCTTCTCGCCCGCCCCCGCCCCCGCCTCGATCACCGCCGACTTCGAGTCCTCCGTGACAATCCATCGTCCGCCGCTTCGCCTGTCGTGCGTCAAGTATCTGGCAGGGTCGGCGAAGTCCTTCGCGTGCGAAGGGGGAGCAGGTGACTGTCACATCCGTCGCAGCAGCTGCCTCTCCGGCAGGCGCGGGACCGGGCAGCAGGTCCGTCCTGCGGTGCCCGCGATAGGTTGGCGGTATGGCTACTCTCCCGGTCTTCACCGATCGTGCCCTGGGAACGAAGGCTCGCATCGCAGGCCTGACCGGCTCGTCGGCGCTCGCAGCGGCGGCATTGGTCCACACGGCGGGGGGCCTCGGTTCGGCATGGCCGATGCGCAGCCGCGCCGATTTGGCCCATGCCGTGGTGGGGAGCGACGCCATGCCTGATGCCCGAGCCTGCTTCGCTGTTGCTGGACTCGCAGCGGCGGCGGCCGCGTTGGTGGCGGGAGTGGGCGGGATGAGCAGGGCCGCAACGGTGGCGAGGGTCGCCTTGGGCGCCGGCGTTGCAGCGCGCGGCGTTGCAGGCGGACGGGCAGCCACCAAGGTCCTCGGTCTGGAAGAACCCTCACCACGCTTCGTCCGGTTGGACAACGCGGTGTACCGGCCGCTCTGCCTCGGTACGGCCGCAGCCATCCTCACCGCCGCAGTCACGTACCCGGAATCGACTGAGCGCTCTTCGATGGTGACTGGAGGTGGCTACTGCGCCTCAGCTCGACCCGTCCGGCGGCGCTCGGAGAGGACCCATGCCGCCGACTCACGGACGTCGACGTCGGCGGCAAGCCGAGTGAGGAGATCGTCGACGCCGGGAGCACGCCACGCGGCATCGGCAAGCTGAGCCAGTAGAACGTTTCGCGGTTCGAACGGGCCATCCATCTCATGCGGCCTACGCTCACGCAATCGGGCCGCCCCGTAACTACCGAAAGGCGCGCATCCTTCACACGTACACGGCGCTGTCCCATGTGCATCAGGAAAGTACCGCCACCCCGGCGAACGCGGCGCCGGACGGATCTGCCTGATCTCGCCAGCTTGGATGCCCCTGGGCACGAACACCTCCCAGCCGCGAGGATCGTCCAAGCGACGCACGACGGCCGCAGCTTCCGCCGCGTGACAGGGACGAGCCCTGTGGTTGTAGACGACTTCAAGCCCGCCTGGCGGACGCGCTGCGACCGGCCAGTCTTCGTGCATTGTTTTCTCCCGAGTTCGTAGACCGGCAGACGGTAGGGGAGAAACAGAGGGTCCAAGCTCCCGCCGCCTAGCATCGTTTCGAGTCGGCGACTGACGCCGACCGGAACCAGGGGGCGATGGTGCGCTGGCTGATTTCGATTATCGCCGTGATGGGACTGGCGGGTGCACTTCCGCTGGCCGCACCGACGCAGGCGCACGCGTGCTCGTGCGTCTACGACCCTGACGGACCCCAGATCATCGACCTGGTCTCGAATGCCGCGTCGGTCTTCACGGGTGCTGTCACCGCCGAGCACGTCGAAGATCAGACCGCGTTCTACGAGTTCGAAGTCCGCGAAGTATTCACAGGTGACATCGGCACGACGACAACGGTTTCGTCCAGCGTGCAAGGCGCTGCTTGCGGCCGTAGTTTCGAGGTCGGCACCGAGTACATCGTCTTCACCTCCACATACGAGACCGCCGGCGCCCAGTGGTCGGTCAACAGCTGCTCAGCCACAACGCAATCGTCGAACGACCGAACCCGTGAAGCTGCGGTCACGGTCTACGGGGAACCCCGACCACCCACCCTGAGAAAGGCCCCCGTCGCGCAAGACGGAGCACCTATGACGATTGAGGGTACCGGGACCGAACGTAACCCGCTGCTACCGTGGCCCGCCATCACCATCACCGCTATCACCACCGCGCTGGCAGCGATCCTGCTTTATCGACGGCGGCGGCACCACCAGCGATAGGCCCTCATCCAGAGCGCGGTGGCCGTGCGGGGCTCGGGCCCGGCTCCGCCGCCGTCGGTGCAACCTACCTGGGCATCCGGCGCCAGATTGCTTGCGGCAGCATGTGCGCGGCGAAGTAGGCTGGGCGGGTCAGGGCAGGAACCCATATTCGGATCCGATTGTTGCGCAGGCCTTTCACGACCGCGTTCGCGATTTGACCGGGGGTGCTGGGTAGTGGAGCGGGGCTCATGCCTTCGGTCATGCGGCCGATGACGAATCCGGAACGCACCAGCAAGAGATGAACGCCGCTGCCATGCAGGGCGTCTCCGAGTCCGCTGGCGAATCCGTCGAGGCCGGCTTTGGCCGATCCGTAGACATAGTTGGCCTTGCGTACCCGTATGCCCGCTACGGACGAGAAGACCACGATCTGGCCGCTACCTTGAGCACGCAGCAGATTGGCCAGCACGGTGAGAACGCTGACCTGCGCTACGAAGGTGGCAGCCGTCAGGCATTGTCTAGACAGACCCGCTACCGGTGGCTGATTCCGGCACGAGCCCGATCGGTCAGGGGTCGTGCCGCTGACAGGAGAGTTTGAGACGAGCGCCTGGGGAAAACAGCGCGAACTAGACATATTGCCCTTATTTTCGACGACCGACCAGGCGGATTCAGCCTCGCTGATCGCACGTGCACTGACCTCGGTTCGAACGTAATCGATGAAGATTCGCCATCGATTCCGAACCGTGCTTGATCGGTGGGCACGCTGACATGCGTGCTCCACCGCGCTGGCCAGGCGGTCGATGCTCTCGAGGTACGCAAGGCGACGAGGGCGTGGGAGGTCGCTGAGTCGAGTGATGGTGGGGTCGTCGGTCAGCAGGGCCCCGACATCGGGCGGTGCGTCATATTCACTGGTGGACCACGAGGACCGACGACACGGGGTCCGCTCACGCCGAGTCCGGGATACACCGGTAACGCGAGGTTTCGGGTGGGTGGGCGTCCGATAGCCGCGTCGACGAGATCCGCAGCAGACTTCAATCCGAGACCTCGATGTTGTTCACGCAGCGCCTTGATCGCCGAGATGCGGTCCGATGTCGATGCGATCGCCGACTCCACATCCGAGGCCGGAACATCCTCGGGTGCAACGAACGTGAGTTCAGGCTTTCTTCCTCGGGTCAAGCCGAAGCGCTTGCGCCACAAAGTGATGGCTTCGGTCGCGAAGGCGACGATGCCTCCTGCGACGACCACGACGACAACCCAGTTCCATACAGTCGGGTGCTCGACGGCCTCGCCAACGCGGGAAGGCAGAACAATCAGAGGGAACAGGACTGTGCCGACGGTAGCGGCCCATCGCTGAATGACCTCGCTCTCGAGTACCTGCACGACCTTCGACATTCCACCCCTGGGCGATCCCGGTTCGATATCAACGAAGTTCTGAGGAGTCGGTTGGCGGCCGGCGCGAGAATCATCCTGCACGCGCTTACCCACGGGTCGCCCGAACGACCTTCACGACTGAGATTTCAGTTCGCGACGGTGCCCTCGTACCGGTGCACGAGGTATGCGTCCGCACCAGCAACAGGGCCGCTGTTCACCCACCGTGGCGGCCCGCACGATTCCCGCGTGGCGGCGGTCAGCGACTGCCAGGTACTGCGAGCAAGGCGGTCGATCTCGGGTTGCGGCACCTCCCGCCGCTCGATGACATCGAATGCGATCGTCTTCTGGTTCACACCCATGCCCGCCACCCTAGGTACGTTCGGCGCGTTCACAGGGGCAGTCGCCGAACTCATACAGGCTCGTTACCGTCCGGTGTTGAATCGCCAGGACACCGTCAAGTGTTTTCCCGCAATGGGTTTCAAATCTGGATCGACGTCGTCGGGATCAGAGAAGCCGATATCTGTGGTCGACGTCGACACGTCCCCTGACTCGCGGCCGCCGCGACGACGAGATGGCCTCGTATCCCTGCTCTTTCGAAATGCGCCCGATCAGGATCGCGCCTGAAACCGGAACACGCGCAGGCCATCGCCCTGTTCGTCCGGGTTGCATGCACGGTGATCGTGGGTAGCGTCGATAGTGGCCGCCGGTTGGGATGGACCACCGATCGTGGTCGGGTGGCAAGCTCGGGGCAACGCCAAACGCTGCGGCGCGGTGGGGTCGTGAGCGATCTGGGCGGCACCCGGCGAGGCGAACACTCGCGGGTGCCGTCCTTCTGATCACCCGTCTTGCGTCGGCCCACCCACCGCACCGTAGACGTGCCGCGCGCCGATGGGGACGATCAGCGGCCGGTCGGAGACGGGATCGTCGATGACCGCCGCCTCGAGCCCGAACACCTCCAGGAGCAGCTCCGCCGAGATGACGTCCTGCGGCGCACCGGAAGCGACGATCCGGCCCTCCGCCATGACGATCAGGTGGTCGCTGTAGCGGACCGCGAGGTTGAGGTCGTGCAGCACCATGATCACGGTGCGGCCCATCTCCTCGTGCATCCGGTCCACCAGGTCGAGGACCTCCACCGAGTGCGACAGGTCGAGGTAGGTGGTCGGCTCGTCGAGCAGCAGGATGTCGGTGCCCTGCGCGAGCGCCATCGAGATCCACGCCCGCTGGCGCTGCCCACCCGAGAGTTGGTCGACAGGGCGATCGGCGAGGTCGGCGACCCCGGTCAGCGCGAGCGCGTGCGCCACCTCGGTCTCGTCGTCGGACGACCACTGGCGGATCCACGACTGGTGCGGATGCCGACCGCGGGCGACCAGGTCGGCCACCGTCAGGCCCTCGGGGGCGACGGGCGCCTGCGGCAGCATGCCGAGCGTTCGGGCGACATCCTTGGTGCGCATCGTCGTGATGGCCTTGCCGTCGAGCAGGACGGTGCCCGCGCGCGGCTTGAGCAGCCGGCCCAGCGCCCGCAGCATCGTCGACTTGCCGCACCCGTTGGGGCCGATCACGGTGGTGATCACGCCGGTGGGGATCTCGACGTCGAGGCCCTCGACGATCACGCGGTCGCCGTAGCCGAGAGTGAGGCTCTCGGCGACCAGTCGCGGCGCGGGGGAGGACAGTGCCGGCTCGGTGACAAGGGAGTGCTGGGTCATGCCGAGACCTTCCGGTTGTTGCGGACGAGGAGGTACAGGAGGAACGGGCCGCCGAGCGCCGAGGTGACGATGCCGACGGGCAGTTCCACGGGGAGGACGGTGCGGGCGATGATGTCGCTGCCCACGACCAGCACGGCCCCGGTGAGCGCGGACGCGAGGATCGGCGGCCCGGCGGAGCGGACCAGGCGCATCGCGACTTGGGGCGCCGCGAGTGCGACGAATCCGACGGGACCGGCCGCGGCGGTGGCGATCGCGGCCAGGATCACCGACGCGAACAGCAGCTTCGCCTGCTCGGACTGCTGCCGGACGCCGAGGGACCGGGCGTTGTCGTCGCCCAGGCGCAGCGCGCCGAGGGTGAACGCCGCGATGATCGCCCAGCCGCCGATCACGGCGAGCGCGATCGCCACCGGCCACACCTGACCCCACCCGGCGCCGTTCAGCGACCCGTTGAGCCACACCTTGGCGCGGGAGACGTCGTTGATGTCGGCGGAGATCAGCAGCCACCCGGTGACCGCGATCAGCATCGCGTTGATGCCGATGCCGATGAGGATCAGCCGGTAGCCCTCGACACCCTGCCGCCAGGCCAGGAGGTAGATGACGGTGGCGGTGAGCAGGCCGCCGACGAGCGCGGCCAGCGGGATGCCCAGCGTAGCGAACAGGCCGACGAAGGAGCCACCGCCGCCGAGGACGATCAACGCGACCGCCGCCGCGCTCGCGCCCGACGTGATGCCGAGGATGTCGGGGCTGGCCAGCGAGTTGCGCGCGATGGACTGGGTGATCGCACCGGAGATGCCGAGCGCGACACCGATGAGAACCGCGGTCAACGCGCGGGGCAGACGCAGGTCCATCACGATGAACCGCTGCACCTTGCTGCCGCCGCCGAACAGGACGTTGGTGACCTCCGGGACGGACAGCGGGAAGTCTCCGCGGCCGATGCCGACGCACACCAGCAGGAACAGCGCGACCGCGAGCACCACGTTGACGACGATCATGTAGGGCCGCAGCACCAGCGAGATCGGGCCGAGCCGGAACGCCGGCCGGGACGGTACCGCCGCGGGGATGCCGTCGGCGGCGTCGGGGAGAGTATTCAGGACGCTCACAGGCTGGCCAGCTTCCTGCGCCGAACGAGCGCGATGAAGAACGGGGCACCGACGACGGCCAGCACGATGCCGACCTGCAGTTCGCCGGGACGGACCACGACTCGGCCGATGACGTCGGACATGACCAACATCAGGCCGCCGAGCAGTCCGGCGTAGGGGACGAGCCAGCGGTAGTCGGGGCCGGTGATCGCGCGGGCGACGTGCGGTACGACCAGTCCGATGAACGCGATCGGTCCGCACGCGGCGGTCGCGGCGCCGGTGAGCAGCGTGATCGCGACGATGCCGATCGTCCGCGAGACCGCGACGTTGGTGCCGAGCGACCGGGCGACGTCTTCACCGAGGCTGATCACGTTGAGGCTCGGGGTACTGGCGATCGCGATGACCAGCCCGAGGATCAGGAACGGCAGCACCTGCCACAGGATGTCGTAGCCGCGGCCGGCGACCGATCCGACGACCCAGAACCGGTAGCCGTCGAGGCTGGTCTGGTCGAGGATCACGACCGCGTTCGTCATGGCCTGGAGGAAGAAGGCGACGGCCGCGCCCGCGAGCGCCAGGCTCAGCGGGCTCGCCTTCCCGTTGCCGATCGAGGACAGCCCGAAGACGACGACGCTGGCGAGGGCCGAGCCCGCGAACGCGAACCACAGGTACTGGCCCGGTGACGTGAGGCCGAGGGTGTAGATCGCGATCACCACGAGGAACGCGGCGCCGGCGTTGAGGCCGAGCAGGCCGGCGTCGGCGAGCGGATTTCGGGTGTGTCCCTGGATCAGTGCGCCGGCCACGCCGAGGGCGATGCCGACGACCAGACCGAGGAGGGTGCGTGGGATCCGGAGGGTGCGCACGATGATGTCGGTCTCGCCGCCGGTCGAGGAGAACAGTGCGTGGAAGATCTCGGCGAACGACAGCGGACGGGCGCCGACGGCGATGCTCGCGAACAGAACGAGCGCCAACAGGACTGCGAGGGCGAGCAGGCCCAGGATCCGACGCCGGCGCACGGCGGCGAGGGACGTGTCGGGGGTGATCGGGGTGAAGCCGTCCGCGCGCGCGGTGGCCTCGCGGACCACCTCGGCACCGGAGACGATCCCGGGTACCCGCCGCACCGCACGCCGGACGCCGATAGGCGCACCGGTCTCGGCGTCCCAGGTCACCAGCCCGCACCAGCCCTTGCCGACGGTGGTGCCCGTGTTCCCTTCACGGAATCCGCGATTCCAGACGAACAATCCGATTGCTATCAGCAGCGCGGCTCCGCCGAATACGACGCGGTCGGCCTCGCCGCCGCCGTTGGCGTCACGCAGCGAATCGACGAGGTACCACCCGAGGACGAGGGGTGCGGCGACGACGCCGAGGTCGACGAGATTCGCCAGCAGGCGCAGGGCTGTCGGCGCCGGGCCTTGCGGGACAACCTGTTTCCCGAAATCCGACTGCGGTTTGGTGTGCCTCGACGCATCCGGGTTCATATCCGGGAGGCGGGTCGTCGTCACGGCTGGGGTGCTCCTTGGGGAGGTAACGCTGTCGAGCGTCAGGTTACGGAAGCCTAACCGAACGTGCGAGGGAGGTATCCGCTCCGCGGCTCGAATAGACCCCCCCGGTTCGATCATGGTTAGGCTAGCCTACGCGTGCCGAAGAACTACTCGACGGAACTAACCGAACGCTTGATGGAGGCTCGATGTCCGCGACCGCGCAATTCCAGTTCACCGTGTCCGAGGCAACGGCACTGGCGGACTCGTGTTCGCGACTCCGCGACGTCTCGCCGGACTACCCGCGGGTCTACGCGGTCGCGACGATGGCGCATCAGGGCAAGCGGCGGTGGTGGCCGATCGCGTCGTGCACCGGAGGCGGGGAGCCGGCCGAACTGCAGGGTCATCGAGTGGGTCAGATGTACGAGCGCATGCTCGACGATCTGCACTCCCCGGACGCGGCCGCGATACAGGTGGCGTCGGCGCTCGTGCACGCGGTGGTCGGCCGGGTCGCGGCGCTCGTGGTGCTGGAGGGGCGAGCGTGGGACCCCGGCGTGGACAACCTCTGGATCCACATGGACAGCGACAGCGGCATCGACTGGGCGGGCGTCGTGGACGACACGCTGCGTGTGTTGCCCGACGACGGTCTGGCCGGCTCGCGCGACGTCGTCACCCTGCCGTGTGAGCGAGCCCTACTGGTGTGGACTGCGCACCGCTGCGTCACGTCGCTGTCGGCGATTCGGTGCGCACTGGACGGATTCGCGTCCGTCGACCAGCTGCGACTCGGCAGCCTGGTCGCCGACGCGGTCCTGGGCGTGACGACGCGGGTGCCGATCCTGGCGGGTTCGTCGCAGTCTGTCGCGTCCCGGCGCGGTCAGGGCCTGCTGGACGCGTTCGAGGCTGCGGGTGTTCCGGTGCGCACGCGGGCCATGCTGGCGCACGCCTGCTGACGAAGGGGTTGACGAATTAGGGCAGCCTTCCCTATTCTCGATTCATCAGTACTGCTGGACCGTGCCGGAGTCCTGAGGGCTGCAGTGACTCCCGGTCCCCTCCACGGCGGGTTCCGCGCATATGGCGCGGAACCCGCCGGTTCGTCTTTCCGGCGGGTCGAGTGCGTGCCGCCGACGGCGGTGGATCACTATGACGAGGTACATATTCGGCAGGCGGGTCGGTCGGGCACCTCGGGGCTCGGTCACCCCACCAGAATCGATGGAGCAGATCATGGCGAGCGAGGCAGAGCACGCATTCGTGCTGGGGGACGGGGCGGATCCCGCCGAGGTCAACGCATTCCTCAACAAGGGCTTCGGCGAGGCGCTCGGCCTCGAGTTCACCGAACTGACCGCGGACCGCGTTCGTGCGCAGTGGAAGGTGACGCCCGCGCTGTACCAGCCGTGGGGCATCATGCACGGCGGCGTGCACTGCGCGGTGATCGAATCGGTGGCGAGCATCGCCGCCAGCATCTGGCTCGGCGACCGCGGTCACGTCGTCGGCGTCAACAACAACACCGACTTCCTGCGCGCCGCCCGCGACGGAGTGCTGTTCGCGGAGGGCACCCCGGTGCATCGGGGCCGCACCCAGCAGTTGTGGCTCGTGACCGTGACGGACGAGCAGCAGCGCCTCGTCGCTCGCGGGCAGGTCCGACTGCAGAACATCACCGAGACGTCCGCGCTCGGCAACAAGTAGCGGGGTCGGTCAACCGACCTCACGTGATTCGGCGGCGCGACGCGCTCGACTCTGCTCCTGCAGCAGGTCGATCGCGTTGCGCGCGAACACCTGCTGCTCGGTGGACGCCATCTGCGCACGCCCGCGGCCGAGGAACGAGACCGTCCACGAGATCACCGTCGACAGGCGACTACGGAACCCGATCAGGTACATCAGGTGGATCACCAGCCAGGCGATCCAGCCGATGAAGCCGCTGATCTCGAGCTTGCCGACCTGCGCGACCGCGCTGAACCGGGAGATCGTCGCCATCGAGCCCTTGTCGAAGTACTTGAACGGCTGCCGATCCTCGGACCGGGCGTCGTCGAGTCCCGCCCGAATCTCCTTGGCGGCGTACTTCCCGCCCTGCATCGCGACCTGCGCCAGCCCGGGCAACTTGTCCAGCGCCATCATGTCGCCGATGACGAACACGTTCGGATAGCCCGGCAACGTCAGATCCGGATTCACGTGCACGCGGCCGGCCCGGTCCACCTCCGCTCCGGACTGCTCACCGAGCTGCTTGCCCAGCGGACTGGCCTGCACGCCGGCGGACCACACCTTGCACTGCGACTCGATCCGGGTGTCGGTGCCGTCCTTGTGCCGCACGACCAGCCCGTCTACGTCGACGTCGGTGACCATCGCGTTCAACTGGATCTCCACGCCGAGCTTCTCGAGCCGTTCGGCGGCCTTGCGGCTCAGCTTCCCGCCGTACACCGGCAGCACGGCGGGGGCGCCGTCGAGGAGGATGACCCGGGAATCGCTCGGGTTGATCCGACGGAACGCGCCCTGCAGCGTGCGATGGGCGAGTTCGGCGATCTGGCCGGCCAGTTCGACGCCCGTCGGTCCGGCGCCGACCACCACGAACGTGAGCAGACGGGCGCGTTCCTCGGGATCGTCGGACAACTCGGCCTGCTCGAACGCCCCCAGGATGCGGCCCCGCAGCTCGAGCGCATCGTCGATCGTCTTCATGCCGGGCGCGAACTCGGCGAAATGATCGTTGCCGAAATACGACTGCCCGGCACCCGCGGCCACGATGAGCGAATCGAACTCGGTGACCGTCGTCCGGTCCAGCAGCCGCGAGGTGACCGACCCGGCCTTCAGGTCGATCGTCTCGACATCGCCGAGCAGGACCTCGGCGTTCTTCTGCTTGCGTAGCACCATCCGTGTCGCCGGTGCGATGTCGCCGACCGAGAGGATGCCGGTCGCCACCTGGTACAGCAGCGGCTGGAACAGGTGATGGGTGGTCCTCGCGATGAGGGTGATGTCGACGTCGGCGCGCTTGAGGGCCTGCGTGCCGAACAATCCGCCGAAGCCGGATCCGATGACCACGACGCGATGGCGGCGGGGTTGTGTCGAGGCGATGCTCATTCCGCGCTCCTCGAGGCTCGTCGAAACGTGCTGACCTAGTCACCGTAACCGCCCGGTGGTCACCCGTCCCGCCAACTCGGGCGTCGGAACACCCCGCAGACGACCGTGGGCGGTGGGGATGAACCCCACCGCCCACAGTCGGACGTCACAGTGCGACCGTCACTTGCGGTCGTACACGCTTCCGCGGCGGATCAACAGCGTGAAGCCGATCGTGATGAGCCCGAGGACGACCATCATCGTCGCGACCGTGTTGAGGCCGCTGACGGTCGGTGCGACGCCACCGGCGGCGGCGGCCGACGACGCGAGCAGCATCGTCGCGATCGAGGTGCCGATGCCCTGACCGCCGGTGCGCAGCACCGAGTTCGTGCCGGTCGCCTCGCTGGTGTTGCCCTCCGGGACCGCCTCGACGATCAGGTTCGGCAGTGCCGTGTACGCGAAGGCGGTGCCGATCGACACGGTGATGATCATCGCGACCATGCCGGCGACCGAGTCGTGGAAGACGATGAGCATCGCGCTGCTGATCGTGAACAGCGTCGTACCGAGCAGCATCGACACCCGCGAGCCGACGGTCCGCGTGATGCGGCCACTGAGCGGCGTGCACACGAAACCGAACATCGAACCGATGAACGACAGCCAGCCGGCGTTGGTAGCGGAGATGCCCAGACCGAACGACGCGGTGGTCGGGGACTGCAGGATCATCGGGATGATCATGGTGCTGATGCCCATCGGGCCGACTGCGATCGCCAGGGTCGCGCACATCGTCAGCGCCACCTTGCGGTCGGTGAACAGGCGCACGTTCACGATCGGGTCCTTCACCCGCAGCTCCCACAGCACCCACAGGGCGAGGACGACGAGACCGCCGACCACCAGGCCGAGGGTCTTCGCGTCGGTCCAGCCCCACGCTCCCGACTTGTTGATGCCCAGCAGGACGGCCGCGATCGCGGGGGCGAATGCGAGGGTGCCGAGGTAGTCGACCTTCTGTGTGGTCCCGGTGGGCGGGCGCCACGGCAGAACGAACAGCACCAGCAGCAGCGCCATCACCGCATAGACCGCCGCGACGACGAAGATCATGTGCCAGCTCGCGTGGTCGAGCATCACGCCGGCGACCAGCAACGACGCCGAACCGGCCGCGACGGCCGAGCCGGAGATGACTGCAATGGCGACGGGGACCTTCGCGGCCGGGAGGTGCTCGCGGGCCAGGCCGATGCAGAGCGGGAGGATCGCGCCGGCGACACCCTGGATGGCGCGGCCGACGATGATGCTGCCGATGCTGTCACCGATCGCACTGATGAACGAACCGAGGGCGGCAGCACCGAGCAGGACGACCAGCACACGCTCGCGTCCGTACATGTCGCCGAGGCGGCCGCACACCGCGGCCGATGCGGCTGCCACCAACAGGAACGCCGTGACAGCCCAGCCGACCGTGGCGGCGTCGCTGTTGAACTCCTTGATGAACGTGGGGATGGCGGCGTACACCATCGACGTCTCGAACGCGCTGATGATCTCGACCAGAACGAGAACGGTGATGATCACCCATGCGGGGCGCTGCCGGGCATACCGTCCGCGCGGTGCGGGCGCCGCCGACGTGACACGAGTGTCTGCAGTAGCTGTCACTGAAGTTGATGTCCAGACTCTTGACTGGCCCGAATTACGGGCTGTGCTGCGGGAATTCGAAGAACTGCGAGGTCGTCGCGTCCACGGGCAAGCCGCCATGGGTGAGCGTCGCTTCTGTTCCGTTGGTCACAGAGTGTGCCAACTCACTTTCCCGGCATCAGAGGTCTGCGCACTCAGTGGGACCTGGTGGTGACCGCCGTTACAGCGGCGAACTGGGGGAACGGGGGAAACCGCTGATCAGGGCGTCGGCACCCGAGGGCCCCGCTGCCCGAGCGATCCCGTTGGATGAGACCACGACGGGATCGGCAGTGTGGTCCGTGCTCCGCGACACGCAACCGGGTGCGTCGAACCGCCGGAACAAACCGTTGACCAGTGTCGCAGGTCCCGAAAGCTTTGGCAGCGGAACGGGGAAACCGGTGCTGTACGTGTGAGTACGGGGTCAGTCGTGCGCCGGGCAGCGGTGCATCTGCGCCGACACGATCGCCGCCACCAACTCGTCGATCACGCCGTCCTGCAGGTGGACAGTGGTTTCCATGCCGTCGACGTCGACACAGCGGAGCAGTATCCGCCGACCGTGCGCCTCGACGTAGGTGTCGTCGTCCACGCACCACGTCGCACCGAGCTCCGTCGGCGGCACGATCGGGACACTGACGAAGTCCGGCCATATCGACGCGTGCCGATTGTGATCACGGTCGGCAGCGAAGTCGGGGGAGTCGGCGGCCGACGCGGGCAGAGGCGCCACGAGTCGCAGGTGACGGGGCGTGGCGGCCGGGCCGACGTCGGCGTACATCGACGAATTCACCTTCTGCTCAGGGGACACACCGGAGAGGGCACACCGGAGAGGTCGAACAGGACAGCGGTATGCGCATCGACCGCCGCCGACCACCGTACGTCCCGAGTGGCGTTCCGGTATACGTATTCCGGGATGAAATGTCCGGAAACGACGAGCGGGTTCGTCAGCCGCCGTCGAGCATCCGATACAGCGGATTGCGGGCAGCGGCCTCACGCACGCCCGTTCCGGCGCCTTCGGTGTACACCTGCGTGGTGTTCATCGACTCGTGACCGAGCATCCGCATGAGGGTGAAGATGCTGACGTTCTCGTCCGCCATGTTCGTGGCGAAGGTGTGCCGGAACTGGTGGGTCAGCGCTCCCTTGGCGCGCTCGCCGTTGATCCCGGCCCGGCGGTACGCCCGGAGCACCCGGTACTGCAGCGTTCCGCGGGTGATCCGCGCGCCGTCGGCCCCCACGAACAGCGGATCGGCGCTGCGGAAGTGCTGCCACGGCGTGGCGTCGGCCGCCACCCGCTGCTTCGCGGTGCCGGGGAATCGTTCGATGCGGGACTCCAGATAGCCGGTCAACGCAGCCACCAACGCCGGCTCCGCGGTCGCCACCCGCTCCTTGCTGCCCTTCCCGCGCACCAGGATCACCCGTGCGCCGCCGTTCGACGGATCGGTGGCACCGCGTACGTCGCCGATGTCGACCGCGATCAGCTCCGACGACCGCATCCCGGTCAGCAGCGCCATCAGGATGATCGCGAAATCGCGCTCACCCCACGGTCGGACCCCGTCGGTGTCGTCCTCCTGCAACGTCGCGATCAGCCGGGTGACGGCATCAGCAGGAAGCGCCTTGGGCAGCCGCTTCGGCGCCTTGGGGCGCAGCACCGCCGACATGGGATTCGCGACGATCGCGTCGATCGAGAACAGGAAGTCGCACAGCGTGTTCCAAGTGGACCAGCACCGACGGATCGACGCCACCTCGTGCGATGCCGCGAACGCCGCGAACGCCTGCTGCATCGACTGCTTGGTGATCACCTCCACCGGAAGCGCCGATGCGGCGAGCCCGGACTGCTCGGCGAGGTGCCCGGCGATGGCCGTGAAGTCCTGGCGGTACGCCTTGAGCGTGTGCGGTGACGGCTTCGCGGTGCTGCGGTGCAACAGGAACTCGCCGAACCAGGACTCGAGAAGCTGTCGATCGTCACTCACGTGGGCCTGCTCCAATGTCCTTCCGGGACTTCGACTGTCGGATGCGCGGCGAAAGTGTGTTCGAACCGCGCCCGACAAGTGTATCGGCTGCCGGCCCGGACCCGATCGATGTCCTCGGCGGCTGCTCGACTACAGCCTCCGCGGTTAGTGTGGAGGGATCCGACCGCCCGGACGGCAGTTGCCGTCCGGAGGGTTAAGGACCAGTGATCGTGCGTTGAGAGGCAGAAGCCGTGCCGGCACCGTCGGGTGCGTGACCTCATACGTTCCTGTGGCTCGACCAGGACGCCGGCGGACCAGTCCGGTACGTCTCGACGACGAGGAGGTTCCCGTGTCAGCAACAGCACAGAACCTGGCACCTGATCGTTGCCACCACCTCACTGCGCTCGTCCGTCGACCACCCACTTCGGAAAGACCTCGCCAGGAGAGACGTCATGGCCGTTCGAGTCCCGATCGTCACACCGGTCGCTGTCAACCGTCTGCAGCTACCGGTCACGACCTCGTTGGACGACTTCCGGGCCCGATATGAACGGGCGGTCCCGGCCTTGGACTTCGATCAGGTCGCCGACTTCGTCGCCCGGAGAGCGCCGTGGGCCGAGATGCTCGAATTCATCGGCGCCGCCGCTCCGTTCGGGTTCCTGATCTACTGGAAGAACCAGGCCGATGAGGTGATGCGGCTCGCCGGGGACACCGCACCCTGCGTCGCCTACCTGATGGGCAACCACACCATCGCCGAACGGATGTTCCGCCACAACCCGGCGGCCATGCTCTACGCCCCGCTGCGCACTGTGCTCTGGCAGGACAGCTCGAGCCAGGCATGGTTTGCGGTCGACCAACCCAGCACCCAGTTCGGCAGCTTCAGTGACCCCCGCATCACAGCGACCGGCCGCGACCTCGACGCCGAACTCGCCGTCCTGCTCGCGCATCTCGGGCTCGATGTTCCACCCGCGCTCCTACCCGTTGATCTGCCACCGAAGCTGCCGTAACGAACCCGGATCACCACCGGCGGCCCGGACGGCTCCCCTCGCCGCGGTACGCCCCGGACGCAGACTATGTCCTGGTCCGCGCCCGACCCGCTGGGATTCCACAGCACGTCGAACGCGCGAGTTCGACGCCGTTCGCCCGGCGGATGTGCTCGGAAGTTCGGGGTGAGGCGAGCGTGACGACCGCTTCACCCCCGATTTCACCCCGATGCAGCTTTCCCTGACGGAACTGTCTCGATACTTTATTGAGGGCCAGGCGCACCCCCCGACGTGTGCCTGGCCTCTAGCTTCCACGATGTCCCGCTGTGCACGCCTGCGCAGCGGGACATCGTGCTTTCAAGGCAGATCCGTGACGCTACGGCGTCAAGACCGTCGAACCCCGGGTCCTGCGGCCTTCGAGATCGCGATGGGCCTGAGCGGCGGCCCTCAGTCGGTAGCGTCCGCCGACAGTGACCACGACGGACCCGGCCGCGATCGCATCCAGAACCTCACCGGCTCGCCAGACGAACTCGTCGTGTGTCCGGTTGAAGTGCCCTCGCGAGGGTCGGGTCAGGTACACCGATCCGGCAGCATTGAGGCGTTGGGGATCGACCGGAGGAACCGGCCCACTGGACGCACCGAACAGCGCCAGCGTGCCCCGGACCGCCAGGCTGGCCAGGCTGGCGTCGAAGGTCGACTTGCCGACGCCGTCGTACACTGCGGCGGCGCCGTTGCCTTCGGTGAGTGCACGGACGGTCGCAGCGAATTCGTGCGGGTCGTCGGGGTAATCGAGTACCTCCACCGCACCGGCACCGCGGGACAGCTCGGCCTTCTCCGGCGTCGACACTGTCGTGATCACTCGGGCGCCCAGGCTGGTGGCCAACTGCGTCAGAATCAGCCCGACACCGCCGGCGCCGGCATACACCAGCACGGTGTCGCCGCGCCGGACCGGGTAGACCGACTTGACCAGATAATGCGCGGTCAAGCCCTTCAGCAGCGCCGATGCGGCGATGTCGGGGGCGACTCCCTCCGGCACCCGCGCCAACAGACCCGCTGGTGCCACGCAGTAGTCGGCATACGCGCCCACTGCGTCCGCGCTGACCACCCGGTCGCCGACCAGAAACGCCGAGTTGCCGGCGCCGACCGCGGCGACGGTACCGCCCACCTCGCTGCCGACGGCGAACGGCAGCTCGTGCGGGTACAGGCCGGAGCGGAAGTAGGTGTCGAGAAAAGTTGACGCCGATCGCTTCGGCCTTGATCAACACCTCTTCCGGCCCCGGTGATGGCTGTGGCCTCTCGACGTAGGATCGTCATCGAGAATGATGCCGTCTGATGCGGTGACGGCCCACACGAGAGTTGGCGGCTGCGGCGCCGGCTCGCTCGTCAACGACGCACTGCCCGAACAGAAGCAGGGTGTCACCGCTGAACACGTTACTCCGATCCCGCACCCGGCCCCGTCGGCGAATCGGTCGACAGCCGTCAGGTGTAGAGCCGTCTCCCACGGGGTATCAGACCGTCGTCGGCCGGCACCACGACCGACGCCATCAGGAGGAGGACGACGATGCCTAACTGCGAAACGTGTGGCAACGACTACGACAAGGCATTCACCGTGATCATGGGGGACCGTCGTGGCGTGTTCGACAGCTTCGAATGCGCCGCACACGCGATGGCGCCGGTGTGCGGACACTGCGGATGCCGGATACTCGGCCATGGCGTCGAGGACGAGAGTCGGATCTTCTGCTGCGCGAACTGCGCGCGGCTTGCCGGCCACGAACGGCTCGTCGATCGGGTGTGACCTGCAGCGTCAGCTTTCGATCTGGTCCTCGAGTTGGCAGCGGAGCGTCGCGAGCGACCGGGCCAGCAGCCTTGACACGTGCATCTGGGATACCCCGATCTCTTCGGCGATCCGGCTCTGCGTGAGGTTCGCGAAGAACCGCAACAACAGGATCCGGCGCTCGCGATCGGGCAACGCCGCCAGTATCGGCCGGAGCGTCTCGTGATTCTCGACCGCCTCGAGACGCCGATCGTCGGCACCGAGGGTCTCGGCCAGCGGATGGTCGTCGCGGCGCCCCACGGTCCCGGCATCCACCGACACGGTCTGGTACGCGTTGCCGGCCAGCAGTCCGTCCGCGACCGCGTCCTCACCGATCCGCAGCTCCGCCGCGAGCTCGTGGCGCGTCGGCGGCCGACCGAGACGCTGCGACAGGACCGACACCGCGCGACCGAGCTCGAGATGCAGTTCCTTCACCCGGCGGGGCACCCGCACGGCCCACCCGGTGTCCCGGAAGTGTCGCCGCACCTCGCCCATCATGGTCGGGACCGCGAACGCGACGAAGTCGGACCCCACGCGGGAGTCATATCGGTTGACCGCATTGACGAGCCCGACACGCGCCACCTGAACGAGGTCGTCGTGGAACTCCCCACGGCCGTCGAACCTGCGAGCGATGTGATCGGCGAGGGGGAGACACCGCGTGATCACGGAGTCGCGGAGCACGCGGTAGCGCGGGTCCCTGCGGTCGAGCGACGCCATCGACTCGAAGACCGGACCCACGTCACGGTATTCGTCGGTGTGCTCGACTGCAGGATTCACGCAATCGACCCGGGAGATCGTCGGGGGGAGTGGAACGGTGGTCCCGCACGGTTCGTCCGCCGCGCATCGTGTCGAGGTGCGTCGTCGTCCCTCACGCGTCCTCCGTTCGGCCGGACATCGGATGCGTCCATCGTATGACGGTGCGTGGTCACTGCGGGAGGGCCGTTGACCTCCGCCAACTCGATCGACTACCTCTGCCCGGATCGAACGGAGGACCCGCTCAGGTCAGGCCCGAACTCTAGAATCGACACGTGTCCAGCGGAGCGTCCTCCGGGAAACCACCCGGTCACGGGAGCCGCGTACCGGGATGGACAGTCGGTGCGACGCGTTCGCGGTGGGTGCCGCGGGCCGGGGTGGCGGCCGCGGGGGCGCTGCCGCTGTTGGCGTTCCCCGAGCCGAACCTCGGCGTGCTCGCGTGGGTGTCGCTGGTGCCGGTGGTGCTGCTGGTGCGCGCCGCGGCGACCGCGCGCGAGGCCGGACTGCGCGGCTGGCTGGCCGGCGTCGGATTCCTCGCGGGTACGCAGTACTGGGTGGCGCCGAACCTTGTCTGGTTCTTCCCGCTGGCTGTGGGTGTGCTCGCGCTGCTGTGGACCGGGTGGGGCGTGTTGGTGTGGGATGCGTTGCGGGAGCCGCTCACCGGCGGCCGGGCGGCGGCGGCCGCAGTCGTCGTGCCTGCAGGGTGGGTGCTGGTCGAGGTGGTCCGGTCGTGGCAGTGGCTCGGTGGGCCGTGGTCGTTGCTCGGTGCCACCCAGTGGCAGCACCCAGGTGTGCTCGGGCTCGCCGCGCTCGGCGGGGTGTGGCTGGTCAGCTTCGCGATCGTGGCATCGAACATTGGGGTCGCCCTGTGCGTGGTCGGCGGCGTGGCAGCCCGGGCCGTCGGAGCGGTGGCGGTGGCGGTGGCGGTCGCCTCGGGTCCACTCTGGTCCGCGTGCCGACCAGCGGAGCCGCCAGCCGACGTCGCGGTCGTCGCGCTTGTGCAGCCGGGGATCGTGCACGGCGACCTGCTCTCTTTCGAGGAAGACCTGACCCGAGGGATCGGCGCGCCGGTCGACCTCGTGGTGTGGGGTGAGAGCAGCGTCGATACCAATCCGGCCGCCGACCAAGCGCTGCTCGTTCGGCTGGGCGCGTTGTCCGCGGCCGCGGGGGCGGACCTACTGGTCAACGTCGACGCGCCGGTCGGCGAGTCCGGCGCGATCTCGAAGGCGTCTGTCCTGATCGACCACAGCGGAATCCGCGATACCTATCGGAAGATCCGGCTGGTCCCGTTCGGTGAATACATCCCGTTCCGCGACCAGCTCGGCTGGCTCAACCGGATCACCGCCGCGGCGGGGCAGAACCGGCAGCCCGGTGACAGGTTGGTCGTGATGAACGCCGGCGGTTTCCGGGTCGGGCCGCTGATCTCCTTCGAGGAGACCTTCCCGGACATGGCCCGCGCGCAGGCGCGGGCGGGGGCGGACATGCTGGTGTACCAATCCTCCACGGCCACCTTTCAGGGCAGTTGGGCGCCCGCGCAGCTCGCGTCGTTCGGTGCGCTGCGGGCCGCGGAGAGTGGCCGCCCGGTCGCGGCGGCCGCATTGACGGGGGAGTCGGCCGCATTCGACGCGCGAGGACGCCGGCTCGGGTCGATGCCCGCCGACGAGCACGGCGTTCTGCTCGTCGAAGTGCCCGTTCGGACAGAGGACACGCTCTATTACCGGCTCGGCAACTACGTCCCGGGCGTCTGTACCGCGGTCGTGGTGGGCTACGTGGCAGCGGCGGTCGTCCGGCGGCGGGGTGGTCCAGTTGCCAACTAGCGCGGCGATTCACGACAACGCAGGGGAGGCGAGCGAAACCCGCACGCGCGCATGGATATTCGCCATTATCCATGACAGTGGTGTGGGTGGGGGCGGTGACCGGCGGGGAGGTCCGGGTCCGATCGATGTTCCGGTTCGGGATCCTGCGCCGCATCCGTCGTCGAGTGCAGTACGCGACGGCGTTTTGTCTGATGCCGGCCGCGTACCCGGCACGCTACATGACGCGGTGTCGACCGGCATCTGATACTCGGAGTTCGTCTCAGCTGCGCGAGTCGATGAGATCGACTCCGTGAACTCGCCGGGGCCCGGATGGCAGGTCCGAGCTGCGGGCAGAAACGGAGACATCGAGCCTGATCGCACCTGAGTCGATGTGGCCCGCGGCGGGTGCGTCGGTCGTCGATGTCACGGGTCGCGCGGCCGCAGCGGGGTATCGGACATGCAGTCGGCTCCGTGGCGCAGTGCTCGGTCCCGTCTCCGCGGGGAACCGCCCGATCTCCAGTACTTGACATAATGTGGATTATCGGTGAAACGACGACCTGCGATAACGCCGAATGTTCGCCCCGGCTGTGAATCGTCATCGAACTTGGCAAATCGTCAGATAGTTGGCATCTCTCGCAGTTCCGCTAGACCGGGTTGGACGTGACGGGCGGTATGCCACGGACCAGCCAGCGCAGATCGGCCAGAGCCGTCCACGAACGCCTAGTTGGCATTTTCGTCACCGCTGTTGGCAAATGATCAGATCGGTTAGCGCTTGCGGGCTTGCATGGACTGTGGATCGTCCGACCGTCGCCGCTGCTACCGCGCTTCACCCTTCGCGCGCTGCCGCATCGGCTGATGCTGGTTCTCGCACCTACTCGCGTCGAGTGGCACTCGCCCGGCTGCTCCTCCCGCCTTGCCGTCGCGGGGTGTCATTTAGTCACGTGACGAATATGTTTTGGAGTCCGTGTGTCCGATCATGATCTCCCCGCGGGTCGCAGGCATAAGTGTCGGCACGCCAAGGATGCCGTGTGGCCGGCGTCTCCTGACGCGCGAGGTTGTCTTACGTCAAGTACGTGGCAGGGTGTGAAGCCCGGGATGGTGCAGGCAGGATTCGCCCGCACCGTCGGCCTCGAGAAGCTGCCGACCGGCGTCGAGGAAATGCTGCTTCCACTTCGACACCGACATATCCGACACCCCGTGCCGGCGGGAGGCCTCGGCGCCGCGCATCTCCCCCGGACAACACCGCCCGCATCTTCACATCGACCGGGATCTTTTGTCGGGACGACCCCGATTGAGATGCTGCGGCGGCAATGAGGATGAGGCATGTGCAGCATTGAAACTCGTGACCGCGCGACCGACAGGTCGGGAAGGTGGTGTGTATTCGACTGTGTTGCAAGTAGAGTCGGTGATGGGTTGGGAATGGGAGTGGCCCTTCTCGCGCCCATGGCCGACACTGCCATTTCCGGTGGGCGAAGTTGGCGCCGACGGAACAATCACGGTCTACTGCAGGGCTCTGAGAGGCTGCGATCTCCGCGAACCGCAGGCTGTCTGGTCGGCCATCTTGCCCGCCGTCGACGACATCGCCGTCGATCTTGCTTCCTCGCACTAGATTCGGCGGTCGGCTGCCCCGTTGTCCAGGGCGTCAGGATCTGATTTGGGAGCAGGCGGACGCACATCCGTCCGCTCGGCAAGTACCCCTTCGGTGGCCTCCCGAACCCCGTCGCCGCGAGGTTTGGGAAACACCCGAACGGGGAATGTCCGTGATGAGCAGAGGGCTCGTTTGACCGCGGGACGGTCCGCCGCCCCATGGTCATCTGAATGAGGTTGAGGCGTAGCGGTGATTGTGCTCGGGCTGATCTTGCTTCTCGTCGGATTCCTGACGGGAATCTCCATTATTTGGACCATCGGCATCGTGGTCGTGGTAATCGGAGTAATTCTCGCACTACTCGGCGCGACAGGCCGTGCAGTCGGAGGCCGCCGCTACTGGTACTAGCGCTGCCGAGATTCGGCAAGAAGATTAAAGGTCGGTCCCGCCTCCGACGGACAGAGCCAGCCTAGGGAGTGTCTCCCAACGTGGGCGGTTGATCGGCGACACTCTTCATTGTGTCGCGCACCGGATACTTGACGGATGAGCAGTGGTCGTTGATAGAGCCGTCGCTTCCCACGGCAATGACATGGAGGCACAAGCGGAACCGACTGTTTCTTGTCCGCCGGAAGCCGTCCTTCGACCGCACGTGAGGAGGCACTCGGTGCGAATGCCGACGACATCATGGTTCGGGCTGGCTAGGGTCGACGTATGGACGGCGCAGAGATTCTGAGGCTGGAGCATGCAGGATGGGCATCTTTGTGCCAGGGAACGGGGGCTGACTTCTACGGCCGGCTCATGACAGCGGATGCGGTCATGGTTCTCTCGCACGGCTTCGTGCTGGATCGCGACGCGGTGATCGCCTCGCTCGACGACGCCCCGCCGTGGCGGGACTACGAGATCAGCGAGGACCGCCTCATCGAGGTCGGCGAGGACACCGCGATCCTGGTCTACACCGGCCGGGCCTCCCGCGGCGAGGGCGCGCCGGCGTTCCACGCTCTGATGTCCAGCGTCTACACCCGTCGCGACGGCCAGTGGCGACTCACGCTCTACCAGCAGACATCCGTTCCGGACGCCGACCACTACCAGTGAGGAGGGCAAGCAGGTCGAAGCAGTCGCCCATCTCATCTCCGTCACCGGGACACCAGCCATGCGGCCGTGACCACGAACGAGGCCCCGGACTAAGGTATGTCTCCTATTTGGCGAGGAGTCGTAGCCGGTGGAAGCTCTGCGGACTCGTCTGAGTTGGTGGACTTCCCGCCGGTGCTGATCGCGTCCTCTCGATCGGCGATCTTCAGCCAGCGGTGCAGGCATCCTTCGGTGATTCCAAAGTCCTTGGAGATATGGCGCAGAGGGCCTAGCGCTTGCGGGCGGCGACCGCGATGACGTCTCGGCGGAGTTCCTCGGGGAACGGCTTCGGCATGGGGAGCATCCTCTTGCAGGCTGTCACCATAGTTGGCAATTACCCTCCCCTCGACTGCTTGTCCAGCTACCGCTGTTGGACACCACGCGGGTCGGCTGCCGATTCCGTCTGTGCGGATTACACACCTGGCGACGCGAACGGAACAGCGGGGCTGAGACGCGTGACAAGCGGTTCCAAATCCAGGCTGTGACCGATGACGGTGCCGGTCAGCAACCAGGGAAAGCAGTCCGATTCTGCGCTCTTTTCATCGTGAGTCTGCTGCGCGCCGTGAGTGTGTTACTAAGACCGCAACAGCGGTGGAGGCGACGTGCTATCCATCCCTCGGCGGACCCGGGCCACCACGGTTCAGGTGAAAGCGGCGTCACAGCCAGGCCCGGCATGTCTATCCCCGATTCCAGGTCGAGGCTTCGGCAGTCGGCAGCATCGCGTTCTGGCCCGCTCGAATAGCGTAGAAAGATGCCGTGGGTCGACGCCGTCAGAGCGACCAGTTCGGCCAGTGTCGTAATCGCGACGAGCGGCGCCCCCCGATGACTCCCGATTCGAAACCGCGCCGGTCACGACGCCACCCTCCGAACACATCTCGGACAAACCCCTCGAGCATTCCTCGCGTTTCCAACGATGACGACCACAGTCCGTGGACCCGGGCCGGACGCGCCCAACCATCCATCCCGTTGGAACCCCAGACCCGGCAGTCCGCACGGCGCCCCGGTGCCGACCCACGTTTCACTTCCAGGAGCCTCGGGAATACACCGTCAGTTGCATTCGCTTCGGAGGCGCAGGTGCGATGAGACAGACATGAGATTCGAGGCCCATTGGGAAACAAAAGCTTCTCCTCAAAGGGTGTGGGAGGTGCTCGCCGACGGATGGCGGTATCCGGGCTGGGTGGTCGGGGCGTCCGGAATGCGCGCCGTGGACCCCGAATGGCCCGCACCCGGCGCACGGATCCATCATTCGGTCGGTTTGTGGCCGTTCCTGATCGACCACGCCGAGGTATTCGAGGCAATTCAGGGAAAGCACTCACGCTCAACGCCCGCGCGAAGGGCTTCGGTCGAACTCGGATCGAGATTCAGGTACGTCCCGACGGGGTCGGCTGTGTGATCGCGATGGGCGAGCATCTCGCCTCGCCTCCCATGTCGTGCTTTCCACAGCGCGTCGTCGAACTGGCCGCGGTGCCCCGCAATCGGGAGTGCATCCGGCGGCTGGCGCTGCTCGCGGAGACTCCTTCCGATTCGCGCGACGGCTCGACCGCGCCGAGACTCGGGTGATCGGATGAGCGAGCGAGCGAGCGGACGCGATCGTCATCGGTGCGGGGCCCAACGGACTGGTCGGGGCGATCACCCTCGCCGACCGAGGATGGGACGTGCTGGTTCTCGACCGGGCCGACACCGGGAGGTGCCGTTCGGTCGGGTGAACCTCCATCCCGGGTACCGCTACGACCGGTTCAGCGCCTTCTATCCTCTCACCGCGGTGTCGCCCGCATTCCCCTCGCTCGACCTGGAAAAAGCACGGATTGTCCTGGAGTCGGGCGCCGATCGCGGTGACGCATCCGCTGGACGCCGAGGACGCGAACGCTCCCGCCGTCGGTCACTGACAATGTTTGCCCGCGGACGCGACCGGGTACTGGCTGCGTAGACCGTATCCACGGAATGGAGATCATGTCATGACGGACAAGGACAAGTCTGGGCCTGCAGAGGCAGTCAAAGGCACCGTCGAGGGGGTGAAGGGAAAGGCCAAGGAAGCGGCGGGCGCCGTGACGGGTCAGGACGATCTCGTGCGCGAGGGTAAAGCACAGCAGGACAAGGCCGCCGCGCAGCGCGAAGCGGCAGAAAAGGAGGCCGCGGCAGAAAAGGCGCGCGGCAAGGCGTCCGCGAACGAGGCACGCCAGCGTACCGAGCAGGACAAGTAATGCGATGACGTCGGACACGACGCTGTGTGGAACGGGTGAACCGATTCGTCCGCGAAAGCCGACTCCCCGCAGGTTCTGGCGACTGCCCGGCGTCTATCCGCCGCAGTCGGACACGCATCTCCTCGCACGCACGCTGCTCGTGGAATCGCTCGAACCCGGTACCCGCGTTCTCGACATCGGCGCGGGTACGGGATATCTCTCGGTTTCGGCTGCGTTGGCCGGATCTCGCAAAGTGACCGCGGTGGACGTCGACAGACGGGCTTTGCTGAACATTCGGCTCAACGCCAGGTTGAACGGCGTACGGGTACGCGTGGTGCGTGGCGATCTTACGATTCCGTTCGGCGCGAACGATTTCGATCTCGTCGTCAGCAATCCGCCCTATGTTCCTGCGGCCGACGACGTTCTGCCTGTCGGCGGCCTGGCTCGTTGCTGGGATGCCGGGCGGGACGGCCGAGCGTATCTGGATCGCATCTGCCGCGAGGCCGCCCGCATCCTCTCTCCTGGTGGAGTCCTCCTGCTCCTGCAGTCAGGCCTGAGTGATATCGACGCCACATGGACCGAGCTGCGGCGCCAAGGACTTTCGACGGACGTCGTATCGACCGAGCACATACCCTTCGGCCCGGTACTCACCGCGCGGGCATCCCTGCTACGACAGCGGGGGCTACTGCGACCTGACGAGGATTTCGAGAAGCTCGTCGTTTTTCGCGCAGTCAACAGCAGGTCGGCCGCACACTGACTCGTGCGACTGCCGACTGGTCTGCCCCTCGTCGCTCGACGACGTTGAATACGATCTTCTTCCGTTGTAGGTTCACCTGATCTTGCCCCTCGTTCCTACTGCCCCGGTTGCTTCCCTCTCCACCAGGCACGCGGGAGGCACCCACGTCCACCGTGTCAGGCCCCGACTACTCACTAACTCGCATCGAGCGAGAGGTCGCAGTGCCTCTTTCAGCCCCGCCGGCGGCAGTTCGTCGTCGGTTCGCCTTCTCGATCGCGTGGACCAACTCCTCTTTACGCATCGTCGATCTGCCGTGAATGCCTAGACGCCGGGCAATGTCGTAGAGGTGCCGTCTGCTCGCATTGGCGTCGACGCCCTCGGCCTTTCGACCGGTCGCTCGCGGGCCCCCGCTGCGGGCTCGCTCGTCCGACGGCCCCTTCTCGGCCTTGGGTTCCCAATGGTCGCCGACTTTTTCGAAGCTGTGCTTGAGGGCCGCGTACGCAACCCTGTGTGCTCGCTCCCCCTCGCCGTACTCCTCCGCTGCAGCATCGTGAGCCTTGGCGAAGGTACGTTGCGCCTTGGGGGATGAACGGAGCAGCGTCTCCGGCAACTCCCGCTTCTTCGGTTGGCCGGACTTGGTCGTCTTGGGCATTGCCGTTGTCTCCCTTCTTCTCTCAGACCAACGCGAGTTCCTTCAGCGCGGGGGCGAGCTCTTCTGTGTAGAAGTCGAAGAATCCGTCGACGTCCGGCCCCGCGTTGACCAGGGCAAGATGATCGAAACCCGTGTCGGCGTACACGCGGATTCGCTCGAGATGACGTCTCGGGTCGGGCCCGTATCCGAAGCTCTCGGCTATGTCGGATGCTCGAACGACGGACGCGGCAGCCTCGAAATTGACCGGGTTCGGCAGCTCGGCCTGAACCTTCCACCCCGCGGCCGAGAACCGAAACAGCTTGTGAGCGGACTGCAGGGCGGCCTCCTCCGTCGGCGCCCACGACAACGAGACTTCGGCGTACCTCGGCCCTGATCCGCCCGCCTTCTCGTACTGGGCGATCAGATCCCGGTCGGCCTCCGTCGCGAACAACCCGTCGCCCAACTCGGCCGCGATCTTCGCCGCCGGTCCTCCGGAACCCGCCACCACGATCGGTGGAAGTCGCTCCGGCAGGTCGAACACGCGCGCATCCTCGAGCTCGAGATGTCGACCGCTGAAACTGTGATAGCCGCCGCTCCACAACAGCCGAATGATCTCGATCGACTCGCGCAGCATCGCCGAGCGGGTCGATGCCGCCGGCCAGCCGCGTGCGACGACATGTTCGTTCAGTCGTTCCCCACTTCCCAGTCCCAGCACGAATCTGTTGTCGGAGAGAAGTGCTGTCGTTGCTGCCGCCTGGGCCACGATCGCCGGATGGTAACGCACGAAAGGACACGTCACACCGGTGGCCAGTTCGATGGTCGAGGTCTTCGCGGCGATCGATCCCAAAATCGACCACGCGAAGCCCGAGTGGTTCTGATCGTGCAGCCACGGATGGAAGTGGTCACTGATCTCGACGAAGTCGAAACCCGCCTCCTCAGCCCGGACCGCCTGCCGAACCAGTTCGATCGGTGAGTACGCCTCTGCGAACAGCTTGAACCCGACCCTCATGACGCCTCCATCCCATCCTGCACGCGCGACCCGGTGTGCGGGCGGAATACCCCGCAAGCGGCCACCCGAAACCGACCGAAGGTCGTCACGGACCTCATATGCCGTGTTGCGTTCGAGTCACGATCACCGAAGTGCGTGCCTACCGAGGATTCCCCGGCGCCTCTGCGGGTACAGGTGTACGACCTGTCAATGGACATCGCCACCGAGGAGTTCAGCCACCTCGAGATCGTGGGATCGATGATCACGATGCTTCTGGACGGCCTCAACGACGACCTCAAGCAGGCCAACGAACGCTGCGACTGGATGCCAGTCGTAGCGACCGCGGACGGACGGGAACAAGCCATTCACCAGGTTGCCGTCAACCCGATCTACCTGAGTCTCACCGGCGGCGGACAGCTTGGCGGAAGCGGTGTGGCTTCCGCCGTCGACGATAGGGCTCCACCAGCGGCTCTCTCACCATAGGAACTGCACCTGTTCGGCGTGTGCCGCTTTTCGGGAATGAGGGCAAATGATCTTGTGGACCGTGCCGCTGCAGGGCCTGCCGATGGTACGCATCGACAGAACCTGCCGTGGCGGGGGCGGCGCCGGACGAGCGCCCCCCGCTCATCCCCGTTCCAGTACCGCCCGGACCGCTCACGACCCACCGCGCCATAGAGTGGGCGTTGCCCCGAACTTGCCGCCCGACCTTCACGGTAGATCTGAACCGGCGACCACGATCGACCCTACGCGAAATCACCGATCGCGCAACGGGATCAATAGCGCGCTGACGTGCAGATAAGACCTATCAGGATGAGAACTTCCGGTACAGACGCAGCCGGGGATGCGTTGTGCACCTGAACCTATTCCACCTTCCTTCGGCTGATCGAGATGTTACGTTGCTTTCGCCTATATGCATGGGGCGCCGCCGGTTTAGTTGGTCTCTGACTGGGGTGAGGAAATGGTGGCGCCGCAGCTTCTTTCTGTCTTCATGCGGTTGGGCGGAATCTCTACGAATTGTTGCGCAGGCCAATCGAGGAGGTTGTATCGCGATGCCAAAGCACAGAGCTACAGACATACGCACTCTGAAGATCAAGACCCGCATCATGGTTGCCGCGACGGCAGTCGCCGCGCTTGCGATCGGTTCGCCGGCACTGGCGAACGCCGACGGTGAGGGCAGTTCGGGTAGCCACGGCAGTGAGAGCTCCGGCAGCGGCGAGGGCAGTCTGGGCAGTGCCGGTAGCGCGGAGGCCGGCAGCGCCAGCCTCGGGGAGCACGGAAGTGCGGATCTGGGCAGCTTGATTTTGCCGTTGCTCGGAAGCTCCGGTTCCAACAGCGGCAGCCTCCTACTCGGCAGTGGCGTACTCGGAAGTGTCGGGCTCGGAAGCCTTTTCGCGGGGTCCGGCGGATCGGGCGGCCCAGGCGTCCCCGGCCCCAGCGCACCGGGACCGGCCCCGATCGTTCCCGGCCCCAGCGCACCGGGACCGAGCGTCCCCGGCCCCCGCGAGCAAACGCCACCCGCCCCGCAAGGCGGAGGGCAGGTCGCTCTCGTCCCTATGGGCGGCGTCGAAGCCGGCGGCGGACCCTCGAACGACACCGCTGGACACGGATCCGGTTGGCTGGTCGGCAGCGCCCTGCTCGTCGCGGCCGCGGCGGGTACGACAGCAGCTGGCGTCGGCAGGCATCGTCGCCGGGCGTAAGTGCCTGACGATCGCGTGAAGTGTGAAGCACACCGACAGGCCATTGCCCGGGCAGCCGAGGCAATGGCCTGTCGGGCGGCTCTGCTTCACGGGGTCCAACGAGCCAGCGGTAGGCCTGCACGATACTTGTCGGACGTTAGTCTGCAGAACCTTCCACTCCACGGGGTGGAGCAAGAGGTCTGGATATCCGGCCCTCCTTGCGGCGCCGACGCACGCTCGTCTCGCGTCCGGTACGACTGCAATGAGGCGCCTGCTACCGCGACAGCACGCCGAGGGATCCCCGAGTTGTGTGGCCCGCCGGCTCCGGTTGGTTTCGGTCGCCCCAGTTACATTCGATTCATGGACCGCAATTCCATCGAAGCTCTTCCGGTTGGCCGGGCGTTTTCGCAGAGGGCCAAGGCCCTCGCGATCATCGACGCGATCCTGTGCCCGGAGTGGGAGTACCGCTACTACTCGTTCAACTCGGAATGGGGTTCCGGACAGTCGATGGCCTCGGCCCGGGACGGGCAAGGCGCCGAGTATTTTGCCCTGATCTCGGATGATGTCATCGGATTCAAGTCCTACGAACCCCAGAGTCCGGCGGTGCCGCCGCCTTCCGCCGGCTGGGCCGCCCATACGCCCGCGAACACAGGGCTCGAGGACTTCTGGGGCGAACCGGCGTTTTCGATGGATCGCATCTCGTGGTTGGCGACGTGCGACGCGGGCAGCTGGCAGTTGCTCGCGGGTGAACTGCGGATTCCTGACCTGGCCGAAGCGCTGACCCGCGACGCAGATGAGCACGCCAGCTGGGCAGCCACCTACTACGAGCGGACCCCGAGCACCGAGCAGGTTGAGGCGATGCGGCACCTCTTCGACGGCGAACCGCTGACCGGCGAGATTGTGGCCGCGCTGAACCCGTCCGCGGGCATCGTCGACCTGACCGACGACATCACGGAGATCGGTTGGCCAACCGCGGTGTAGCCGTTGCTCTCGCACGAATAACTGCCAACTATCGTGACCACGATCGCGACGGAAATCCGTCGCGGTAGTTGTCACACCACAGGTCGGCGCACCTGCGGATGACAACTCCGATGACGATTCACCCCGGCCCGTCGTCTGTTCTGTTGTGAATGGCCACCGTAGGTGGCCATTCGTCATCCAAGCTGGCCACTTTGCCAACCTTGCCGGTTGGCGGATATATACCCCCGAGGGTATAATTGAAGGTTATGTTACCGCCAGGAGATGAGACAGCTTTGTAGAGTACTGATTCCGACAGGCCTCGTGAACCATTGCAGGCTATCCAAGTGCCCGGCTGTGTCAGTCTCGCCGCGGCGGCCGTAGCAGCAACGGGCCGTAGAGCTAGCATGAGTCAGTGAAGATCGACCGGATTCCCGACGGAGCTCAGGACCCCCGCGCCAGCGTCTTGACGCGCGCACGACTAAGTGACATTCAGGACGTCGATGACATTCTGACGCTGGTTTCTGCAGAACGAGCCGCAAATCTCGACTCCCGAATCTTCATCACGCTCGACGATCTCGCCCAAGCCTCGTACACGAGCATGCACGCCGGCGAGGCTGATGAACTCGAAGTTGCGACAGACGATCTCGACTTTCTGAACGACCCAGGCGCTCAACGGCGCTTCGAGCTCCGGCAGGTCGCTCATGCGGCGGCTCAGCTCGGCAGGAGCGAACTCATACCGAGCTGGGACGAACTGCACGGCACTCGAGAATGCCCTCCCGACTGGATTGACCGGATGGCCGCCGTCAACGACGACCCGACCACCATTCTCGACGACGAAATCCACGTTCTCCACGTGCCGGTCCGCGACAGTCTGGCGGCAATCGCCGGCTTCCCGAATGGGTACTTCAGCGTCGACTGGGACACGTTCCAGAACTACACCGTCACTCGTCATCTCGCCGACGCCTACGGCTATCGTCCACTTGGTATCGGTGCGTCCTGGATTGGATTCGAACGGGATACGCCGTTGTCCCTGCTGAAGGCGAATGAACTCATCGAGGAGCTGAAGCCCATCTACGGCGGTATTGACGCGCCCGGATGGACTCGCCTCGAGGACGCCCTGACTCGCAGGCGGACGCTCTTCCTCGGCTACACCGACAACTTCGCCGACTGAGAAAGCGGTGGGTCTGGTCCAGCACCGGGGTCCGTGGCGGTCGACCCCGCAGCGCACCCGCAACCTCCTGGAGATCAGCGACCTCCCAGTCGACCGGATCGCCGCGGAGGTCGGCTTCACCACAGGGGCGTCGTTGCGACAGCACCTGCACGCGGCAATCGGAGTGTCTCCCCATGCCTATCGGAACACCTTCCGAGCCCACAGCAGGGTGCCTAGCAGATCCTGAAAACCGGTGCGTCAGTCGGCGTCCGGCGCCTTCACTGCCCGCATCGGACGTCGCGAAAGCAGATGTCCGAATTCCATTCAACACGGTCACACTCCCCCCATGTCCGCCCGCCTCGCGATCAAGAAGTCCGAACAAACGTGATCTCGCTCCATACCTCCAACGCTCAGGACGTCACGATTCGCCTCGCCGACGACGTGGGTCTGGGGACCAAGCGGACGGCTTGGGAGATGGGCGCCGGATGAGAGCTCAGCTGACGCGTGTGCACATTGTCATCGACGACCGCACTCACGTCTCAGGGGTGCGCCGGCGGCATGTGGTCGACCATCTCGGCAAAGACGTTGACCTGACCGCCGAAGAACCTTCCGCCGCGGTCCAGTGTCTCGACACTGATCAGCGCTCCGGACCCACTGTCGATCACCATCCGGTCGACGTAGCCCTCCTCGAAGGTGAACTCGAGTACATAGCCGGGCCGCCCGGTCCGATCCGTACCGATACCGAGGTCGCGTGCCCGGATCGCCTCGAGGTCGAGCCCGGCGAGGACTCGGTAGATCCCGGCCTTGACCTCGGGCGTGACTGCCGGGTCCGGAAGCAGCTTGGTCGCCAGCCGATAAAGTGCCCGGTCAGGGGCTTCGTCGACGTACCCGAGTCCGAGCTGCTGCGACAGACTCAGCATTTGCGTCCGCAGCTGGTAGGGGTCGGCAGGAAGTCCGGCCAGCTGCGCGCTCGTCAGGTATCCGGAAGTTTCGTGGAGGTCCCCGCCGACCTTGCCGACGAGTGCGGTTCCGTCCGGGCGCACGAAGGTGTCGTACGTCGGGTGATCCGCATCGGTCAGGTTGGTGAACTGCAGGTGCCGGATCGGTCCGGTCTCGATCGGCTCGGTCATCGCCGCGACCAAGTCCGCGGTTTGCTCCAGCGTGCGGGCCGCACCCACCGTGACGACCTGGCTCTGTTCGGGTACACCCATGTGGTCGTATCCTGCGGCGAAGACGAACACCGAGACGGCGACACAGGCGGCGCTGACCACCGCCGTCACCCGCCCTGGCCGGCGACGGAACCTACCGAGAGTGACGACCGTCGTCGATGACCCGGTGGCGTCGGACGCCGATCGCTGCGTGGACTTCTCGATTTCTACGGTGCGCATCAGGTTTCGTCTCGCTCGGAGGATGACCTCGTCACGGGGAGGCTGCGGCTCGGGTCGCCGACTGCGGATCTCCGTGAAGTCACCCATGTCCATCTCCTTGCCCCGGTTCGGTCTGCTGTCGCCCTGTTGTTGTGAGTTCATCGGGTTCCGGTTCACGCAGTTTGCGGCGGAGCCGGTTCAAGCGAGAACGCACGGTTCCGGTAGGGATCTGCAGCGCCTCGGCTATCTCGGGATAGCTGAGGTCTCCCCACGCGTAGAGCAGCAGCGTGTCGAGATCTGCCTGCGAGAGTCGCCGCAGCCGGCGCTCGAGTGCGCGGACCTCGCAGCGGGCGTCTATCGAGGCGTCGACCCGGTCCTCGAATGGCAACGAGCTGTCTGGCCTGGGATGGCGGGCGAGCAGGGCGATGTCCCGGCCCAGGCGGCGACGGTTCGAGTGCAGAACGTTGCCGGCAATTCCGTACAGCCAGGGCAGCGCGTGTTCGTACGCCAGGTCGAAACCCGCCCGACGACCGAACGCGACCACGAACACGTCCGAGGCGAGATCATCGGCCGCATCGCTGCCCGCCCGACGAGCGAGATAGCGATGAATCGTGCCGAAGTGACGATCGAAGATCCCCGCGAAGGCGTCCGGATCCGTCAGCGACCGGGCGATCAGCTCATTGTCTCGCGGGCAGGGAACCTCGCGGAGTACATCAGTGTCCACATGCTCATTTGTCACGGGCGCTGGATCCGGTTCACGGTCAGGGCAGACGGCGTGGATGAAATCCCAGCGGCCGTGCCGTTGCTGTGGACGGTTCGTGGACCACACAAGGACGGCAAGCGTCCCCTAGGCCGGGTCGGGCTACGGTCGGACTGCTTTGCGACGACCCGGATAGAATCCGGTCTCCTTCTCGCCATCACGCCGAAAATGGTGAGCGTCCCGTCAGGTGAATCCCTATGAGGTGCATCACCATCGACGCGAAAGGTGATGTTGTGGCTGGAGACAGTCATCGATGATGCACCGCTGAGTGCTTCTCGCAAGGCTGGCCGTGTATTCTCGCGAGATAGTCTCTGAGACACCGCCTTCCTTTGCAGGTCCAGTCGCTACGCTGCAAACCGTCGGGAAACGACCATCGCGAATGGCCTCTCCCACCCGCTGGGCACTGCGCTTCTTCCGCTTCGCCCGACGTGTCGAGTACATGGCCATCGAGCTCGCCGAGGTCGGAGAACCGATCCCACATCGTGAGGATCGGCCCCTCATCCATCACAGCGCTCGGAGCAGTTCGGGCTTGGGCTCGCTTCAGCGTGATACCGCGCTGCGGCCAGTGCACGACATAGTGGACCGCCATGCGTATCCCGGATAGCAACAATGCGCAAGCGATCATGTCGACGCCTTGCTCGAGCGTGGAATAGGCTCTACTCGTTCGCGGCAATGCGCTGATTGAACTGGACCTTGTGGCCGTCTGGAGCGGCGACGGTCGCGTAGATACCCTAGGGCTCCCTGACCACGTCTGACACTGTTGCCCCACGTGCACACAGCTGCTGTGCAGTTTCGTCGACATCGTCACTTGCGAAGGTCAGGAAGGCCCCGTCACCAGACGATCGCCCAAAAATGTCCGCGGGCGAAAGGACGATCGTGGTTTGCGCTCCTGCAGGTCGCACTTCAACCCAACGCGCACCATTGCCCATGTCAGCGTCGGAGACGACCTCGAACCCGAGAATGTCGCGGTAGAAGGCGAGCGTCTCGTCCTGGTCGGCCACGTAGATAACCGCCGAAGCGACATGCGTGATCATCCACTCAGGCTAGCCTGGGCCCGACGCCCGGGCAGGACTTCGCGATAGCCGTCACGGTCGGCGACTAGATCCAGCGGTGGGGTGACTGGCCATTCGTCGTACCGCTCGAGGCCACTGGTATCGCCAGTTCCATCTGCTGATCTTTCGGCGACCCGTGTCATCTGACGAAGCCTGACCACCCGCCATCAGTAGCTCTTCCAGTCGTAACCCACCCAATCAAAGATGCCGAGCCAGACAGCCACCAGCACAACTGATTACGTCGACTGCATGACGAGGATCAGCTTCGAAGACCGGGAATCCTACATTTGACACGCACGGGATTCTCGCGCGTCAGACGTTTCCCTCGGGGGGCGTGCTCGTCGAAGTGACCAGGCCGAGCGCGGGCGCCCAGCGTCTTGCCCGCCCGCGCAACGAACGCCGCAGAGCAAAGTTGTACATTGATACAACTTGTATCGGTATACAACTTTGTGGGGTGAGTTGTCATGCGGCCCATGACACGGGCAGAAGTGCATGCCGCAATCGTGAACCTGGATCCGGCGCAGAAGAAGGTTCACCTACCGACGTGGTTCGACGAGGTGCGCTGGCATCGGATCGACTACCTCGGTTGGCGAGACCTGCGGGCTCCGATGCGGGTCTACCTGGTCGCCGACGTCGACGACGAGGCTTTCGGGGTCATCCTTCGGCAGAACCCGAACCAAGCCGCCCTCGGTTCTCGCGCAGTGATGTGCGACCTGTGCCGGTTCGCTCGACGGTTCAACGAGGTTTCACTCTTCACCGCGCCACGCCCGTCCAGGGACAAGCGTCAGCGGCTGAGTACGCTGGGGCTCCACGTCTGTACTGATCTCGACTGCAGCGTGAATGTCCACAGCAAGCCGATCGTCGGACCACTCGACCCCCCGGCCGAGGAGACCATAGAACGGCGCCGACAAGGGCTGCGGGAGCGAACAGTGACGTTCCTACGGTCGGTGTCGGATCTCGATCGAACTGCACGACGGAGTGAATGATGGCGTATCTGGCACGTACCGAGCGCCGACGCTCCATCGTCGATGCGGCCGCCACGGTCGTGGCGAGGGACGGTCTCGGCGCTGTGACAGCGCGCACGGTCGCGGAGGAACTCGGCGGATCACAGGGGCAAATTCATCATCACTTCACCTCGACCGACGAACTCGCCGCCGAGGCGTGGCGCCAGTATGCCGCGAGGGAGATCGAGGCCTACGGGGTGGAAGTCAGCGGTCTCGAACCGCTCGAGGCGCTGACGAACTTCTTTCAAGATCTGCTGGGCGAGACGGACGGTCACGCAATGGCCCGATGGGCCGAGGCGGCGGCGCACGCGCAGTTACGCAAGCCCGTCGCGGACAGTTACGTCGAGTCGCTCGCCCGACTGACGGACGTGCTTGCGTCCGTCCTAGTTCGCCGTGACCTCGACGTGGCTCGGGCCCGGGAAGCCGCGGGCCGACTGCTCATGCTCGCCGTCGGCCTCGCCGGGATCGCCCGCATCACCGACGATCCGCCAATCTCCCTGCGCTCCGTCATGCTCTCGGCCATCCACGCGGAGTGCGCTTGACGCTGTCGGCTATGTCGCTCGATCCACCGGGGCCGCGCAGGCGCGCCGACGAGGCCAGCTGTCAAGGAGCACCAAACGTCGTCCACCACACGAGCTCGGCGATCGGTCTCTACGTGATCGCGACTATCGCGCAAGCGCTTGCGTGGACAGACCTGAGCAGCAGCGAGTAGAGCTCGCCCGTCGTGTTCTTCCTCCTCGCGGCCGCGGTGCTCGCCGCGATCCTCGGAGGGTGCACAGATCGACGGTGACCTACAGGGCGAGCTCGCGCAACGAACTCGACCGTGTCAAACGGGTCCTACCGAACTGCCTTCGTTGACGTCGACGGGACCCTCGCGGCCGTCGCAATCGTCCACCTGTCTCGCGACCACTCCGGCGGTGCGACCGTCGCGCAGACGCGACAATGGCGCCGTCGTGCACGCTGACTGCAACAGAGGGGATTCTGTGCAGTCGGCCACCGCAAGGCGATCGGCGCCTACGCTCGAGGACGCAAGACGGTCGCCCACGATCAAACGTGGTCGACCATCGCGGGTAGTCGAAGCCGACCGCCACGTGGCCCGTCTACCGGTCTGGGAACCCGGTGGCTGTCTTCGCTGTGGCGACCGCACACCTGACGCCGCGTCGTCCGCGACACCTCGAGCCGGTTCGATGTCGCCGCTACTGGGTATCCCGCCGGCACCATCGCCAGTCCGGAGAAGAGGGGGACTATCTGATGGCGAACGAGGACACCGGCTCGATCACCGGCACACGCGACAAGGACTGCAACCTGATCTGGTTCGTCGAGGCGTCACTGAGGAACGCGCTTCGGATGGAGACCTACGTCCAGGACGCCGAACGCGACGGCGACAACGAGCTCGCCGAATTCTTCACAAGAGCACAGGCAGAAAGCCGCAAAGGCGGCGAACAAGGCAAAGCCCTACTGTCCGAATGCCTTTCCCGCTCCGGCAGCTGAGCGGACGCCGGAACGTGGCGGGGTTCAGCGAATGCCCGTCGCTTCCTGCGCGATCGCGGCCAGACGGGTCTGAGCTGCCGAGACGACGCCGTGGCGGTTCTTGTGCGCCTCCTCGTACGCGAGGATCGCCCGGACATCGGCCGCCTCGGTCAGCTCCTTCACCTCGGCGACTGCCTCCGAGACGTTCAAGTCGTCGTAGTCGGCGATCGGCAACTCGCCGGGCGTGAGTGCACCGGTGGTGGTGCGGACGCTGTGCAGGGCATCGGCGATCGTGTCGGCGCCCTCGCTGCGGGTGACGTGTTCGGCGCGTTCGAGGGCGGCGTTACTGCTGGCAGTGATCGTTTTCGCGGCGATATCGCCGGCGTGCGCCCCGCGGCCGAGTAGCCGGTCGATCCGCGGCCCGGTGGAGCGGGCCGCGTCCATCGCCCGGTCCAAGCCCTTCGCCGACCACGACATCGGGGTGTTCACCAATCGCACCGCGGCCCCGGTAGCGGCCTGCATCGGTGTCCTGCGCAGGGCGGCGGGGCCGCCGAGTGCTTCCTCCGCGAGGACCGTCGTCAACCACTCCACGGTCGCCGAATGCGCGATGATCAGCCGCTCCGCCAACTGCACGACGCCCGGATCGTGTTCGGCGGTGGCCAGGGCTTTCAGGTACCGGGCCCGGTCGAGGAGCTGATGTTCGAGTGCGAGGTCGCCGAGCAGTGCTTCGTCGAACGGCTGTGCCTGTTCGGTGACCGTTTTGACCGCTGACGCGGCGCGTCCGAGGAGCGGCCCGACCAGATCCGGGAGACCGCCCAGCTCACGCAGGGCCCGCTCGATCGCGTCCGCCCGGTCGCGCGCGTTGTCGGTGTTACGGGCCAGCTCGGTGGCCACGGCCTCCGTGCGGGCCTGCGCCCTGCGGGTATCCGCCACCTGTATCTCGGTGTTCGTCAGGTCGAGAATCGTGCGCAACTGCGTGATCAGGGTCGATGTGTCGGGCATAGCAGGCTCCGTTCCAGGGTCGATGGTCATTTCCCCGCCGCGCTTACCCACAAGTCGACCGCACCAACCGTCACGGTCAGCTCAGCCCGCGACCGTCCCTTCGTACCGGTGCACGACGTACGCCTCCGCATCAGCGACAGGCCCGCTGTTCACCCACCGCGGATGCTCACACGACTCCCGCGTGGCTGTCAGCGACCGCCACGTACTACGCGCAAGGCGGTCGATCTCCGGCTGCGGCACCTCCCGCCGCTCGACGACATCGAACCCGATCGTCTTCTGGTTCACACCCATGCCCGCCACCCTAGGCGGCACCGACGCGCTCGCCGGGGCCTTCTCCGAACCCATGCAGGCTCGTTACCGGACAGTGCCGTTGAGTCGTCAAGAGACATTCAAGTGTTTTCCCACAACGGATTTCAACAATCTGGTAGCAACCCAGACGCGCTGCAGCCTCGACGAATCGTCGCCCTGGCCCGTGCCCGCCGCTAGGTTCTGCGAGAGTGCGATCGCCCACAGCCCTCGGCGATTACGGGGCCGATCGCACTCAACCAGAGGCGGGCCGAGCGACAGTACGGGACAGGGCTTGATTGTTCGCATGCCCTGTTCGCATGCCCTGTTCGCGGGCCCTGCGTCCGATGGCCGCCCTGTCCGCGCCGTACTGAGCTGTCGAACGGGTGTGCGGGATGGCCAAACCGGTCCGTATCCGGCCGGCGTCGAACCACCTGTCACCGCGTTCGGTGAGCAGCGCTTCGCTGCCGTGGTACGAGTCCAGGCGGTGTGCTGGCGCGACTACGGTCGGCCTACCGAAATGGCCCGCCACATGGAGTGAATCAAAGATGCTAGGTGAGAATTGTCGGCCCTCAGCCCACCAGGCCATGCATCATGACCCGTCGAGAACAGGCACCGTAGTCGCTCAGTGCCCTCTACTCGACACAACGAGCGCATGGGACCCGGCAGCTCGTAGGATGACGATCCTTGCGTTGGACAGCGGTCAGTGGTCATTCGCGTGGGTTCATGGATGGCACCACGTCGTGCCCGGGCTGAGGGTCGCGTTCCGGGAGCATCCCGGAGGAGCACGATTCCCGACGTTTTTCCCGCTAACGCCGACTCCGGGACGGTGAAACGGTGCGGGTTCACTGCCGGACGGTCCGGTGATCGAGAAGGGGACGGCGCCTAATGCCCTCGTCCTTGCGCTTCTGGGGGTCCTCAATCGGATGCAACGCAGTCATCAACTGTGCCCCCGGACCGATGTACGGCGAATGAAAGCGAAATCACCTCTGTCGCAGGGGCACCGAGGTCGGGATGAAGCCCCAGAACAAACCAAACCGCCGGCGCTCTAGCCGCATCCGCGGATGCCCAGTCCCCCACCACTACGTCGGTGGAATCCGAACGGCTGCTCGGCCTGCTCGGCGCGGTGGACTGGCGGGGATCGATAATTTGGCTTGATAGCACTTGTATTGAAAGAAAGCGAGTTACAGAATAGGGACATGGGCGCAGACGGACCCCGCGCTGCATCGGTCTCCGCGAGGACTAGACAGTACGACTCGACGCTTCGACGACGTCAGGCCGAGGAGACTCGGCGCAGGATTCTCGATGCCGCCACCGCTCTGTTCAGTGATCGCGGTTGGTCCGCCGGGATGCGCGACATCGCAAGCGCGGCGGGTGTGTCGTTCGAGACGGTGTACGCCAACTTCGGTTCCAAGCCGGGACTGCTGAACCAGGTCCTCGACGTGGCGGTGGTCGGCGACGATCAGCCCGTGGCCCTGATAGACCGCCCGGAGTTCGCCGCACTCGCCCATGGGACACACCGGGAACGTGCCGCGGCGGCCGCGTCGTTGGTCACCGGAATAAATGGACGCACCATGGGGCTGATGCGGGCGTTGCGTGAGGCGTCGGCCGTGGCGCCGGCACTCGCGTCGAGGCTGGAGGACGAGCGGCGCCGCCAGCGCATGACTGTGCAGGTAGCCGGGGCGTTGATGACGGGCCGTGACTTGAGCTCCACCGAGAGCGATGGGCTCTGGGCCGTGATCACGGTGGAGGTCTACGAGCTCCTGACCGGCGGCGCCGGTTGGAGCCCTGGGCAGTACGAGGATTGGCTTGCCGGAGCCATCACCAGGCTCCTGGCTCTGGAAGAGTGAAAGGAGAGGGCCATGGAGACCAACCTGCATGAGCCTGCCGACATACGAAGCATGGGGATCGTCCACAGCGCGCTGCGCCGGGACCTGGAACGAACCCGGATGGTACTCGAGACCCAGCCGTACCCGGACGGGAGGCGTCGCCGTAAGCTCGCGGCGCACGTGCTCTGGATGATGCGATTCCTGCACATTCACCACACTGGCGAGGATGTCGGACTGTGGCCGCTGATTCGGTCCAGAAATCCGGCGGCGGGTGCGCTGCTCGACCAGATGGACGCAGACCACAAACGGATTGCCCCGGCGGTCGCCGCCCTGGAGGAGGCCGCACACGCCTACCGTGACAACGGGTCCGCACGCGAAGAGTTGCTCGTCGCGCTGGCCGGATTGGGCGACGTCCTGCTGCCGCACCTGCGGCGTGAAGAACTCGAGATGATGCCGGTCGTCGCCGCCACCATAACCACCGCCGAGTACCTCGCCGTCGAGCACGAGCACTTCGTCAAACCGAAGAGCTTCACGGAACTCGGCGCTGAAGGGCACTGGGTCATCGACGGGCTCGAACCGGATGACCGCGAGGCGATCTTGCGCTTGGTCCCGGCCGTGCCGCGCTTCGTCATCCTCCACGGCTTTGCCCGGAGCTACCGTCGTAAAGCCGCCCTGCTGTGGCGTGACGGACCAGCGGCTGCGGTGCCGTCGCTCAACCTGTCACTGATGGAGGACCGTCCCCGGTAAATCCACTGGCACGGGCGCGGGGGCGCTCGTTGACGTGGCGGCCCGCGCGTCAGTCCGCTGCATGCTCGGCCCGAGCACCCCGACCGCGTCGAGGACATCCCGAAGTGCGGCGCGGCGCGCGACCAGGTTGGCGAAGTGGCCAACTGGACTCGCTTTGTGGACCGTCAATGCGGTTGGCACTTCCCGGAGTCCTCCGCCTACCGAAAGACCGCGATACGGTGCGATGTGCCCGAAATTGCGAGTCGGCGTCGAACCCAGCCGGCCGCCTCGGTCAACTCCCTCATCTCAGCGACCGCCGCCGAGACGTTCAACTCGTCATAATCCGCGATCGGCAAGTCGTCCGGCGTGAGCGCACCGGTGGTGGTCCGGACCCCGTGCAGCGCGTCGGCGACCACATCCGCGCCCTCACTGCGCGTGACCTGCTCGGCACGGGCAAGGGCGGCGTCCCGGCTGGCTGTGATCGTCTTCGCGGCAATGCCGCCGGCGTGCGCGCCCCGCGGCCGAGTAGCCGATCTGTCCGCGGCCCGGTGCCACCAGATGCTCTGCGGTGAGCGACATCTCGGACAGCAGGTGGCTCGACACCAGAACGGTGCGCCCCTCCGCCGCGAGGCTCTGCATGAACTTGCGGATCCACACGATGCCCTCGGGGTCGAGACCGTTGACCGGCTCGTCGAACAGCAGCACCTTCGGGTCGCCCAGCAGCGCGCCGGCCAGGCCGAGCCGCTGCGACATGCCGAGCGAGAATCCGCCGGCCTTCTTATTCGCGACCTCGCTCAGGCCCACCAGGCGCAGCACCTCATCGCCGCGCGACGCGGGCAGCGAGTTGGCAGCGCCGAAAATCGGTGGCGTTGGTACGGCCGTTCTCGGTAGAACCGGGCCGTGAGGACGACAGTGCAACTTGAAGATCTGGGTCGACAGAACTGGGAGGAAGTGTCCGAACTCGACGTCGCTGACGATCAGCGCGGGTTGATTGCCTCGAACCTGTACTCGATTGCCGAGAGTCGGTTCCTGCCCGGCTTCTTGACCCAGGCAGTGGAATTCGAGAGCGACATCGTTGGGTTTGTCATGTACGGTCCGGATCCCGATGACGGTCACGTCTGGCTCTACCGGTTGATGATTGACCACCGCTTTCAGCATCGGAGGCTGGGCCGTGCGGCGGTTCGCGCGGTGATCCGTCAAGTCCACGAGGAACTCCGAGCGCAGGTACTACACCTGGGGGTAGCCCCCGAGAATTCCACTGCCATGTCACTCTACGAATCATGCGGATTCTTGCCTACCGGGCAGTCCATCGGCAGGGAAGAGATTCTGCAGCTGCAGATCGTCCCCGAAACCATCTGACAACCGGGGGAAACACGGTAAGGCGGTCGAGGTCGAGCACGATCTCCGCCACAGACTTCGGACCGCCTCCTCACCCGAGCCCACTCCCTCCTACACAAGAAAGTGACCTGAAGGACGTCCGCGATCGGTACATTCCAGGCAAGCTGGCCACCTGACCGAAACAAATGCCAACTTCTATGACCATGATCGCACCCTGCCATCGCCACATTGGTTGTCACACCGCAGGTCAGAGCTTCGGGAAATGACAACTACGGTGGCGATTCACACCTCCTGTCGCCGCGCGCCCCTCCGCGCGTCGCGGCCTTCTTCGCTGGATACGCTGATGCGTGCCGTCCGTCCCGGGCAGCACGGGAACCTAGATACCGTGCGAATCGGGGTCGGTGTCGTGGATGCGGTGTTCTGTTGGTTGGAAGTGGCGTGGCGGCCGAGGCCTGATGCGCGCTGTCAGGCGGCGAAGTCCATATCCATCCAGTGAATCCAGTGGCCGGACTCGTCCTGTCGCTCCCAGCAGGCCGTCATCGACGAGTTGTCCTCGGACGTCCGGAGCGTGCTGCGCATCCCTTCGCCCAGGAACGTCCACGTGCCGTCCGTGTTCAGGCGTGCGGTCATCGTCCCGAACGTCCCGGAGCCGTCGAATGCCCGCATGGTGTACGTGTCGGTCTCGGTGTCGTGGTCGCCGATCAGCTCAAGGGCCTGTACATGGTCGTCGCCCATCATCACGTCGACACGATGGATGACCCACATACCGCCGGCCATCCACTCGTACTCGTCGGTGCCGGCGATGGTTGTCACCACCTCCTGCCCATACTCGTCGAACACCGTTCCCGACGTCCTCCACCGTCCGATGACGCTGTCGAGCGGACGCATGATGTCTGCGGTAACTGTCACTGTTGGTCCTCTCATAGTCCGCGGCCCGGGCGCCCCTGACCTCCCAGCACCGCGATCGTTCCATTTCGTCAGGCCGTACGCTCCGCGTCCGAAAGCACGCAATAGTCGACCCCTCGCACAGATAGACCGCCGGCCGCGCGAGAACTCATCAAACCGGGCCCCCGTCATCGCACCACGACCGAGCTGTCCTGAGGTAGGCAACGTACGCACCAACGAGATCGCCCAACAGACACTCGATGAGGTACGAACCGAGATGGGAACGATCTACTGATGCGCCCTACTGCTTGAGAATTCCGAGCGGGTGTCCTGTTTATCAGTTTCAGAAGCCGCCGGCACTGCCACCTGGCGTTCTACAGCCTGATCGCCAATGCCACGTTCAACCCTCAGAACCGTGCCACTTACGGCTGAAGATCACAGCTGTGATCCCTCTAGCAAGATGCGTGCCGCCAGCTGCGGCCCGATTCGAAGAGCGCTTGTATCGCGTGCGCAGTGTGGCCGGGCCGCGGGCTTGACGGTACTCGCGCGGCCGCCCTCGATGAAGCGCTCAGTTTCAATCACCAATCAGCTACAGCGTCGCCACCGAACCTGTCGAGCTACGCGACTTGACCCTGCTCGCGGTCTTCTCGTGCGCGCTGCAGCGTGGCGTACATCGCGGACCGGGACAGCCCGGCGATCTCGCAGAGCTGCTTGGTGTCGTACTCGCCGGACTCGTAGTCCTCGAGGAGCTTCTTGCGCCGCAGGACGGAGAGTTTCGGCTGCTTGCCCTTCAACCTGCCGGCCTTCTTCGCCTCGGCCATCCCCTCCCGTGTGCGGGCCCGGATGAGCTCGGCCTCGAACTCGGCCATGAGCACCAGCATGCCGAAGAACATCTTGCCCATCGGGTCGGTCGGGTCGTAGATCATCCCGTTGATATTGAGGCGCACCTCGGCCCGCACGAGTTCGTCGGCGATGTCGTGCAGATCGCGCGCCGACCGTCCGAGCCGGTCGAGCCGGGTGATGACCAGCTCGTCAAAGCAGTTGTCAGTGCGCAGGTCAGAAGCCTCCGAGATGACAACCAGTTTGGCGATTCACAGGTGCAGCCCCTGCGGCTCCCCGCCGCCCCCGCCTGACCTGGCGCACTCTGCTTACTCGGCGGGCATTGCCACGTAACTGCCCGGCCCGTTGTCGAGAAAGTCGACCACGAGTCGACGCACCCTCTCGTCTCCGAGTGTGCAGCCGTAGATCCGCACCCCATATGGCGGCGCGTCGGCCGCGGAGAATCCGGCGTAGCCCGCGGCCTGCTCGGCATCCCCATGGCAACCCGGCCGGGCGTGACGTCCGGCTTCAGAAGTCCTCGTCGAGAAGGTCGCGTTCCGCTCTGCGCCGGCGCTTGCGCCGCACCGACCAGGCAGCCGCGACCAGACCGCCGGCGGCGCCGACCACGACACCGAACCAGGTGCCGACCCCGGTGGCGAGCAGCAGTTCCGAGACGACCCCGAGCGCGCCGATCAGGTACACGACAGCAGCGAGGAAAACCCTTGGACGCAACCAGTTCTCGGTCGATCCAGGGTCAACGTAGTGCCGCCGGGCATACGTCATCGTGACAGCGGAACCGAACAGCCACGTGATCAGCAGGCCGAGCGCAATCCAGGCCCCGGCCCGTCCCGCCGCCCACGGCAGAACAGCAGCGGCGAGGAGCGCCACCCAGTAAAAGAACTGGAACCCGACCGCGGACGCCTCGTTCCACACGTCCCGTTGCCGCTCATCGGCGTAGAAGTCGTCGTCGAGATCACCGACGAATCTCAAGACCTTGACCAACCTGCTCATTCCGACTCCTCGCCTAGGGGAAACAGCACCTCGACACTCGAGTCGATCGCCCGCGCCAACCGCAGGGCCAGATACACACTGGGGGCGTAATCGCCCCGCTCGATGGACACGACACTCTGCCGACTGACTCCGACGAGGGCGGCCACCTGGGCTTGAGTGAAACCGGCAAGTCGCCTGTGCTCTCGTACCTGGTTCGCGCCAGCATGTCCACGCATGACGGCAAGTAAAGCCGCCTTGACACAAATAGTCAAGTCAACTTGTCTTTTCGGGATCCATGCCACCAAGATCCCCACCAGGACTGGCTTCGCCGACAACCCGCCCCGACAACCCGCCCCGAGTGCACATCACGAATGCGGATCGTCGCGGTGCGGGGATGGATGACCGCAGCCGTGCGTCGCGTAATCGGTCGACTCTGCGACACGGACGGTGAGACACTTCGCCGGCACCAGCCCGCCGTTCCCTTCCGCGGTTGGCCGTTGACGCCGGTCCGGTTCGAGTTGGTTCGGTGCGCGCGCAAGAGTCGAGCCGAGCCGGGCTGGGCACGCACCAGCCCGCTGATCGGCCTAACCGCCTATTTCGTTCAGTCAACAAACAGCCGCGAACAAATGCCAACTTCGATGACAACGATCGCGCCCTGCCGTCGTCGCACCAGTTGTCACACCGCAGGTCGGGGCTCCGGGAAATGACAACTACGATGACGGTTCACAGCGGGCCGCACGCACCACCGAGCCGAAATCCTTTCTGCGACAACATGTGTGCAGAACTTCACGACTGGCTACCGATCACCAATCACCGGCGCGCACAGAAGCCAATGCACCGGTATCGGTGAACCGCGCCGAATGGCAGCAGACTCAGTCCGGTACGCGGAAGCCAGAACCCATGTCGTCAAGCGCCGCGGACAGCGGCAGCCGCTGAGGCAGGCGGCATCGTCACCCGCAGCGCTGGTCCCAAAGCGGGACATGTAATCCACGCGGGTGATAGCACCTGACACACCCGATGCGACCCCAGACCTGCCTCGCCGCACTTCTACTGCCCCTGGTCCTCACCTCATGCGGCGACACCGAACCCCGACCGACCCATGGGACTGCTGCACGATCAGGTGACAGGTTCGGTCACGCAGCCTGAGTGGCTGGTGTGGTCATGATGGTCTCGTATTCGACGGGGGTCAATTTGCCGAGCCTGGCTTGGCGTCGGCGGCGGTGGTAGGTCCGTTCGATCCAGGTGACGATCGCGATCCGAAGGTCGTTACGGGTCG